>JAPWTO010000014.1:0-20230 GCA_028276005.1 Acidilobus sp.
CGGCTATCCTAAGCTTAGGGGGCTTTATGCCGCTGCTCCTGGCGACCTCCTTGAGCATCTCCTCGTACCTCTTCTCCTCTGGCGTCCTGGGGGGCCTTGCCCTGTAGACCAGGTTTATGAAGAGGGGTGAGAGGAGCCACTGGAAGAGTATCAGGATGACAGTGAGTATGACCGCCGCCATAACGATCCCAGCGCCGCCGATGGGGTAACCCATAAGGTAACCTATGAGCCAGGCCGTACCGACGAAGATCCCGAAGCCTGCCAGTATGATAGCTATGGCCGTCAGGGCCATCGACGTCCTAAGGTGCGCCAGGCTCCTGGGCTCAGGACCCACCAGCCTGGGGGCCGTAAGGGCGATGACCGCCGTGACGCCGCCGACCACTATAGAGCTCACTATCCAGAGCCACCAGTAGGCGGCCATGAACAGGAAGAGGCCTCCAAGCGGGTCATAGTATATGTACGACATTGCAAGCCCTAGAGTTAATACCTCTGAGGCTTCTTAAGCGTTCCTTAGGGTCCTGTAAGCTCCTATCGCCTTCTCAAGAAGGCTTTTATAGGGGTCTGGGCTTTGTAGAAGTAGCCCATGAAGTAGGGTCGAGGTGTTCGGGAATGGTCTGTGAGGGAGCACCTGAGGTCAGGATCGGTAAGAAGCCTGTCATGAACTATGTTTTGGCCGTGCTCACGACCCTGATGGAGCAGGGCGTCAATCAGGTGGTGATAAAGGCCAGGGGAAGGAACATAACCAAGGCCGTTGACACCGTCGAGATAGTCAGGAGCAGGTTCGCCAAGAACGTTGCCATAAAGGGCATCGACATAGGCAGCCATGACATAACTGTCACTGACCCGCAGACGAACCAGCAGAGGACCAGGAGGGTAAGCAGTATAGAGATCTGCCTGGCCAAGAGCTGAGGGCTCAACGAAGACCAAGCGACTTTTTAACGAACGTCAATATTATATCATAGGCCTCCTCCACGCTTAGCCTCGTCGTGTCCAGGACGAGGTCATAGCCTGAGAGGTCCCTCAGGTCAACCCCGTAGTACTCGTAGAACCTCCGCCAATGGCTCAGCTCCCTCCCTGAGGCCTCCCTCAGCGCCTCCGCGTAGGGCCTTGAGTCCCTTAGGGCGAGCCTCTGGGCCCTGACGGGCAGGGATGCCTTAACGTAGATCGCCACGTCGGCCACCTCCCTTAGGGTCCAGCCAGCCAGGTGGCTGTCAATGACCACGCACCCCTTCTCGGCCTCCCTGAGGGCGGCCCTGTCTATCTCAAGGTCTATCGAGGGGTCCCTCTCAGCCGCCTCGTTAAGCTCCATCAGGTTCATCCCAAGCCTCTTGGCCAGCTCCCTGAACGCCTGCCCCGTGGTGAAGTACCTGAGCCCTAGGTCGTCGGCGAGCCTCCTGGCGTAAGTTGACTTGCCTGAGCCGGGCTGGCCCGAGATCACTATGATGGGCCCCTTCCCCTGACAGGCCATCACTGCCCCCTGACAGCGTTCTGCCTCCTAAAGGATTAATACCCTGGGGTCACCGCCCCTGAGTGATGGCCTATGGCAGAGGGCTCGAGAGGGAGGCTTCTTGCGATCCTGGTTATAGTCCTTGCAGCGCTGGTAGTGGCCAGTAACGCCTACTGGTACGTGGAGTACGTCCACCTCAGGAGCTCGTACATTGAAGAGCGGCAGGCCCTAGCTAATACCACAAGGGTCCTGGCCAACACTACGGCCAGGCTGGCCTACGAGGCTAAGCTCCTGAACGCGAGCGTCAAGATAATAAATGCCTACAAGAACCTGACGGCCCTCATGAACGTTACGCTCATGGCCTTGGAGGCGGGGAAGCTAGCGGCTGTAACCAACGTATCACTACAGGTCAGTAGCTCGGCCATCAGACTGGCGGGTCTTGCCACGAGCCTCATAGCCGAGGCCAACGAGACCACGGACCCGCTGACGAGGAAGTATATGACCTCAGGCGCCGTCAACGCCACCACTGCCGCCCTTGATGACCTCAAGACGCTGGCGTTCCTGGGCCACTACATGAACGCCAACTCCACTTACTTCCAGTACCTTGAGGCAGCTGAGGCGAGCCTCAATGACATGACTAACCTAGCCTCTCAGCTCAGCAACGCGTCTGCGACGGTCCCAGCCAGCCGCCTGGCCTCCGACTTCACGCAGGTAGTTTCTAACGTTCTCTCAGCTGAAAGGCTTCTCCTGTATCTTGTCCGTTCTCAGAGTACTTCTTAAATATAGCGTAACAGAGCAGCGTCTCCTCGAAGTTCCTCACTATCCTGGCCAGGTCAAGGACCTTGGCCAACACGTAGGAGAAGGCAGGGCCTGATGCCCTGACCACGTCGCCCAGCTGGTCCTCTATGTCGAGCACCATCTTAAGCTTGTAGTAGGCGTCCTCCTCCTTCTTAACGCTCGGCGGGTCAACCCCTGCCGATGTCGCGACGAGGGAGACCTCAAGGACCTGGAGGAGGAACCTTAGTCGCTCCCTCTCGCTTTCGCTCATGGAGCCTATCAGGGTGAGGACGTCCTTAGCCAGGACGTAATAGGCGTCGTTAGCCAAGGCCATGAGCCCGATGCCAGCCATGAGGAGCCTGCTCAGGTGGTCCTGGGAGAGCCCCATGTGAAAGCCCTTAGAGCCGATCCTCAGGAGCCTGAAGGCCTGGGCCCTGAGGTCCCTGTACACGCCCTCGAGCTCAGCCTCGCTCATATTGTTATTGACAACATGCTCGGAGAGCCTTGATATGGCCACCGCGAGGGACCTGCCATAGTTGGCAAGCGAGGAGGCCACGTCACCTACGGGGTCCTCTATTGATAGCTCTACCTCATAGGGGCTCGACAGGCTGACGCCTATATGTTCCTCGTCGACCGACCTGGCGGCCTCTGAGAGCCTCTCAAGGAGGTCCTGCCTCATGGGCCTGTTAGAGTAAAATGACACCTTGTCGACGCCTGAGAGGTAGGCACAGAACAGGGCCCTGCCCAGGTGCCTGCACAGGTTTATGTGCCTAAGGGAGAACGACGCTGAGAGGACCCTGTCACTAGCCCCCGGCACCACTACAAGCCTGTCGCCATCTTCGACAACCGTTACGAGGCTTCCGGCCCTGAGGCCATGTAGGCGGGCCCACTCACGGGGAAGAGTTATGATAAGGGATGAGCTGCCGAGCCTCTGGACCTTGCGGGGAAGCGCACGGCCCCCTAGCGGGGCCTCGGATGAGGATTCCACGCGCCTTTCCCTAATTTAATAAGGAGGGGGTCCTTTAAATCCCTAGCATCCCTTAATAATGGCTATCGCTTAACAACGTACATACATAGCATATACGCAACAGACCCAGAGGACCAATAGGCTTATTAACCCAAGGGCTACAGGACACCTCGCCTGTGAAGCCGTTGAGCGCGGCGGAGGCTCACGACGTCTCCTTTGTGGAGGTGCAGTACGTAGACCTAGCTGGATTTCTTAGGTCCGTGGTCATACCGTTTGAGACCTACAAGAGGGAGTCGCCAGGGATCGTAGCGGCCTTTGACGGCAGCAGTGTCGAGGGCTTTGAGCCCATCAATAGGAGTGACTTAATGCTGGCGCCTGACGTCCAGACCTTCGCGAGGCTTCCTTGGAGGCCCGAGAGGGCTAGGGTCCTGTCAAAAATATACTGGCCTGACGGGAGAAGGTATGAGAAGGACCCAAGGTTTATGGCAGAGGAGGTCAGCAGGTTCCTGCTGGACAAGGGCTACAGGCCCCTCGTTGGCGCTGAGGTGGAGTTCTTCCTGTTCAGGTCAGTAAAGGTAGATGTTGACAACCCGCTCAGGGGGCTCGGCTACTATGTGAAGTCCCCCGAGCAGCCCTGGGACTCAGATCTTGTGTCGCTCAGGACCAAGAAGGCGTACCACCTGGCTGAGCCCTCGGACGCGCTTGAGGTGGTCAGGGAGAAGATCCTCAGTTACTTCTCGCAGGTAGGCTACGGCTTCAGCGCGACTCACCACGAGGTGGCAGTCGGCCAGTCGGAGGTCAGCGTGAGGGCTGGCGACCCCCTCCTTGTCTCCGACGAAATAATTACGTTTAAGCAGGTAGCCAGGCAGGCAGCCCTTGAGCACGGCCTGGTGGCGGTGTTCATGCCTAAGCCCATCTACGGCGACAACGGCAGTGGCCTTCACTTCCACCTCAGCCTGTGGGACCCGAAGGCCAACTTAAACCTCTTCGTTGACGAGGAGGGCAGGCTCACCCAGCTGGCCAGGTACTTCATAGGCGGCGTCCTTGAGCACGGAAGGAGCCTCGCGGCGCTGGTAGCTCCGACCGTTAACAGCTACAGGAGGCTCGTGCCGGGCTACGAGGCGCCGGTCTACCTCGTGTGGGGCCACTCAAACAGGAGCGCCGCGGTCAGGATACCGGCGACGGGCGGCAACAGGGGCCTGGCGAGGGTCGAGTTCAGGAGCCCCGACCCGCTCTGTAACCCCTACCTGGCGATATCGGCCACCCTGCTGGCGGGCTACGACGGCATCGTTAGGAAGATAGACCCAGGCGACCCGTTCGAGGGTAACGTCTACGAGCTCAAGGGCGAGGAGAAGCTGCCGACGCTCCCCAAGAGCCTTGATGAGGCCCTTGAGGAGCTGGAGTCTGACAACGAGTACCTCAGGCCCGTCTTCAGCAAGGAACTATTGCAGTCGTATTTAGAGGTGAAGAGGGCCGAGGCAGATACGGCAAGGATGTACCCGTCCCCAATAGAGTTTTACATGTACATGAACCTTTAAGCCAGTTTTTAGACAACAAACAACGTCTATCTGTTTTGTTATATCTTTGGTCTAAATAATCGAATTAAGCTGGCTCGACGTGAATTATGTTGGTTGGGCAACTCTGGGCCGCGGCCTCGACGCAGTCCTTTAGGTCGTCTGGGACCTGGCCGCGGTTTATGTCGCTGGGGTCGGTCCTCCACTTCGATATTATTTGGCTCTTACCATCGGTGTCGCTCATCTCGAACACGTCGCCGCACAGGCTGACGCAGACCATGTCAGCTATGCAGTTATCCCTTGGGTCTATGCTCACCTTGAGGGTCATACACGACCCACCTGCGTCAGGCAGGCCCGACCAGTAGAAAAGCGTTGCTCATTAGCCTCCTTAAAAACGCTTACTGGCCCTATGTTTTTGAGCTGAAGGCCAGGCGATATATAATAAGCTCTGCCGGAAGGCTGACAGTGGTGTCGCGCTTGCCCTTAGCTGCCTATGAGGAGGAGATCCTAGGATACAACTTCATAGAGTACGGGGAGCTGGGTAGGCCCAGGCTCCTCGTCCTAGGCCTGCCCGACGCTGGCCTCGTGGGCCCGATAGCCTCAGGCCACCTGGTCAGGTCGCTTGGGATGCAGGACGTTGTGGGCGTCGAGAGCTACGGCTACCTCCCGCCAGCAGCCCTGATCCTCGGGGGCTCCGTGAAGTACCCCCTCCGGATATACGTTAAGGGGGAGCTGGCGGTCCTCGTGACCGAGATAACGCCGGTGGCCACAGGCATAGTGCCCCTCTCAATAGCCATAGTCGAGTTCGCCAGGAAGAGAGGGGTTCAGTACCTGGTCGGGCTGAGCGGCGTCGGTAACCCCATGAGGGCCGAGTCCCAGCCTCAGCTGTACTGGATAGCCACGACGCCTGATGCCGAGAAGCTGGCCTCAGCCCTTGAGGGGGCCGCCAAGAGGTTCCCTGACGGCCTCATAGTGGGGCCCTACGCAACGATCCTGAAGGAGTCCGTGAAGAGGGGCGTCAACACCGTCCTCCTGCTGAGCGACTCCTTCGTTGACATACCTGACCCTGAGGCGGCCGCCGTCGTGATAGATGGCCTGTCAAAGATAGCAGGCCTGAAGGTCGACACGACCCAGCTCCTTCAGGAGGCCGAGACCCTAAGGCTTAGGCTGCAGGGGATGGCGCGGGAGGCCAAGGACGCCCTGGCCAAGATGGGCAAGGGCTATGAGTACAGGGCGCCCCTGATATACAGCTGAGGTGAGGCCCTTGTCCTATGACGACATTTTTGAGAGGATGAGGAGAAGGGCGATGAGAATAGTCAGGGACGTAATGTCCGAGTTCGACGAGATGGAGGCCTGGCTGAGGTCTATGATGGATGAGCTGGAGGAGACCATCAGGCCTGAGAACCTCCTTGACGAGAGGCTGAGCGAGCTTAGGAGAGGCGCTCTGAAGCCCCTGGCGTCAATTCACGACGCTGGGTCCGAGCTCGTCATAACCATCGACCTCCCGGGCTCTGACGCCAGAACCATTGACATTAAGGTGTTCCCTAACTCCGTGAGGGTGGAGGCGAGCGTGAGGTCTGAGCTAGTGAGGAGGGCCTTCGGTGAGACCTACTGGGCCAGGAACATAAGTAAGTACGAAGGTGAGTACGCGCTGCCCGCCGCCGTTGACCCCTCAACAGCCAGGGTTAGCGTCAGGTCTGGCATGGTGGTGATAAGGGTCAGGAAGACTGCCCAGTAGAGCCGCCGTTCTCGCTGTCCTCCACGGCCTCCCTCAGGAGCTCAGCTATGTCCTTGACCTCAAAGCCGAAGTTCCCGGCCTCGGCCCTGAACATAGTGTTACAGTAGGGACAGGCCACGGCGACTATGCCCTTCGGCTCCCCCAGCGCGTTGGCGGCCTCCTGGGCCCTCATAGTGGCTATCCTTGTCCCCCTCTTGACCTCATAGAACATCTGGCCTCCTCCGCCGCCGCAGCAGAAGCTCCTGGACCTGTTGCGAGGCATCTCCTTAAGCCTGAGGCCAGTGGCCTTAATCACCTCGCGGGGCTCCTCATATACTCCGTTCCAGCGGCCCAGGTAGCACGGGTCATGATAGGTGACCACGTACTGTAAGGTCTTTGAGGGCCTGATCTTACCCTCCTTGAGCAACCTGAAGAGGACCACCGAGTGGTGCTCAACGTCAAGTCTGTCAAGGACCTTAGTGAGCTCGGCTGTCTCAGGCCTCTTGGCCAGGTAGTCCCTGTACAGCTTATAGTTGTTCTTGAAGTTGTTGAAGCCGTGAGGACAGCTCACCAGGAGCCTCTTGAACCTGTACTTGCTCAATATTGTGAGGGACTGCTTCATGAGCTCCACGTAGAGGGCTTCATCGCCTACTGACCTTGCTGGCTCACCGCAGCAGGAGTGCTCTGGTATAACAGCCACCTTGAGCCCAGCCTTCTTCAACAGGTATATCACGGACTCCGCGATGGGCCTCATCCTTGGGTCAAAGGACGTTATGCAGCCCACCCAGTAGAGGTAGTAGTACTCCTCGCCCTCCCTCGCAACTACGTCGTCGCCAAACTTCTTGGCCAGCTCGGCTAGCCACTCGTCCCTGTCAGCTGGGTTAGCGCCAAGCGGGTTGCCAACGGTCTGGACCCTGTACAGCGCGTCGAGGGCGTCCTTAGGCACGTATTCGCTCCCAACGCTCACCATGCCCCTCCTCATGTCTATGATAGTGTCAACGTGATGGATCGTCACGGGACACTCGTAGAGGCAGGCGCCACACGTCACGCAGCTCCAGACCGCCTCGGGGTTCACCTGAAGCCTGCCCTCGCCCCACGCCTGCTGGTCCCACAGGCCTGACCACATAGCGTCCCTGAGGGTCACTATGACGTCCCTGGGGCTCAGCACCTTGCCTGAGGTGTAGGCGGGGCAGGCGTTGGTACACCTCATGCAGCTCGTGCACGCGTCGAAGTCCATCCTCTGCTTCCATGTCGTGTCAGAGAGCTTCACAACGCCCAGCGGCCTGCCCTCCTCTATCCTCTCATCAATGTCCTCAACGGGCTTAACGCCCTGGGGGAGGGTGCCGCGCCTCTGGAAGGTGACGTTCATGGCTGCTGCATAAATGTGCCAAAGGTTGGTGTACGGTATAATGGCCAGGGTAGCCATTGCAATGCTCATGTGGAACAGCCAGAGCCCCCTGTAGATCTCCTGAAGAGTCGGCAGCGGCACTGTACGAGCCCAGAGGAAGACAAGGTAGCCTATTGGGTCAAACCAGGCCCTCTCCCAGAGGTACCTGTAGGCAACAACAGCTATGCCGTCAACTAGGAAGCCCGTTACGACAATTACTATGAGCAGGGACAGCACCAAATAGTAGTAGGGGTCCTGCGGGAGGTTGGGCGTAAGCCTCAGCTTCCTCCTCACAATAGCTATTGAGGCCCCGACCAGGACCAGCAGGCCGGCCAGGTTGTTAAGGAGCTTGTAGGCGTAGTAGACGTTGCCCGTCAGGAAGACCGCGACGTGCATGTTTAAGGCCCTAAGTATAGTGGCCAGGAAGAGCCAGCCTATGCCATAGAATATCATGGCGTGCATGACGCCTGGGAACCTCTGCCTCAGGACCTTCCACTGGAGGAGGGCGAACTTCGTGAAGTTGTAGATCGCCTCCTTAACGGAGTAGCCTGGAGGCCAACACATGATCTTCCACTTGGGCCCTCCCCAGGTCCACCTCCTGTAGCCCTCGTAGGCCACATAGAGCAGCCAGAGGAACACTGCAAGGCCTAGCGCGTACACAATGAACTCATAGCTCTGGACCCAGGCGAAGTTGTAGATGCCAACAACGTACCCCAAGGCCAACGCCAGAGACGTAAATGTCTTGCATCAATATTTAAGCCTTGAACTTAAGCCTTGAAAGGGTCCTGACGCCTTTGCTCCTTAGGTAGTCCCCCGAAGATGCTCAGGATAAGATCGCTAGTCTCGCGACAGAGCTTGGGACGCTATAATAGGGCCGCCCCTAACACTGACAGGGGGTCCTGGACTGCCTCAGGGGAAGGGCGGCAGCGCTAAGAAGCAAGTTGACCTAGAGGCCTTCATAAAGAACCTTGAGAACGAGCTGAAGGCCCAGGGCAAGGAAGAGCAGAGGGCTCCCTCTCCCCCGCAGCAGAGGAGGAAGTCAAGTATACTTGACTTCATGAGCGCCGAGGCCCAGGGCAGGGGCCCGTCTGAGGCCCCTAGCGCCAACGCCGCCAACGTAGTCCAATCTGAGGGAGCTCAGAAGACAACGCCAGCGCCGGCCCAGACGCCCCCAAAGGCCGAGGAGAGGTCAGAGCAGAAGGGCGTTGAGAAGAGGCCAGCTGAGCTCGAGTGGCTAAGACCCTCGTCAGAGTTCTACGTGGAGTCGCCCCAGCAGAGGCCTGAGCCGAGCAGCTGGTGGTCCACGCAGGAGGACGGCTACGTGGACTCTGCAAGGGGTTACCTGCTTGAGGTGAGATATGAGGGCGAGGTAGGGAAGGCCGTCGCCCTCCTCTACGATTCACAACAGGGCAGGGTCGTCAAGTGGGTCGACAGGACAGGGCACAAGCCCTACTTCCTGACCAACATGCCCGTTGAGCAGGAGGACGGGAGGCCCGTCGTCGACCTGACCAAGTACAAGTCGTTCAGCAACCTCGCCGTGGTGACCAAGAGGGACCCCCTGACGAATAAGGACGTGAGGCTGACCAAGGTAGTGGTTGATGACCCCCTGGCCGTGAGGACCCTAAGGAAGGTCGTGGCTGACAGAGGCTATAAGGTGTGGGAGGCTGACATCAAGTACTTCCTCAACTACATCTACGACAACCTGCTGATACCGGGCATGCCTTACGAGGTCTCCACTTCCTGGTCCCCCCTGAACTGGAGGAGGGGGGAGGACCTGGAGAAGACCATAAGGGAGTCCTTCCCTGACGACCTGAAGGACCTGGCTTTAGACTGGGCCCCCATATTCGAGGAGCCCTCCCCCAGGGTGCCCAAGGTAGCCCTTGACATAGAGGTCTTCACGCCTGGCGAGGGGCACTTCCCTGACCCCTCTAAGGCTGACATGCCTGTCATGAGCGTGTCCCTAGTTGACGACACTGGCAGGAGGCAGGTCCTCCTCCTGGCGAGGGACGGCGTTGAGTTCGGCGGGGAGGAGCCGCCTAACGCTGAGATAGAGCTCTTCGACAGCGAGAGGGCGATGCTCCTGGAGGCCCTTAGGAGGGTCAGCCGCTACGCCGTTATATTCACTTTTAACGGCGACAACTTTGACTTACCCTACATATACAATAGGCTGCTCAACCTGGGCCTCTCACCCGACGATCTGCCTATGACGTTCCTTCAGGACTATGTCACCTTCAGGAGGGCCCTTCACGTCGACCTTCACAAGCTGTTCGACATCAAGGCGCTGCAGACTTACGCCTTTGGTAACAAGTACAGGGAGAAGAGCCTTGATGCCGTGGCTGAGGCCCTCCTGGGTCAGACTAAGTACAAGCTGACAAAGTTCATCAATTACGTCAGCCTTGAGGAGCTGGCCTCCTACAACCTTCAGGACGCGGTGCTCACCATGGGTCTCGTGACGTTCAATAATGAGCTAACGTGGAACCTCCTCATACTCCTGATGAGAATAAGCAAGACAGGACTCGAGGAGGTCTCCAGGTCACAGGTCTCGGCCTGGATCAGGGGCACCCTCTACTGGGAGCACAGGAGGAGGGGGCTCCTTATACCTAGCAGTGATGACATAGAGACCATAGGCTCACAGTCGCCGAGGAGCATGGCCATAATAAAGGACAAGAAGTACAGAGGAGCTATCGTTCTTCAGCCCCCCCAGGGTGTCTTCTTCAACGTAGTTGTACTTGACTTCGCTAGCCTGTACCCGTCAGTCATAAGGAACTGGAACCTGAGCTATGAGACCGTTAACAATCCCTACTGTGGCAAATTTGTCGAGGTGCCCGAGGTCGGGCACAGGGTCTGCATGGAGAGGAAGGGGATATCAAGCCAGCTCGTCGGCTTGCTGAGGGACTTCAGGGTCAAGGTATACAAGCGTAAGGCTAAGGACAAGGGCCTCGCAGAGGAGGAGAGGGTCTGGTATGACACAGTTCAGGCCGCCATGAAGGTCTACATAAACGCTAGCTACGGCGTCTTTGGTAACGAGAACTTCGCCTTCTATAGCCTCCCTGTGGCTGAGAGCGTGACCGCTATAGGCAGGGCCGTCCTGATGGACACGCTTAAGAAGGCCTCTGAGCTGAACCTGCACATACTATATGGCGACACCGACAGCCTCTTCATCTGGGACCCGCCTAAGGAGGCCCTTGAGGGGCTTGTAAGGTACGTCCAGGAAGCTCACGGCCTCGACCTTGAGGTCGATAAGGTCTTCAGGCTCGTCCTGTTCAGCGGCCTCAAGAAGAACTATGTCGGATTTGAGGGCGAAAACTTCGTCATAAAGGGCATGCTGGCAAAGAAGAGCAGCACGCCGGAGTTCATAAAGTTCGAGACATCTGAGGTCATGAAGATACTGGCCGCCACCAGGGGCCCAGAGGACCTTGAGAAGACCCTTGAGGCCCTGAGGGACAAGGTGCAGGAGATCTACAATAAGCTCAGGAGGAGGGAGTACGCGCTTGACCAGCTCGCCATCAACGTCATGTTGAGCAAGGACCCGAGCGAGTACAAGAAGAACACGCCTCAGCACGTGAAGGCAGCGTTACTGCTAATCAAGGACGGCACGCCTGTAAGCAAGGGTGACATAGTGTCCTTCGTTAAGACCAAGGACAGGCTGGGCGTAAAGCCCGTCAGGCTCGCGAGGCTCTCCGACGTTGACACGAGCAAGTACCTTGAGTACGTTAGGTCGGCCTTTGAGCAGTTCCTCTTGGCCTTTGGCGTTAAGTGGGACGAGCTGGCTGGCGTTAAGAAGCTTGTATGAGCGTTAAGTCGCCGTCTCGAGGCTTTTGACGGGGCTTTCATGGCGGCTTTTGAGGTTATTAAATTATGCTTTAACGGCCGAGTTGCACACCCTCTTAATTATGCCGCTCTAACGCTGTCCAGGGACCTATGTTATGCCTAAGGAGCTCAATCCTGAGGTCTATAGGCTCGTCCTGAGGAGGACGACGAGAGGGTCTGTCGTCCAGTTCAGAGGGCCAGGCCTTCAAGGCAGGGAGGCCACGCTGATCAGGGTGAGCGGCAGGAGAGCTGAGGAGCTGTTCAGCCTGATAGCTGCCTCCCTAGAAACTGAAAGGCTTGCTGAGAACGAGGTCGCCACGGCTAATTACGCCTCGTACAGGCTGAGGCCTGAGGTCGGGGCTGCCGTGGGAGGTCTCCTCATAATGGCCAGGAGGAGCAAGAACCCAGCAGCTTGGGCCTCTCGCCTCGCAGAGCTCGTTAAGGGGGACGGCTATGTCGGCTCACATGACGTCCTCGCGGCCATGTTTGACCTAAGCCTACAGCTCAGCAGGCTCATGCCGCCCTCTCCAAAGGAGAGGATGCAGCTCAACCCCAGGGTCCTGGACGCCCTCAGCGCCGGGATGAAGGTGATCGCCAGGATGCTGTGGGACCTTAGAGTCTCGCCTGACGAGCGCGACAGGGCGCTCAGCTCTTAAGGGCCCGCACGGCCCCTAACGTGGGATGAAGAGCGACTTCGGCCTGACTAAAGGATGAGGAGCCGTGTGAGGCCTGACCGTCATCCCTAGGCCTGGTCAACCTTTAATTGGCCGGACCAGGGCCTTCTGCCAGGTGACCATATTGGGCGAGGCCGCGCCGAGAAGGCTTGTCATAGAGGACCCCGAGTCCATGTGGCTTGAGTACGATAAACAGAGCGACACGCTCTACATAGGCTTTGGCCGAGAGGAGGCCGAGGAGAGCGTTCTGCTCAGCAACGGCGTGATACTTAACTACAGCGGCGATAAGCTGGTGAGCATAATCATACAGGGGCTCAGCGAGAGGGTCGGCCTCTGAGGCCCGAGACCTGTATGAGGAGCTCCTGCAGACCGCTGACTGTCTCCTTCACATGATTCAGGTCATCGCCTACTGCCACCAGCCGCCCAGCCCTGGTAATGGCTTCCTGCTCTATCCTCTGGCCAGCCATAACATAGTAGCCTATAAGGGCCTCGAGGTCCTCGTCCCTCTTAAGGCAACAGGTGACGACCATGAGGTAGTCCTTTCCGGCCTTCAGAAGGCCCTCTCTCACGCTGTGAAGGCCTTCTAGGAGCTCCCTCAGGCCTTCAGAGGTCTCCCCCCTCTGGTCCTCAGGCAGCGAGAGGGCCTGGTTTACGGTCTCCGTCACCCTCTGGACAAGCTGTCTGTGCTCATCAAGCACCTGAGCAATCCTGTCAACGTTGTACTCGAGAACAGCCCTCGCCGAGGCGCAGTCTAGGTTACAGGGTTCCCTCAGCGTGGCGCCCTCACCACTACGGTGCTCTTGTCAGCTATGCCGAGGGTTCTCATCTGGTCAGGGTTAGCGTAGACGTCTGTGTCGTTGGAGCTGTTCTCATCTATAACGACGGTCATGGTAAACCTTTTCCTCCCGCCCCCCACTGAGACCTCAACCTTATCTTTTATACCTAGCTCGCTTGCCAGCTTCTTTGAGAGCAGCATGGAGCCCTCCTGTACGTCAGGGCTGTAGTTGAGCCTGACCCTCTTCTCCGTGACCTTCAGCTCCCTTGAGTAAACGGTCGAGGCTGGAGGGATGAACGAAAGCATCTTACTAACATCTACCTTCTCGCCTTGCTCGCTCAACCATGCTCGCCCTCCCTTTAGACGGGCACGCCCAGCGACTTTATGTCCGCCTGATTATAAATGAATTTCCTCAGCGCCCCAGGGGCTTCCTCAAGCTTCAGCCTCACCTGCTCCCAGGTGTCCCTGTCCCTCATAGTCACAGTGCCGTCCTCAAGGGTCCTGTAGTCAACCGTGAAGGCCGCAGGCACGCCCAGCTCGTCTACCCTTGCGTACCTCTTGCCTATGCTGCCAGCGTCATCATATATCACGGTGAAGCCCTCCGAGACCAGCAGGTCCCTGAGCCTCAGCGCCTCCCTTGAGAGCCTCTCGTCACCCTCCACCAGCGGGAAGACAGCGGCGTCAACGGGTGCCAGGTGCCTCGGAAGCGACAGCACCACGCGGCCCTCCTTCTCCCTGTAGGACCTCTCGAGGATCACGTAGAAGATCCTGTCAGTCCCGAACGAGGGCTCTACCACGTGAGGTATGAACTTCCTGCCTGAAACCTTCTCCTCGGTCTCGATGACCTTCACTGCGGCGGCAGGCACCTCAACGCCAGCCACTGCCACAGACCCCTTGGAGTTAATCTGCCTCTCCACCTCCTCTGGGGCCATGGAGCCGAGGGCCGCCATGACCTCTGGGGCCCTCTCCTTGAACGTCCTCCCCAGGAAGGACTTGTCAACTGTCACCCTCTTTGACTTGACCACTACGGGCTCCTTGTAGGGCTCGAACACCTGGAGGTCCTGACCGCTGAACTTCATGTGCCTTGAGAGGTCGTAGTCGCCCCTGTACGCGAAGCCCGCCACCTCAACCCATCCCCACCTTGAAGTCCTAACCATGAGGTCGAAGACCTGCGTCGCGTAGTGAGCCTTCTCGTGAGGGCCCTTCTCCTCAAAGAAGGGCTCGTCCTGGGGTATGCCCAAGTACGAGAGGAAGTCAAGCCCTACGACCATCCAGTAGGCCATGCAGGGGTGTATGACCAGGCCCCTCGATATGGCCTCTGAGACCGTGACCTCCATAGGCCCTTTGCCGGCCAGCCTGTCCTCATACTTCCTCAGCCTCAGCCTCCTGTTCGTCACCTTCTCCAGGTTAGGGCACTCCTGAGACTTGGGATCAAAGAAGAACTCGACCTCCATTATCGTGAAGTCCCTGAGCCTTATCATTCCCTGCCTGGGGCTTATCTCATTCCTTGTAACCCTCCCGACCTGGGCTATCCCTAACGGCAGCCTTCCCCTCAGGCTCTCGAAAGCTCTCTTGAAGGAAGTGAACATCCCCTGAGCCAGCTCAGGCCTCAGGTAGCCCACGCTTCCCTCGTAAGGGCCTATCTGAGTCTTAAACAGGAGGTTGAAGGTCGTGACGTCGCTCAGCTCGCCGCCGCAGACAGGGCACCTAATGTTGTTCTCCCTTATCTTGGCCGTCAGCTCCTGGGGGCTCATGCCCTCAGCGTTTATCTTGAGCGCCTCCTCCACCAGGTGGTCGGCCCTGTAGATGCGGCCGCACTTCTTGCACCTTACTATTGGGTCCGTGAAGCTCTCCACGTGTCCGCTGGCCTCAAAGACTATCGAGGGCGCTATCACAGGGGTCTCTATCTCTACTACGTAGTCCTGGTGCTGAAAGACGAAGAGCCTCCTCCAGGCCTCTATTATCTTTTTCTTCAAGGCGAAGCCGTAGGGCCCTATATCGTAGAACCCCGCTAGGCCGCCGTAGATCTCATAGCTTGGCCAGAAGAAGCCCCTACGCCTTGCCAGGTCGATGACCTTGTCGTAGATGTCCTCCTGTGACACCCAAGTTCCCAGGGGCGCACAATGAGTTGAGGCTTTAACCTATGCTGCGCGGCCTCAGGAGGTGCAGCCAATGGGTCTTGGGGCCCTCTACATAACGCAGGCCTCCAGGCGGTTCGCGGGCATCGAGGGAAGCGAGAAGTCCAGGTACAGGATCCTTGGAGTGCCCTTCGACTCAAGCACCTCGTACAGGCCGGGGACCCGCTTCGGCCCTGACGCCATAAGGCAGGCCGCGGCGGCGCTAGAGAGTAACAGCTACTTCATCAAGGACGTGTACCTGGAGGACGCAGCCCCCTTTGACGAAGGGGACGTCGTTGTGTCAATAGGTGACGTCAGTGAGACCCTCGCGAGGGTTGAGAGGGCCGTTGAGGAAGTTGCGGCCCGGGGCGTTCCAATACTCCTCGGAGGAGAGCACACGATAACGCTTGGCGCCCTCAGGGCCCTCTCAAGGGCCAGGCCGTGCCTTGTAGTCTTTGACGCTCACCTCGACCTCAGGGACGAGTACCTGGGCCTCAGACTAGGGCACGCGACCTTCATGAGGAGGCTGCTTGAGACCTCCCCTCCCCCTAAGGTTATCTACGTCGGCGCTAGGGCCTTCTCAAGGGAGGAGGTAGAGGCCGTCAGGAGGTCATCGATTACGGTAAGGTGGGCACAGGACTTCGTCTCACTGGGCCCTGTGAACGTGGCCTCTGGAATAGCGTCAGAGCTAAGCCGGTGCGAGAGCCTCTACGTAAGCGTTGACATGGACGTGTTTGACCCGGCCTACGCGCCAGGCGTTGGGAACCCTGAGCCCCTCGGCCTCACGCCCATGGACGTCCTGACGGTCATAAATAGAGTCGTCGACGAGAGGCTGGTCGGAGCTGACGTCGTGGAGGTCTCGCCGCCATATGACGTAGGGGGGTCGACCAGCGCCCTCGCCGCCAAAGTCGTGCTAGAGATAGTTCTTAAGCACTACGCGACTGCCAGCAGAAGGCAGGGCTAGACCGCGTAAACGCGACGGGGCGCTATTAACGTCGAGGGGGCCCTTATCTTGATGAACACCCTGTAACCGCACCTGGGGCACATCATTGTGTGGTACTGCTCAAGCTCGCTCTTGCTTATCTTATAGCCGCAGTTCAAGCACATGTAGTAGACCTCCCTCGGCTTGATACCGTATGGCGTCGTTTCCTCATAGGCTACAGCGGCCCCCTCCTGCTGCTCCTCAGACATCTCCTCCTGAGGCCTCTCCTCCTCTGACATCGTGAGCCCCGCTTAGCCCTGCAGCAAACGCTTATATCCTTAGAAGCGGTCCTAGACCCCGTACGGGTGGGGTGGCAGAGAAAGCACATGTCCAAGGAGCTTGACTGTGGGGGCCTTCCTCCTGAGATCTGCGAGCAGCTAAACGCCGAGCAACAGGTCATAAAGATAAGGCTTGAGGTAAGGAAGTTCAGCAAGCAGGTGACCGTCATAGAGGGCATTGACGACAAGCAGTTCAACCTGAAGGAGATAGCCTCCAAGCTTAAGAGCGAGCTGGCGGCTGGCGGCACCTATAAGGATGGCAGAATAGAGATACAGGGCGACCACAGGAAGAGGGTCAAGGAGCTCCTCGTCAAGATGGGCTTCCCTGAGGAGAACATAATGATCATAGAATGACCTTTTTATAGGCCTGATCTCGCTACTTAGCCTTAAATTTTTAGTTCTGGCTACCGTATCCAGATGGTGCAGTTGAGACCCATAGCTGTTTACGTAGGCGGCTCCACCTTAACGTCCCTGAGGCCTAGCGTCAGCATCGCAGGACCTTCGCCTGAGGGCACGCTCTACACGCCCACGCTGGACCTGGAGTACCTGGCCCTTGGCATGCCCAGGACGCTTAACGTCGTACCGGTGAGCCCAGAGGGCCTCCCGACCCCTGCTGTCCTAACGAGGGCCATACTTCAGCTAGTTGACGTCCCTTACCTCATAGTTGACGCAGGCACCTACTACGGAATTAAGGCCCCTCACGTGAGGCTTCCCTCTGCAAGGCCTGGCAACGACGTTGCTGAGCAGGACGCCTTGCCCCCAGGCACCGCAGCCGCCATCTTCTCCGAGGGGGAGTCCCTAGGGGCCATGGTGGCTCGGGGACACGACCTGGTCCTGTTAGGCGAGAGCATACCTGGCGGCACCACTGTGGCGGCAGCCGTCATGACGGCGTTAGGCTTTGAGGGCGTTAGGCTTGTCAGCAGCGCCTCCCCAGATAACCCGAAGGACCTCAAGAGGCAGATAGTCCTCAGGGCACTCTCGAGAGCTAAGGGCGTAAGTGACCCCCTCAGACTCATCGACATAGTAGGCGACCCTGTCCATGTGGCCATGGCAGGCATAGCCTCAGGGGCCCTCAGCAGGGGCGCCCAGGTAATGCTGGCAGGGGGCACCCAGATGGGGGCCGTCCTGTCAATAATGAGGTCCCTTGGCAGGCTTGATCCCGGCAGGGTCACCGTGGCCACGACCAGGTGGATAGCCGAGGACAGGTCAGCCGACATAAGGGCCATAGCTAAAGACATAGGTCAGGGCGTTAGGCTCCTCAAGGCCGACCTTGACTTCTCTGACTCGCCGTACAGGGGGCTGGCCATGTATGAGGAGGGCTTCGTCAAGGAGGGGGTTGGCGCCGGCGGAACCGCAGTTCTGGCCAACATGATGGGGGTCAGCTATGAGGTTATGAAGAGGGCCATCTATGAGGAATATGGGAGGCTGCTGAGCCTTGGTGGGGCTAAGCCTCTCTGACAGGGCGCTGGTCGTCGAGTTCGAGACGCCAAGGCACATAGCCACCACCGCCCACCTAAAGGGGTTCGTGGTCTCCTCCAGGGTCGCCATCTACCAAGTTGACGAAGGTGTTGACCTCTCGAAGCCCGAGGAGCTAAAGGACTCCGTCAGGGCTGAGCTAGGCCTCGACCCTGAGGATCCTGTCATGTTGACGGCCGCTAACGTGAGGGAGTACCGCTTCGCCCAAGAGGGGGAGTACGGAGTTGTCGGTACCGTAGGGCTCACCAACCCGGCCTGTCCCAAAATGGACGCCCGCTACCAGCCGCTCAGGGCCTCAACAATTAACGTTGTGGCCTGGGTACCCGACGCGCTGACAGTGCAGGGCCTCCTTGACCTATTCAGGACAGTCTCGGAGGCTAAGGCTGCGGCAGCCGCTGACCTCCTGCTCAGATGTAACGGAAGGGCCACCGGGACCGTGAGCGACGCGGTGGCCGTGGCTGCCTTCTATGACGCAAAGGGCTACATGTGGGCGGGCCCCTCCACCAGCGTCGGCGGGAAAGCGGCGTCACTTGTCTACAGGGTCGTTACAAGCACCCAGAGGAGGCCTGAGGACGTCTTGCGCTCAGTCCTTGGGCTCACGCTTGACGAGCTGACCTCTGACGCTATGGTCCTTTACAAGAGGGCCCCTGTCCCCGAAGTGCCGGATGAGGAGGCCAGGAAGCTCATAATGACCACGCTAAGGGACCTCCTGTCCGATCCCAACATCTGGGCCTTCCTGGTGGCCGCGAGGGAACTTGACATAGTTGGGTCAGCGGGCCTCATTCCTGGCCTCAGCGCGGAGGAGTTCGAGCAGGATACCAAGAAGGTCATAGCTGACGAGCTCCTGGCGACGGCGCTAAGCCTTTACATAAATGGCTTCAAGGCCCTGACAGCCACTTACTGGGCTGACTCCATGAAGGAGAAGCTCAACCTATCGCTAGCGAAGCTGCCCATGTTCGAGGACGACGTGGCCGCCTCCCTCGTCTCGTCAGCCCTCTCCAGGGTCTACGACACGCTGCTGAGAGGGAGGACTCCGTGAGCGGCCCCCGCTTTGAGGTAGCACTGGTCATGGCTGGAGGCAAGGGGACGAGGCTCTGGGGACCCTCAAAGCCCTTCGTAGAGGTGTGTGGCCTTCCTCTCCTTGAGCACGTAGTTAGGCCGGCCTCTGAAGTCTCAAGGAGGGTCCTCATAGCTTTAAGTCAGGACGGACTGGCCTGGGCCCGCTCGCTCAGCCTACCCCCCAACGCCTCGCTCGTAGTGACCAACGGGGCAGGCTACGAGGCTGATATAGGCCTGATGCTTAAGACCATAAGGGCTAGGCCATTAATAACGTTGCCCGGAGACCTCGTGGGCCTCACGCCAGACATGCTGCTATGGCTGGCCGAGAGGTCCGCGGGGCTTGAGGAACCAGTGGTATCAGTCGTTGACAGGGGGAGGTACGTCGGTATCTCGGTCTTCAAGGACAGCAGGCCTGGACCATGGGTAGACGTTAACGTCGAGTGGGGCCTGGTGAACGTTAACACGCCTGAGGACTACGGTGAGGCGCTTGCCAGATGTAGGCCTGCTTAGGAGGACCCACGGAGGCGCCCCTCCCGGCCTCCTTGACTTCAGCTCGCCCTCTAACCCGTTGGGCCCGCCAACTGACCTCATAAGTTACGTGTTGGGCTGTGCAGCTGAGGGCGTCTACTCCTCGTACCCCACGTGGCTTTACAGGGACCTCTACGAGTCACTCTCGTCATTCCTCGGATTCGATCAGGAGCAGCTGGTGCCCCTTAACGGGGCCGCGGAGGCGCTGAGCCTAGCGCCTCTCGCCCTTCAGGCCAGGTCCCTTGTCGTAGTTGAGCCCAACTTTGGCGACCATGAGGTCATGGCGAGAGCAGTTGGAATTAACATCAGGAGAGCGCTGCTCACGCGCGAGGGGAGCTCGTTCACGCTCGACGTCGATGATGTTATTAAGGAGGCCTCTCAGACCCTAAAGCCCCTCGTTGTCATAATATCAAGGCCTAACAACCCAACAGGCTATCTAGCCCCCATCAGCGTAATAGATGACCTCTCCTCAAGGCTGCCCCAGGACTCCATGTTGATAGTTGACGAGGCCTTCGTTGACCTCTCGCCGGGCCCCGCGCTGAGGCCAAGGGAGGACCTAGTTATACTGAGGTCGCTCACGAAGGCCTTCTCGACACCAGGGCTCAGGCTAGGCGTCCTGGCCACCGCCAACCTGAGGCTGCTCGAGAAGTTCGTCAGCGCCCTTCAGGCCTGGCCCGTTGACTCGATCACGGCCTGCGCCTTCTCCAGGTTCCTGAGGGATG
>JAPWTO010000058.1:0-3265 GCA_028276005.1 Acidilobus sp.
GAAGAGAAGCGTTGCGAACTCCAGGATCCTGCGGAAGGGCAAAGGCGTTGAGGGAGGCTCAAGCCCTACTGGACTGACCCTTCCCCTCTCTATTACTGCAAGCACCGCCAGGGAGAGCGTGATCACAGTCAGGGAGAGCCAGAGGTAGGCCAGCGGGGCCGCCGACTCAGCCGTTATGTAGAGGGCTGCCCCGACCTGAACTAGGGCAAGGGGCACGTTCGACAACAGAACGTTTATGGCCAGGGGCCTCTGATGCTCCTTAGTGCTCCTGTTGCTTAGGTCTATTATGCTCAGGGTGACCGTCGTGCTTGAGACCAGCCCTCCAATTATAGTAAAGGCTAACAGACCCCTTCTCGAGAGCCTCAGGGCCACGTACTGGGCAAAGAATATCAATGAGACTATAACAACAGTGAGCCAGAACTCGAACGGGTTAAAGAAATCGTAGGGCCCTATGAACCTATTGGGCAGGAGCGGCAGGATCACGGCCGATATGAGCAGCAGGTTGAGCAGGGCTAAGAGCTCCTCGCGCCTTATCCTCGATATCGCGTTGAGGAACTGCGTCTTGTAGAAGCTGAGCACAGCCACGATCACAGATATAACGACGCCATAGAGGTATAGGCCGAGCCCTACCAACATACCCGAGGCAAACACCAGGAGCATGCTGATGTACGTGGTGGCGCCCAGGCTCTTCAGGACCCTGGCCCTCTCTACATAGATGGTAGCTGCTATGATCGTTATAACTATGAACGCCGTTACAAACATTAGGTAGCCTCCTCCTAGCTCATACAGAACCGCAAAGACGAAGCCCAACATCGACGTGAATATCGATGTCCTGAGGCCGAGGAAGATCCTGGCCCCCGTTATCTTCCTGTACTCGTTGACCAGGCCTACTACCGCGCCTACCGCAATAGCCAACAGGAGGTACTGAATTTGGGGTACGTGCAGATTATTTGCAAAGGAAGCCGAGCTCGCGTTAGTTATCGTTATCAAGCGTTGACCCTCGGTCTCTCATGGTCAACATTAGGACCTTAAAAAGTAGCGGGCCCCTACTCCCAGTAGACTATGGGTATGAGCATCTCCTGAGACGTCAGCCCGCTGTGGTGCCCGCGCAGCTTCAGTGATGGATCGTCCTCCCTGTAGGCGTAATGGTATTTAGTTAGAGGGTCCGGAGCCACGCCGAGGTAGTCACCCATGACGTTATCCCTCACGAACTGCTCCACCCTCCCAAGCAGGCCTGTCGCCTCCACCTCAGCCTTATCCATCACTATCATGTGGTACCTCTCCTTGAGCAGCTGCCTCACGTCGCTTCTTGACCTGAACCAGACAGCCCTAGAGTCACCGTAGGGCGGGACCTCAAGCAGCGAGAGCATCTCCTGGTCTTCATTAAAGAGATATATCCTTGAAATGGTGACCTGGCCATGATCTGACGTTAACAGGAAGGAATACTTCCCCCTGTACCTCATGGCGAGGTCACTTATGTAGCTCAGCAGGGTCCTGAGCTCAGCTATTGCTATTTCCCTGTAACTGCCAGCCAGCCCGTAGACGTGACCGAAGTGATCAGGATTGTTATAGTATACGTAGATCAGGTCGTAGGGGTCGCCCTGCAGGGCTTCGACAAGGGAGGCCACAAGCTCGTAAGGCGTGGCGTGGGACCTAGTTGTAGTAAGGTTCTGGGCCGGCCTGTTCATCATGTAGGCCTTACTAAGCTCGCCGCTTGCGGCATCTGATGACATAAGCGCGAGGACCTTAGCCTCCGTCTCAGCGAGCCAGGGCCTTACAGGGAAGGCCTGGGTGAGCCTCCTCAGGATGGTGCCTGAGCCGGCCTCGCCCATGTAGGAGTACTTTATGCCATTTATGACGCCTCCTAGCACCTTATTGTAGATCATGTAGCCCAGGAGGCCGTGCTCGCCTGGCGTCTGGGCGCTCATAAGCGTTGAGAGCGCGGTCGAAGTCGTTGAGGGAAAGACGGTCACGCCCCTCTCTACGAGGCCTCCTACCTCTGCCTTGGCCTCCTGAAAGAGGTCCCACCCTAGGGCGTCCAGGTATATGAAGACGAGCCTCCTGCCGCTTACCGGAAACTGACGCCCTAGGCAGGACCTCTTGACGCCGAAGAACGAGGCGAGCCCGCACGAGATGGCGTAGAGCGAGCGCTCTGACGAGTAGTCAGGCAGCACGAAGCCTCCCGCGTTTAGGTCCTGAGCCAAGCTTCTTGCCCAGGCCAGCTTAGCTAGGAGCTTTTTAACCGATTCGAAGAATCACCTGTCGTAGAGGCAAGGACCTTAAGTATTAGCTCCCTCACTCTCTTTGGGTCCACGGCCTCACCTCTTCTGACCTTGAGGACAGCTCCAACCAGGTAGTCCAGCGCCTTCTCCTTGCCGCTAAGTAAGTCGGCCACCGCCTTCTTCTCGCGTGATAGAACAGCTGAAACCGTCTCCTCAATGTTTGAGGCCCTTCTCGGCATAATTACACTAATGTCCACGTTGGGGTCCTCCGCGAGCCTAGGCAAGATATTGTACTTAACTTCGTCATAGGTGTAGTCGCCCTCCTTGACCACTTCTGAGATAACCTTTATCGTGTAGGGTGGCGGCCATGAGCTCCGCGAATGGACGTCCTTGCCGAGCTTCCTCAGGAGCCCCTTCAAGTCAATCGCCAGGACGCGAGCGGCGATCTGCGGCTCTGCGCCCTCTAATGCTGAGCTGAGGAAGAGCGTTAGGGCAGGCCTCACGGTGACGAGGGACCAGGCGGTCCTCCTCGACACCCCATAGCCCTCGACCTTCGCCATCTGCCTGTCTGGGGTCAGAAGCGTCAAGGGCAAGGCCTCCCTGATGAGGGGCTTGGTGGGTACTGGGGGTATGTCGGGGTCTGGGAAGTACAGGTACTCCTCCTCCGTCTCCTTACCCCTAAGGGGCTTCGTTACCTTCCTCACGGGGTCCCAGCCCCTCGTCTCCCTCCTCACCTCGCCTCCCTGCGATATCAGCTTCCCCTGCCTGAAGGCCTCGTAGGAGAGCGCCCTCTCCAGGTCAAGGGTGCTGCCTATGTTCTTCACCTCGACCCTCTCACCGCCCGCCACGCTTATGTTTGCGTCAACCCTGAAGGACCCCTCAAGCCTTGGGTCCGTGGCCCCTATGTAGTACAGCGTGAGGAGAAGGTACTCGACAAGCCTCCTGGCGTCCCTCGGCCCCCTGACCTCGGGCTCCGTCACGACCTCTATCAGAGGGACACCGCTCCTGTTGTAGTCAACATAGGCGTACTCGCTTGAATATAT
>JAPWTO010000015.1:0-20178 GCA_028276005.1 Acidilobus sp.
GGTCTTCATGATAAAGGGCTACGACGTGTTCGGGATAAGGGAGTACCACAGCGACATAATGGGGGCCCACAGCTACTACAACATAAGGGTAAGGGCGAGGAAGCCGAGGAGCGTCAGGCTCCCCGTCGACGCGCTCCTGGCCCTTGACGCTGAGGCCATATTCACCCACTACAACGAGCTGGCCCCTGGAAGCTACCTCATATATGACAACGACAGCCTCTCGACAAGGATGGACAGGATAGCTCCCATGGAGCCCGAGACGAAGGAGAGGGTCAGGGAGGACCTGAAGGAGAAAGGGGTTGAGCCCGTGGCCTCAGAGCTCGTCAAGTACCTCTCGAGGCAGGGAGTCAAGACTGTGGGCCTGCCGCTCAAGGACCTCCTAAAGGTCACGGCCGACAGGCTCAAGACCTCAGTCGTGAGCGTTGCCAAGACCGTGAACACCATGACGATAACGGCCCTCTCCGCCATGCTAGGCATAGACCTGGCGGCCGTCGAGAGATCCATAGAGCTTTACTTCGCGGGGAGGAAGTCGATAATAGACTCGAACATTGAGGCGGCCAGGGTCACGTACGAGTACGTCAAGGAGAACTACGGCGTCGCTAAGCCGCTGCCGGATGGACCCCACAGGAACAAGGTCAGGATGGTCGCGACAGGCAACGACATTGTTGCCATGGCTAAGATAGTCGGGGGCGTGACCCTTGAGACCTACTACCCGATAACCCCGAGCCAGGACGAGGCCTTCTACATGGAGTCCCACAGGGTCTTCGACCTCGATGAGGACGCCGCCAGGTCCCTTGGAGCGCAGAAGATGCCGGCGCTCACGCTCCAGGCCGAGGACGAGCTGGCGGCCCTCAACATGGCCATAGGGGCGGCCCTGGCTGGGGCCAGGGTCGCGACCACGACAAGCGGGCCTGGCCTCTCGCTCATGAATGAGGCCATAAGCTTCGCGGTCATGGCAGAGGTCCCTGTCGTAATAAGCGTCTGGATGAGGACAGGCCCCTCGACGGGCATAGCCACGAGGCAGGGCCAGGGCGACCTGCTCCACTCCATGTTCGCTGGTCACGGCGAGGCCTTGCCAAAGATAGTCCTGGCCAGCGGCGATCACATAGAGGCCTACTATGACACCATAAAGGCATTGAACTGGGCCGAGAGGTTCCAGGTGCCCGTCATACACCTGCTAGACAAGTACATGGCGGCTTCAATGATGAGCTTTGACATGGAGGACGTAGACCCCTACAAGGTGCCGCTCGACAGGGGCAAGTTCATTGCCCAGCCTGACCCTAAGACTTACAAGAGGTATGAGCTGACGGACGACGGAATAAGCCCACGGGCCCCGCTGGGCGCTGTCAGGTACATCGTCACGAGCCTTGAGCACAATGAGGAGGGGGTCGTGACCGAGGACCCCGTGATGAGGGAGAAAATGGTCATGAAGAGGATCAGGAAGATGGAGACAATAGAGCGCGAGATACCCGACTCGGAGAAGGCTGTCCTGCACGGGGACCCTGATGCCAGGGTGACCGTTATCTCTTGGGGCACCACTAAGGGCCCCATACTCGACGCCATGGAGAGGCTCTCAGCAGAGGGGCTCAAGCTGAGGTTCCTCCAGATCAAGACTTTCCTGCCCTTCCCCACGAACATGGTCAAGGGCATTATTGAGACCTCTGATGACGTAATAGCTGTCGAGAACAACGCCTTCGGGCAGATGGTGTGGGCCATAAGGATGTTCACAGGGCTTGACATTAAGAAGAGGATAGCTAAGCTCAACGCTAGGAGCCTCATGGAGCAGGAGGTATATAACGGAATTAAGAAGGCCCTCAGCATGAAGGAAGGCCTGGTGGTGGTGAGCGATGGCGCGTAACTGGATGGACTACAAGACTGACGCGTGGGTTCAGTGGTGCCCAGCCTGCGGCAACTTCGGTATACTTACGGCCATGCAGAGGGCCTTCGCTGAGCTCGACCTGCCTAACGAGAAGGTCACAATCGTCTCAGGCATAGGGTGCTCAAGCAGGATAGCCTACTACATAAAGACCGCCAACATACACACGCTGCACGGCAGGCCCATACCTGTGGCCCAGGGGGTCAAGCTAGCTAACCCTGACCAGGTAGTCATAGTGGCCTCAGGCGACGGTGACCTCCTGGGCATAGGGGCTGGCCACTTCGTGGCGGTCGGCAGGAGGAACATAGACATAAAGATCATACTTCATGATAACGCCGTCTACGGCCTGACCAAGGGCCAGGCGTCCCCGACCCTCCCGCTCTGGTTCAAGACAAAGGCCCTAGGCCAGCCCAACATACAGAGCGCTATCAACCCGCTCCTGCTGGCCTTCGCCAGCGGGTTCACCTTCATAGCGAGGGCGTATGCCTACCACATAGATCAGCTGAAGGAGATGATAAAGGCGGCCATAATGCACAAGGGCACGTCCCTAATTGACGTGCTCCAGCCCTGCCCGACCTATAACGACATAATGACGAAGGAGTGGTACGAGAAGCGCATCTACTACCTTGACAAGGAGGACCCGTCCTGGGACCCCAACGTGGAGAAGCCGGAGGACCTCAAGAAGCTGCCCAAGATTGTCGAGAAGATGCTTGAGTGGGAGCCGAGGATACCCCTCGGCATATTCTATAGGAACACGATGATTGAGCCCTTCGACGCCAGGATAGAGAAAATAATGCCTGGCTACCTCGCCATGCCGCCGGCTAGGAGGCCGGTGAGCGTCAACGGCAGGGCGCTTACGAACCCGTTCCAGGCGTTCAGGGACAGGCTAGTGCAGACCTGACGGCGAGGGTTTTTGACAAGGCTGGCCTACAAGGTCATGAGGACAGAATATGGCGTGATGGTCGCCGTCGCTGACGCCGAGCTGCTGAACAGGAGGCTTAAGACAAGTGATGGGGTGGTGGTTGAGGTAAGCGAGGACTTCTTTGGCGAGAGGGTGGGCGAGGAAGAGGAGGTCATTAGGGCCATTGAGGAGGCAGACATGATTATACTCATTGGGCGCCGGGCGGTCTCCCTGGCGAGGTCCCTTGGCCTCGTGGCCCCTGGCTCAGAGATTTACATCGAGGGCGTGCCATATGTGCAGGTCTTCAAGTCGCTGATTACCTGAGCGTGAGGCCTAGGCGCCAGGGCCTCGCCAGGCGGTCAGCAGATATAAGGTAGTCCTGCTAGAGCGGAAAGGTCCCGTTCAAATAGCTCCTTATTATCCGCTCTGACCTTAGGGCCCCAGGTGAACTAGTTGGGGGACCTAGTAGTCTTGCTCAAGCCCGCGCTCAACCCTGAGACCATAAGGGGTACGCCTGAGGGGCTCGTGGACTTTGACTACATGTCCCTGAAGCTTTCTGACATAGACAGGAACGCCGTTGAGGAGGCCGTGAGGCTGAGGGACACCTACTTCAAGGGGTCTAAGATCTACTCGATAACGGTGGTCGCCTGGGGACCTGTGGACAAGAGGGACAAGGACGTAAAGATGGCGGTTCAGGAGGGGCTCGCCAAGGGCGTCGACGAGGCCTTCATAGTCGAGGACGACTCCCTCACGCCGGGGGACCCCGTTACGACGGCCTCCGCCATAGTGGCGGTCATAAGGAAGTTCAACCTTAAGCCCGACTTAGTCCTGGCCGGCGAGGCCACAATTGACGGCTTCACCGGGCAGGTGGCCGGCAGGGTAGCGGCTAAGCTGGGCCTCCCCTACGTGAGCTTCGTGAGGAAGCTTGACGTGAAGGACGGGAGGATAGTTGCGGAGAGGGACGTTGAGGACTACGTAGAGGTGGTCGAGGCCCCTATCCCCGCGGTGGTGAGCGTGACCAGGGAGATAAACGTTCCAAGGCCGCCGACGCTCATCCAGATAAGGATGGCCTCGAGGAAGCCCCAGCACGTCATTAAGGCCTCAGACCTCGAGGGCGTCGTGAAGCCCAAGAGGAAGCTCGTTGAGGCAAGGGTGCTGGCCGTTAAGAGGAAGCAGACGATAATAGAGGGCAAGACCCTTGAGGAGACCGCCGACAAGCTGATAGACGCCCTGGCCGCTGAGGGCGTGATCAGGGTGAGGTGATGGCCATGACCTCGCTGGTCGTTGCGCAGAAAGAGGAAGACGTGGCTGAGGCGCTCACCATAGCCAGGCAGGTCGGGGAGCCCCACATACTTGTCTTCGGCCAGGTCGACCCAAGCCCCCTGCTCGACTACGGCCACCCCGTTCACCACCTGAGGTCTGACGACACTGAGAGCCTCTTCCTGGCCCTGAGGTCCCTCTACGAGAGCCTTAAGCCGTCAGTAATCCTGGCGCCCACCACGAAGAACCTCAAGGACGTCCTCTCCAGGGTCGCCGGCCTCTACGACCTGCCGCTGGCGACGGAGGTCTATGACGTCAAGGTCTCGGGGAGCTCGGCAAGCTACAGGAGGGGCTTCCTGAGCGGGAGGGCCATAGCCCTCGAGGAGGTGCCGCTGCCGGCGGTTCTCCTGCTGGCCCCTAGGAAGACGCCGAGGGCTCCCAAGGGAGGCGCTAAGGGGACCCTTGAGACGGTGCAGCCCCCCTCGCCAACCGTGAAGGTCCTTGAGAGGAGGCCAAAGGAGAGGGGAGGCGTCAACATAGAGGCCGCCGAGCTCATAGTTAGCGTGGGGAGAGGCTTCAGGTCGAAGGAGGACCTGAAGATAGCCTTCGAGCTGGCTGAGGTCCTGGGGGCCCAGATAGGGTGCTCAAGGCCGATAGCGGCTGACCTCAAGTGGCTCAGCGAGGACCACTGGGTAGGCCTCAGCGGCCACAAGGTGGCGCCCAAGCTCTACATTGCCATAGGGATAAGCGGGGCGCCTCAGCACCTTGCGGGGATAACTGACGCCAAGCTTGTCGTGGCCATAAATAACGACAAGAGCGCGCCCATATTCAAGAACTGCGACTACGGCGTCGTGGCGGACCTGTACCAGTTCGTGCCAGTCCTCACCAAGAGGCTCAAGGAGAGGCTTTCTAAGTAACTTTTAAATATCTTTTTTAATTATTACTAAAAAGTTATATTTATATGGTGCTGCAAGGACCTCGAGATAGTCCTAAGGGACATGGGCGTAATCAAGTGAGCGGTATTCGTAAACGTCCTTTGTTTAATATTTCTTTGTTTCTTTTCCTTTTACTTAACAGTTTAGGCCCTGCAGACCTGTTCCCAGCAGGGCGTCCAGAAGACCCTTTAAAAGGCGACCCATGTAACAGGCCTTGAGGGGAAAGCTACGGCCTTCAGGCTGTACTTCCATCAGAGCTGCGCCACGAGCCGAGAGGTCATATTGGGACTGAGCAGGCGAGGCCTCCTTGAGAGGGTTGAGCTAATGCCCCTCGACGGCGGCATTGAATCGCTTAGAGCTGGCGTGTGGAGTATCCCATGGCTAGTCATTGACGGAAGGCCTGTTGCCACTGACCCTGTCACAGCTGACGAGGTAGCCGAGATCATTAATGGGGAAAAGGTTGACATAGGGGACCCCCTTGACGCCTTCATGAACGCTGTCCTCCACAGCTCGCTCGCGACCACGTTAACGCTGCTTCACGGCAGCGTCGCAGCCGTAGCGGACCCCTCGCTGGCCTCGGCGGCCGCCAGGTCCCCCCTCACGGGCGTCGACCCTGAGGCCCTCGCCGCCCGCGTGAGGGCGGAGGGGGACAGGCTCTTCCTCGAGTGGAGGGACAAGCTGAGGAGGGCCGCCGCAGTTAGCTACGTCAGGGAGCTGTACTGGGCATCGGGAGGGGCCATCACCGCTGAAGAGCTGGCAGCCCACGCGACCCAGGCCTCCGTGGGGGCCTGGCTGATAGCCAAGGGGAGCCTCGGCAGGGCCGCGCTTCCGCCGAGGCCCAAGGGGGTCGCCCGCGAGGACGCTGAGTGGATAGCTTCTTTCGTCAGGAGGGCCGCGAGGGGGCTCCTCGAGAAGGTGAGGGAGGAACAGGAGTCCATATACTCGGACAGCGAGTACCTGGGGCTGCTGAGGGCCCGCGGCATCAATATACCTCCCTGAACTCGAGGCCCTCCCTCCTCAGGGCCTCTATGGCCTCAGGCACGGCGTCGGGGTCGGGGGCCTCCACCAGTACCTCCACCATGGCCCAGCCCGGCATGATAGAGGGGGCAAACCTGTCGTGCCTTATGTCAACCACGTTGAACCTGGCCTCCGCAAGCCTCCTCAGGACCCTGTCAAGCCACCCAGGCTGGTCCGGGACGGCCCCAACGAGCTTGACTAGCCTCCTCGCGCTGTAGAGCTCGTAGTTTATGATGTTAGCTATCCTGGTCAGGTCAACGTTGCCCCCGCTTATTATGGCTACGGCCTTCAGGCCCTTCACGTTAACCTTGCCCTCAAGCATGGCCGCCAGCGAGGCCGCCCCTGCGCCCTCGGCAAGGGTCTTGGCCCTCTCGAGCAGCAGGAACATGGCCTTGGCCACCTCCCTGTCGTCAACTGTGACCAGGTCGTCCACCAGCTCCTCTATGACCTGCCTTGTAAGGGTCCCCACGCCCTTGACCAGCAGGCCGTCCATGAGGCCTGAGGAGTATGACTCGGGCCCCAGCTCCCTGCCCTCCTTTATCAGGGCCCTGTACTTGGGCATATAGGACGGCTCGACCCCTATGACCTTGACCCTCTGGCCGTACCTCTTCTTCAGCACTGCCGAGATGCCTGATATCAGTCCTCCTCCCCCAACTGGGACCACTACCACGTCAGGTGGGCCGCCCAGCTGCCCTATGAGCTCCAGGGCTATGGTCCCCTGGCCGGCCATCACGTCGACGTCGTCAAACGGGTGTATGAAGGTCGCGCCCCTCTCCCGCTCTATCTCGTGCGCCCTCCTTATGGACTCGTCCACGAGGGACCCGTAGAGGATCACCTCAGCCCCGTATGACTTGGTGGCCAGGATCTTGGAGAGGGGCGCGATGGTCGGCATAACTATCGTCGCCTTCACGCCCAGCAGCTTCGCCGCGTACGCCACCCCCTGGGCGTGGTTGCCTGCGCTCGCGGCCACGACGCCCCTCCTGGCGGCCTCGCCAAGCCTCCATATCTTGTAGTAGGCGCCCCTTACCTTGAACGACCCCGTCTTCTGCAGGTTCTCAAGCTTTAGGTAGACCTCCCCTCCTGTCATTGCCGAGAAGGTGTAGCTGAGGTCCAGCGGGGTCTCCTTCGCCACGCCCCTCAGGACCTCCATGGCCCTGAGGGCGCCCTCGTATATCTCGTCCACAAGCCTTGACATGTGTAATTCCTGAGGAGGCCAAAGGAGGTCATGCATTAAAAGCGTTAGGCCAGGCTGAGGGAGACGAAGACGAGGGAGCGGAACTCCCTGAGGAGCCTAACGAACTCGTCCACAGAGAGCTCCGTTATGCCCTCAGAGGAGTAGTCGCCCCTCACCATCAGCTCGGCCAGCCTCCTCTGCCACCTGTCACCCATTACCAGGTACCTGGCCGCCCCGTCCTCCTCCTTTACGTAGCTGAGGAGGAGGGGGACCCTCATGAAGGGCCTGAAGTAGGGCGGGACTACCCTGAGGAGCCTCTTGACCTCCTCTGGGTCCATCTCGTGAATGGTGCCGTCGGCCAGGCCTATTGACCTCCTGACATTAAGCTCCTCAAGGGTGACCTGCTCTGCGGGCCAGTGGGCCTGAAGCCTCCTTACCTCCTCCCTCCACCTGCTCCTGACCCTCTCGGCAAGGTTGCCGGCCTCACCGCTCATCATGAGCTCCTCCTATATCGGGCGTAGATCATTGCGTGGTCCCTGTCGAAGGGATCGAGGTGAACCACGTCAACTATCTCGAAGCCTCCCTGGGCGAGCCTCTTCATCTCCCTGAGGTAGATGTCGCTTGGCTCCCTCGTCACGTCGATGCTCCTGGCCTTGATGGCGAGGAGCAGGTAGCCGCCGTCCTCCAGGAACAGCCTGGCGTTCCTGTTAACTATGTCGGCCTGCTCAGGCTGGGCCACGTCGGCGTACAGGCCGTTCACCATCCCTACCATGAGCCTGTACCTCTCAGGCGCCCTGGCGTCGGCGAGTATGGGCAGTATGTTCCTCCTGTCCGCCACGACCTGCATGAGGTCCCTTATGACCCTCGGCGAGAACTCCACGCCGTATATCAGGCCCTTGGAGCCTATTATGTCGCTTATGTGGCTGGCGGTCGTGCCACTCGCTATGCCCAGGTAGAGTATCCTGTCGCCCTCCTTGACCGGCAGCTCCTCGAGGCCCTTCAGCAGGGCGGCCGCCAGCTTGCTCCTGTAGGCGTTCCACTCCCTGTACTCGACCCCCTCGTAGTTGAAGAGCCTCTCCCCGTAGACCCTCTGGCCGGGGACCAGGTTCTTGGTCGCCAGCCTCAGGCTGCCGTCGTCAAGCTCAGCTACGTAGACCCCCTTCCACCTCTCGTGCTCGTAAACCCTCACTTTACATCACCCCCTGCCTCCCTCACCCCTGCCGCCCTCCCTCTGGCCGCCCCTGCCCTCCCTCCTCCTGGGCGGCCTCCCGGGCCTCGCAGGCCTGGCGGGCGGCCTGGCCTTCTCCTCCTTCCTCTTGGGCGGGGCAGCGTAGACCTTCTTTATCTCAGCTATCCTCTGCTGCAGCTCCTCCCTCAGCCTGTCCCCTATGAACCTCCCGCTGAACGCGTCAACCTTGGCAGCTATGGCGAGCTTGGACGCAAGGGCCCTCGCTATCTTGCCCCTCTGCCACCTCGGGGCCCTGAATATGTCAGGGTACTGGAATATTATGCCGTGCTTGGGCGGCCTGCCGCCCGTCCTCAGGGCCCTGAAGAGGGCCTTCTCGGCCCCAAGCACCTGTATTGTGCTGGCAGGCATCGTGGCCAGCTCCTCAAGGCTGCCGGCCAGGCTTATGAGCCTCGCGGCCAGCAGGGGCCCTACTAGCTCCGTCACGTTAGGCGCCACCTCCTTGGCGATCCTGCCTATGTAGCCCTCCAGCTGGGACCTGAGGTCGTAGAGCTGAAGGGATATGCTGGCGAAGGTCCTCACGGCCTCAGCGTCGTGCTCTGACACGTCCGCCCCGACGCTCTTGCTGGCCGCGTCAACTATCCTCTTGGCGAGCCCCTCGGGGACCCCGATGGACTTAAGCCTCTCAAGGTCCATCTCGTCTCTTGTGCCCACCTGTGACACTATGGTGACGAAGAGCCTGTGGTCTTCAACCAGGTCGTTCAGCTCGGGGAAGTGGACGCTGTACCACTCGCGCAGCCTGTTAACGAACAGGTTCAGGGTCTTATCAATGTCGTCAACGGTCCTTATTGCGTGGGCCAGGAGGAGGTCGCGCTTCTTGGCGGCCCCCATGAGGCCCCTCCTGGTGAACTCGTAGGTCACCTCGAACTCAAGGGAGGGGGCCTCACTTGCGTCCTTCGTTAGCTCAGCCCTCACGAGCTCCTGGGCAAGCCTTGACCTGAGGGAGACGGCGACAGCGTTCCCCTCCTCAACGATGACCTTCAGCCCCATCTGGCCCAGGTACTTGGCCTCGACGTCGTCCTCCACGACCACGAGCTCAGGGTTCATGACCTTTAGCTTCTCCGCGAGCCTGGCGAAGGACTGGAGGGGCTCACCCCTGTAGGCCTTCATCGCCTCCTCCACCATCTCGTTCTTGGACTTAGGCATGGGCTCAAAGGCCAGCTCCTTCCCGCTCTCATCCACCGCGTAGGAGCCCGCCAGGGTGTCAACCACGTATACCTTCAAGGGCCCTCTTCCCAGGCCCTTTAGGTGCCTAGGTAGGAATAAAGCTTTGCCAGTTGGCCGCGCAGAGGCCAACAGGGTTTTTAAGGGAGCCCAGCAGCAGAGGACCTGATGAGCCATGCCCACGCACGGATCAATGACAAAGGCCGGGAAGGTGAGGAAGGCCACGCCCAGGATAGAGCCCAAGCACAAGAAGAACCTGCCCCCTAGGCTCAGGAACAAGGTTGAGTTCGTGAGGAGGGTCCTCAAGGCGGCGCAGCAGGCCAAGGCCGCTGCCTGATAACATCTCCTTTTTACCCCAGGGCCTCAGTAGCTAAGAGGGGCTTAGTTGGAGGAGTACTTCGGCTACACAGACCTAGTAGCGAGGAGGCTGGCCGAGGCCGGGGTGAGGCCGGGCGACCTTATAGAGGTCACCAGGGAGGACGGGGCTGCCTTCAGAGGTATGTTAATGCCCAAGGATGAGTTCTCGGCCCCAGGAGTTGTTGTCATAAAGCTTGACAACGGCTACAACGTCGGCGTGCGCCTGGGCCCCAAGGCCACCATAAGGCTACTGTCAAGGGGGGAGCTGACATCTCATCCGGGTGAGCCCGTGAGCCTCTCTGAGACTGAGGTCAGGCCGCCCCAGAGGAAGGTCATGATACTCGGCACAGGGGGCACCATAGCCAGCAGGGTTGACTACGAGACCGGCGCCGTACACCCCTACATGGACGCCAAGGAGCTGGCGGCGTCTGTGCCCGAGATGTTCAGGTACGCCTCCGTTGACGTCCAGCAGGTCATGGCGATATTCAGCGAGGACATGACGCCCAAGATATGGGAGACCGTAGCTGACGAGGTGGCTAAGAGGCTTAAGGCCGGCTATGAAGGGGTTGTCGTGGCCCACGGCACCGACACCATGGCGTACACGGCGGCGGCCCTCTCGTTCGTCTTCCACAGGGGCCTCCCTGGGCCGGTTGCCCTCGTGGGGGCCCAGAGGAGCAGCGACAGGCCCAGCAGCGACGCGGCCTTCAACCTGACGGCCGCCGTGCTAGTGGCCTCGGAGGCCCCCTTCGGCGAGGTCACGGTGGTTATGCACGGCGAGACGGGAGACACGTACGCCCTGGCCCACAGGGGCACCAAGGTGAGGAAGATGCACAGCAGCAGGAGGGACGCGTTCCAGAGCGTTAATGACGTTCCCTTAGCTAAGGTATGGCCCTACGAGGGGAAGGTCGAGATGCTGAGGGACGACTTCAAGGGGAGGTCGAAGGGCCTGGAGCCCGAGAACGGCTTCGACGAGAGGGTGGCGCTGATTAAGTTCTACCCAGGCATGACGTCAGAGGTCATAGACTTCCTCGTCGACAGGGGCTACCACGGCATCGTCATAGAGGGCACGGGCTTCGGGCACGTGGCGAACAGGCTTATACCATCCCTTCAGAGGGCCGTGGAGTCAGGGGTGCCGGTCGTGATAACTACCCAGACCCTCTTCGGCCGCGTCAACCTTAACGTCTACAGCACCGGCAGGAGGATGCTCCAGGCTGGCGTCATACCGGCTGAGGACATGTTGCCCGAGACGGCCTTTGTCAAGCTCTCCTGGGTCCTCGCCAGGACGAGGGACGTGGAGGAGGTGAGGAGGCTGATGCTCACGAACCTGGCCGGCGAGATAAACCCCAGGCACGAGCTCAAGCTCTTCCCGAGGTGGTATCATGACAGGCCCTGATGAGAAGTTTGACTACCAGGCCCTGGGCCTCAAGGTAGGCCTCGAGATACACCAGCAGCTTGACACGAGCCACAAGCTCTTCTGCAGCTGCCCGACTGACCTCACCGAGGCCGAGAAGGGGGACGAGTTCCCCAGGTGGCTCAGGCCCACAAGGAGCGAGACGGGCGAGGTTGACGTAGCTGCCCTCTTCGAGTACAGGAAGGGGAGGAAGTACAGCTACCAGGCCCCCTCAGGCCACTACTGCCTCGTCGAGGCCGACGAGGAGCCCCCGCACCCGATCAACAGGGAGGCCATAGTGATAGCCCTCGCGGTCGCCAAGGCCCTGGGGTCGACGATAGTTGACGAGGTTCACGTTATGAGGAAGATAGTGATAGATGGCAGCAACACGAGCGGCTTCCAGAGGACGGCCATAGTGGCGCTGGGGGGAAGGATAACGGTCAACGGCAAGGATTACGGCATCCAGACTATAGTGGTTGAGGAGGACGCGGCCAGGAAGGCCGGGGAGAGGGGGCAGGTCGTTGACTACAGGCTTGACAGGCTCGGGGTGCCGCTAATAGAGATAGCCACGGCGCCGGATATGCACACCCCCCAGGAGGCCAAGGACGTGGCCCTGGCTATAGGCATGCTGCTCAGGATGACGGGGGCCGTCAAGAGGGGGCTCGGCACCATAAGGCAGGACCTGAACGTGAGCATAGCCGGCGGGGCCAAGACCGAGATAAAGGGGGTGCAGGAGCTTGACCTCATAGACAAAATTGTGGAGTACGAGGTCATGAGGCAGGTCAACCTGCTCAGGGTAAGGGACGAGATGAGGGCCCGCGGCATAACCGAGCAGGACCTTGACCAGGAGCCTGTTGACGTGACCGACCTGTTCAGGGGCACCAAGAGCAAGGTGATAGCCAGGGCGCTTGAGTCAGGAGGCAAGGTCCTCGCGGTCAGGCTGCCCCGCATGAAGGGGCTCCTCGGCACCTACGTGCAGCCAGGAAGGAGGTTCGGGACCGAGATAGCTGACTACGTGAGGTTCTGGAGCGACGTTCAGGGCCTCTTCCACAGCGATGAGCTGCCGGCCTACGGCATAACGGCCGAGGAGGTCCAGGCCGTCTATAGGGCCCTCGGGGCAGACCCCGCCCAGGACGCCTTCGCCATGGTGGCCGAGAGGCCCGAGAGGGCCCTGAAGGCCATATCAGTTATACTTTGGAGGGTCAGGCAGGCGCTTCAAGGAGTCCCTGAGGAGACGAGGGCCGCCAATGAGGACGGGACGACCCACTACATGAGGCCTAGGCCCGGCAGGGAGAGGATGTACCCTGAGACTGACATACCTCACCTCCTCGTGACCCCTGACATGCTCGCCGAGGCCGAGAAGCTGGTGCCGGAGCCGGCCGAGGTTAAGGTCAGGAGGTTCGTGGAGAAGTACGGCATGAGCAGGGAGCTCGCGGAGAAGGCTGTTGCCGACCCGAGGCTCCCGCTCATAGAGGAGCTCATAGGGAGGTACGGGGCCTCGCTGTCCCCCACGCTTATAGCGTCGCTTATCGTGGTCACGATGAAGGGGCTGAAGAGCAAGGGCGTCAACGTGGACTCCATAAGCGAGGACAAGATAGAGGGCCTGGTGAGGCTCCTTGCTGGGGGCAGGGTGGCCAAGGAGGCCGCCGAGGCGATACTGGCCAAGATGGCCGAGGACCCGAGGCTTGGCCCCGAGGAGGCGGCCAAGGCGCTGGGCCTGACGAGGCTGGGTGAGGATGAGGTGAGAAGGGTCATAGATGATGTTGTTAAGGAGAACCTTGGGCTGGTGAGGCAGAAGGGGGAGGCCTCCTTCGGTCCCCTCATGGGCAGGGCCATGGAGAGGCTCAGGGGCAAGGCTGACGGGAAGCTGGTAGCTGAGCTGCTGAGGTCCAGGATCAGGGAGGTCCTCTCTGGCAGCTAGTGTAGAGCGTGAGCAGGTACGTCAGCAGCTCGTGCGCCCTCCCGCTCAGGGCTCCCAGGAGGTAGCCGTCAGGGGCCAGGGACAGCGCGTTGACCTTGTTTCCGCCTTCACTAGCTACGACCAGCAGGGGGCGCCCCTCCGTCGACTTTGTAAACTCCCCGGTTAACACTGACGAGTTCAGCGCGAGGGCGACAGGGTCAGAGACGTCAACGGCTATCGCAACCCCCTCGAGGCTCACGGAGGGGCCTTCGAGGGACCTGAACGAGGGCTCCCTGGCACCAGCCCTGCACGCGTCGACCCACTCTGGGGCGGCTATAACGTAGTGCCTGAAGGGGGGCCTCTCGTCAAGGATGAGGGACCCCACCCCGACGGCCAGCCGCAGGGCGCCCTGGCTCGTCCTGACTGTAACTATAGACGGGAACGTCACGAAGAGCCCGCCGGAGCCCAGCGTGAGCGAGGCGAGCTCCCTCAGCTCCCTGTCCCCGAGCCTGAGAACGTCAGCCACCTCGACCAGGTACTGACCTGGGTCAACCCTCGGCAACTTCTCACCTCAGGGCGTTGCGAGGCTGACGCCCTAATCTACGACGTGGGTTAATCTTAATAATTCTGGGCCCCTAAGGCCAAGACGGGCTGATAGTCACGCGGATTAGGCTGATAGCCTTCGTTGGCGCCCTGGTGCTAGGGGCCCTGGCCTTCTCGTCAATTTACATCGTCACGGGCCTCGTCAGGTGGCCCGCGTGGGTCTCAGCGGCGGCAGGCGTCGCCGTGGCGGCCCTGTCGTACCTAGTGCTCCTGAGGGCCGTGGACAGGGTCCAGGACTGGCTGATTCAGCTTATATCTGAGCTAGAGGGGGGAGGGGAGGGCTACCTGCCTATGGAGGGAGACGAGGACGATGAGGACCTGAGCGCGGCCGACTACGACGTTGACTACAGCACCGAGTCGCTGTTCCTCGTGCACTCGCTAGTTGAGAGCCTGGCGAAGGAGATGTTCAGGGGGTTCTCCTCAGTTGTGGTGGAGGCGTACCTGCCGGACGCCCTCCTCGTATACCCAGAGCCCTCAGACGAGGAGGTGCCGCAGGGGTTCTCGGAGCCCGACGGCGCTGAGGCGGTGGCTGAGGAGAAGAGGCTGAGGGTCATGCTTGACGAGCGGCACTACGTGAGCCTGGCGAGGGTCGTGAGCAGGGGGGAGGGCGAGAGGGGCGTCATCGAGAGCGAGGGCGAGCTGAGGGCGCTTTATGACGTTGCCAAGGCCATAGCGCTCTCAAACATAGATGACGAGGCCCTGGCCGCCTACGCCGCCTACAAGGCCATCGTCAAGATGATCAGGACGCGCAGGCTCGTGGTGCCGGAGAGGCTCAGGGACCTGCTGCCCTTCGAGGACAGGGACCTCAGGAGGAGGGTAAGGGAGCAGGTGGCCGAGGAGGGCCTGACCTACTGAGGCCCTCACTCGCGAGGGGGTTCAGCTCTCATACAGGTTCATGTTGCCTTACGGTCATCGCCTCATCCCTGTTCCCCCGCACCCCGCTCGGGCCTTCATCGGGCTTGGGGGCGTTCAGGGCCACCCCAGGGGCCCCACATCTTGAGTGCTCGGTTACGTACCTCCTGTATACGCTGATCGCGGTGACAAATTATAAACTATATGAAAGTTGAAACAGCTACGTAGGGCTTGATGTCTCCACCCTTATGGGCCTCCCAAGCGGGACCTCCCCGTTCAACAGCTTCTGCAGGAACCTCCTGGTAGACTCTGCTACCTCAGGGCTCGCGGCATAGGCCCTTACGTCAAGGAAGGCCGCCTCGAGGGCGTCGCTTGAGGGCCTCAGCGTGCCCCTGCAGTCCCCCATTAGCACGGTGATTAGTATGTAGTGGTACTTGACGACCCCGGCCTCGTCCCTTGATATTATCTGGTCCACGTTAACGACGCCCAGGGGGCTGCAGAGGAGGCCCGTCTCCTCCTCGAGCTCCCTCTCAGCCGCCTCAAGGACCCCCTCGCCGAGCTCCACCTTGCCCCCTGGAAGGGCCCACCTGCCTGCCTCAGGCGGCGCGGCCCTCCTGACCATGAGTACCTCCTGTCCCCTCAGGACCAGGGATCCGACGCCCACCACAGGCTGGGAAGGATATAGGCCCCTCAAGGCTACCCGTCAGCGTGAGCGGCTGGGCCGGGTAAAACGCTAAGAGGTTCTGTGTATACAAATGAAAACGTGGAATAGTTGTAGAATATCATAGTATTCACAGATATTTTTAAACCAAAGCTTTTTAAAAACAGCGGCCTACTATGGCGTGGTACTCGCCCCTCATACATGCCCTTACCCAGTCGCTCCCGTCAATAGTAGAGTTCATAGTAATCGTCATAATTGGCATCATGGTGGCCTACGGAGTCGCTGCCGTCCTCAGGAGGGCCCTCTCGCTGAAGTACTTTGATCAGTACCCTGAAGTGAAGGGCCTCCTGGGCCTAAGCGTAGGCGCCGTCAAGGCCTTCATCATACTGGTCACGCTGGCCGTAGCGTTCTCGGTCCTGAAGCTGGGACCGGCCACGCTCTACATGCAGGAGATAGCCAACTACCTGCCGTCCCTGGCCGGCGCCATAATCCTGCTGACCCTCGGCGTGGCCCTCATTAACATACTGGTGGACTACATCCAGAGGCAGGTGGGAGGGGCCAGCAGCCCGTTCATGGCCTCCGTCTTCAACATACTTAAGTTCGGCCTCTACGCCGTGATAATAACGATAGCGGTCCAGCTCGCGATATTCTACTGGATACACTTCATCAACCCCTACCTCTTCTATGACATCATAATAGCCTCGGTGATAAAACAGACGACAAACCCCACCCCTGGAAGGGGCGGGGTAAAAAATAAAAACTCTCACTACTATTTTCCTTTAAGATGTCCCCCTCTGGTCAACTCTTAGGACATGAGGAGCGGGAGCCGACTTCTCCCGCAATACCAGAGGAGGGCATCTACGAAGTCAAGTATACTAATATGAGGACAAATGTAGTTCGTCTTCTCCCGAGCGGCTTTCAAGAGAGGAAGTTAAGGAAGTTAGCGGATACCTCTGCCAGACTGTTCAACGAAGTTAACTATGAGAGAAGGCAGCAGTTCTTTCACGGAGGGAAAGTGGACTTCAAATCAACATGGGACAAATACTACGATAAGTACAAGGGCGTACTAGGTGTTAACGCGCAAGCCGTGCTTCAGAAGAACAACGAGGCCTGGTCATCGTTCTTCTCCCTCCTCAAGCTGAAGAAACAAGGAAAACTACCACCGCACGTGAACAACGTCTCACCGCCTCGTTATTGGAAGGACAGAGAGACGAAGAGGAGGAAGTTGTTCCTTGTTATTAGACAAGACAGATACGAAGTGGATGAGCAGAACCACAAGCTCATCCTCAAGGGCTTCGGTCTCGAAATTGAGTTCGCTGGCAGGCTTAGGTGGCACGGCAGGCAAGGCAGACTGGAAATATATTACGACGCTAAGAGCGCTTGGTACGCTTCAATCCCAGTTGATGTCGGGGTAGAGGTCACTAAAACTGGAAAGAAGAGCAAGTATATTGTACACGGTGAAAGGAGGTCAATCTAAATCGCGTCCCCAAAGGGAAACAAGGTCGCATCAATTGACCTGGGCATAAACGTTTTAGCTAGCGTTGTAGTGGACGACGGAACGTGGTTACTGTACAAGGGTGTTAGGGCTAAGGAAGACTATTTCTATCTTCAAAGGAAGATAGCTGAGGCGCAATCTCTTGCTGACAAGGCAAGGAACGTCAACGAATATGAAGCCCAGGAGGAGCTTAACAGGGAGAGGAGGAGACTGTTTAAGAAGTTAACTAGGCGTCTTCTTCACTTGTATAGGAACTTGGCTTTCAACCTCTTGAAGCAGCTTCACGATCAAGGAGTTTCAACCATCTACCTAGGTTATCCGTACAACATTGCTCAAGACAAGGGAAATAAGCTCACTGTGAACTTATGGTCATACCGTAAGCTAATGGATGCTATAGAGTTGAAGGCACAAGAGTACGGCATGAAAGTGTACGAGGTTGTTGAGTATAACACGTCTAGGTACTGTGCTTATCACGACGTTGAGGTCAAAAGGTATCCAAGAGGAGTGGTCAGTTGCCCTAAGGGACATAAGCTTCATTCAGATCTGAACGGTGCACTGAACATCCTGAAGAGAGCTACTGGTGCTGTGGTTTCAACAGTGAAAAAACCGTTGTCTTTCCTGGTACTGCATAACGGAGTAGCACCCGTAAAGGGGTGTAACACCTGAGACCTCGGGGAGCCCCCGCCCTTCAGGGCGGGGAGGAGGTCAGACTGGTTGCGACCCTGGCTATCACCGACACGGTAGTTGACCAGCTGCTCAAGTGTTTACCCGTGGCGTAACTTCCCCTTACTTCTAACTCCGCCACGGGCACCCCTCTTAAGGGGTCATACACCGTCGCCCTTAACTCATTGGGGCTGGTCGAGGGGAACACCACTACCCTCCCATCCACGCCCTTTATCGCTCCCACCCTCGTGAGCAGCGCCCGTCATCAGGCAGGGGGTCACCAATGGAAACCGCTTCGGTAGTACCATATAAACCTAACCCGTATCGAAACGATATCTAGAAGTGATTAAAGATAACTAGTAGTTATGCAGAAGCGTTGCCGTCTCACCCTGAGCTCAAGGACGTCGCCGGCTACGGCAGGTTCCTCCTCTACCTGATATTCCTGCTCATAGCCATAGCGATAATAGTCCAGCCCTTCACCAACGTAACCAGCATAATCTACGCGTTCAGCTGGGGCCTCGCGATCGCCTTCGCCCTCGCGGTCATACCGCTGGCCTACCTGCTGGTCAAGAGGATAGCGAAGGAGATTTAATAAAAAACTTTAGTTTTTAATTTACTTTTTTGCCGTGACCTTTATGACGGCCACTATCTTGTCCTTCTCCTCCTTGAGCTCTAGGAGCTGGTTCCCAGTCCTCTTGATCCAGGCCTCTACGTCCGGCTTGAAGCCGGGGTCCGTCGCCCAGACCTCCAGCACGTCACCGTTCTTGGCGTTCCTGTAGGCCTTGACTATCTCGGTTATGGGTCCAGGACACGCGAGGCCCCTGGCGTCTATGAGTACCCTCCTCTCCTGGCTCATGATCCCACTCTCTATGTAGAGATAGGCCACAGGAGTACTTAAGCGTTCAACTTGGGCTGTTAGTTCTCAAGAAAGAGAACCGGCGCGAGGCGAGCATTCCTATCAGAAAGCCCCTGACGGATTTTATGAAGAACTTATATGTTAGCTGGAGACTCTTCTGTATACGAGTGAGAGCTTGGCCGTAAGGCCGGACCCGTATGAGGAGGCAAAGAGGCAGCTCAGGCTGACGGTCAGCGTCCTGGGCCTCAGCGAGGAGGTCTACGAGTCCCTTGTGACGCCCGAGAGGATCATACAGGTCAAGATACCGGTCATGATGAGGGATGGGAGGGTCAAGACGTTCATAGGCTGGAGGGTCCAGCACAACAGCGCCCTGGGCCCCTACAAGGGAGGGGTTAGGTACAGCCCTGAGACCGACCTGAGCGAGGTCATGGCCCTGGCCATGTGGATGACTTGGAAGAACGCGCTCGCAGGCCTCCCCTACGGGGGCGCTAAGGGAGGGGTGAGGGTCGACCCGTTCCAGCTAAACCAGTTTGAGCTGATGCAGCTCTCCAAGAACTACTTCACTGCCATAAGCGAGTTCGTCGGCGTCGACCTAGACATACCTGCCCCCGACGTCAACACCAACCCACAGACAATGGCCTGGTTCCTTGACGCTTACCAAGTTAAGACGGGCCTGAGGGAGCTCGGAGTGGTGACCGGGAAGCCCCTGGAGCTCGGGGGGCTTCAGACCAGGGTCTACTCAACAGGCCTCGGCGTCGCTACAGTTGCCAGGGAGGCCGCCAGGAGGCTCCTGGGAGGCATAGAGGGCAAGACTGTAGCCGTCCAGGGCTTCGGGAACGTGGGCTACTACACCGCTAAGTTCCTCCATGAGATGGGGGCCAAGGTCGTGGCGATATCAGACATAAAGGGCGGCATCTACAGCAGCAAGGGCTTCAACCCTGACGAGGTCAAGGACTACATAACGAGCAAGGGGACGGGCTTCGTAATTGACTACCCGCACTACGAAAAGAGGATAAGCAACGAGGAGCTGCTGACAAGCGACGTTGACGTGCTGGTGCCGGCCGCCGTTGAGAACGTTATAACCGAGGGGAACGCGCCCAAGGTGAAGGCTAAGCTCATAGTCGAGGGCGCCAACGGCCCGACCACAGCTGAGGCCGAGAAGGTCCTAGTCGAGAAGGGCGTCGTGATAGTTCCCGACATACTGGCCAACTCCGGAGGCGTCGTCATGTCACACATAGAGTGGGTCAACAACAGGATGGGAGGCTGGATAACAGAGGAAGAGGCCAGGAACAAGCTCATGCAGAAGATGACAGAGAGCTTCAACGCCGTGTGGGACTTCTGGGAGAAGAAGCTTGGAGGGCCTGGTGGCACCTACAGCATGAGGGTGGCGGCCCAGGCCATCGCCGTCGACAGGGTAGTCAGGGCCATGAAGCTGAGGGGCCTGCTCTGAGCGCCTCCCTGAGGACCTCAAGGGCCGAGTCCCTTGAGGTCGCTGTCATAAGGTAGACCTTCGCTACGCCCGTGAGGTCCTTCATTTTTCTGGCCACCTCCTCGGCCCTCTCCCCTCCAACTAAGTCAACCTTGTTCACAGCTATGAGCAGCGGTCTGTCGCCCATGACGCCAAGGACCCTCTTAGCCAGGCCTGCCTGGGCCTCAAGGCCCATGTAAGCTTCGTCGGTGGGGTCGACCAGGAAGATCACGGGGCCTGGGAGGTGCCGAAGGGCGGCCACAGCCCTCCTCTCCACCTCGTTCATCTCCTCAGGCGGCCTGTCGAGGAGCCCGGGCGTGTCAACAACCTGGACCCTCCTCCCCTCCACCTCAGCGTGCC
>JAPWTO010000059.1:0-3215 GCA_028276005.1 Acidilobus sp.
TTCTGCTCGAGCAGGGCCTCAGCCTTGTCGAGCAGGGCCCCAGCAAGCACGACAACGCTCGTCGTGCCGTCGCCGACCTCGGCGTCCTGGGCCTTGGCTATCTCAACCAGGAGCTTCGCGGCAGGGTGCTGAACCTCCATCTCCTTAACTATGGTGGCTCCGTCGTTCGTCACCGTTACGTCGCCAAAGGAGTCTATCAACATCTTGTCAAGGCCGCGAGGTCCAAGGCTCGTCTTAAGCATCTCAGCCAGGACCTTAGCTGCCAATATGTTATTCCTTAGGGCCTCCCTTCCGTAGGATCTCTGCGTGCCCTCCTTTAATATGAGCACGGGTATTCCTCCACCAGATGCCATTCTTTACACCCTCCTTGAGCCTCCTTATCCATAAGGGCTTGGTAGGACTGCCTCTATAAAAGTCTTACTAATGACTACCTTTTCCTTGACCTTTAATCCCTCTTGCGGTAAGTCCTACGCTCGCCTACGGACCTTATTAGCTCCTCGTTAGGTTCGACGGCTCTCCTCTTAGGCGGGACTCTCTGGACCCCTTCCCCGCAGACGAGCCCCTTTCCCTCCAGGAGGGCCCTGCAGAAAGGACATACGGCGGTCAGCCTGCCATCGAGCCTGCAGGTCGTTGTGGCGATCCTTCTCTGGCATATGTCACAGATCTCCCAAGAGAGCGTTGAGCGCACGGCGCCTCTCTCCCCTATGCGATGCGGCCAGGGCCTTAAATGGGGGAGCGGCCGCCCTTCTTCTCCTCCTTAATGGCGTAGATGCCTATTACCCTCTTAGGCCCTCCACCCGGGCACTGACCGCTTACGAGCCCTACGTAATCGCCCTCCCTGTAGTCCCTTGTCGTAGTCTTCCCCTCGCACTCCTCTACAGTAATGACCCTTGGCCTCTTCCTCAGCTCCTGCAGCCTCCTGATTTCGTTCATCTGCTTCATGGTCATAGCAGTGGTCGCTATGAGCATCACTATGAGCAACAGGAAGAGGTAAAGCTGGTAGGTGTTCATTACTGCCCCACCCCGACAGTGTTGCCAACGCCTATAACGACAACCGTGTCGCCCTCGCGGCTCTCTGACCTTATTATCTGCTTCACCCTCTCAACAGCGTTCTCAACCCCCTTGTAGATGTGCTGGTTCATGGCGAGTATCGCCTCATCCATGCCCATCTTAACAATGACCGCCCTCAGCGGTATGTTGTACTCTGTCGCGACCCTCTCGAACCTTATCTTCTCAGGACCTGGGTCACCTATTGCGGCACCGACGCCTTCAGCCACCTCGCCTGTCTCCTCACCTTCGAGCTTCAGAGCTGCGTCAACAGTTATCATGAGCGAGACCCTCCTCCCCTGGGCTATGGCCTCCCTGATCGCCTTTTCGGCCGCCTCACCGGGCCTGCCGACCGTTGAGCCAGGTCCCCTGGCCTTGATTATCAACAGCCTCCTTCCCTCGAACTCGCTCTCCGCTACAACAGTGTCCTCTGTTACCTCCCTCCACTTGGCCCCGAAGCCAGTCAGCCTCAGGGCTACGAGGGGCCCGGCCCCATCGCCTACAGGCACCTTGTAGAGGAAATCGTCGAGGGCCTTCCTGTACATCTGGGCTATCTGAATTATCTGTGGCATGAAAATCTCAAGCTGTAATATGAGGTACCAGTTCTTGGTCTTCTCAGCGAAGAGCAGGAGGTGCCTCACGTACTTGTATATGAAGTTAAGGGCTGACGCTATTTCGGCGGCTGTTGAGGCCACGCTCCTCGTGACTTCATCGCTGTCAGGCATGACCTGATTAAAGACTTCCTTAAACCTGACATCACGGATGTTTATGAGGTGCCTCAGCCTATTGATGATATCCGTGGGCTCTATTTCGACTGGCTCTATCATGAAGAAGTCAAGTAGCCTGTTCAGCAGTGACGAGGCGTCCTTGGCCTTGTTCCTGTTCATGTAGTCAAGGGTCTCCTTCCTTGCCTCGTCGGCCAATCCCCCCAGTATGGTAAGCTTAGACCGTATGTCAGCTCTATACCAGTATACCTGTATCCAGTTACCTAGGCCTGTGAGCCAGAGAAGCAGCAGCGCGACCCATAGTATGTTAACTATTAGCGTCGCCCATGTTGATATCTCTGAGCCTGACGTCATTCTGGCCTTCTCTCCAATAGGGTTCAGCCTTAAGGCGAGCTTTTAAATTGTATATCTGAAAACGCGTGATAGCGCCACAGAGGCGTTAACGCTCAGCCCTCGTGGTAACTATTACCTTATCCTTGTCTACGAAGAAAGTGTGCTCAAACTGGGCCACTGGAGCACCTGAGGCCTCGACTAGGACTGGGTACCTGAAGAGCGCCTTAAGCCTCGTCAGCTCATCAAGGGCCCTACTTATCTCGCTCTCCTTCCACTCAGGGTAAAGCCACCTCATTGCGAAGGGGAGCGTGCTGAACCTCTTAAGTATGTAATCCAGCAACGACCTTGAGGCCTCCGAGGCCCCCTTGGGCTCCCTCCCAGTCGCTGAGTAGATGAACGCCTTAGGGGCGTCAACGACGAGGCCCCTCCCGCTCGTGCTGAAGGGCTCTACGGCCACGAGGACCGGGGGCCTGAGCCTGCGGTAGAACGTAGACCTGTCCGCGAAGTTAGGTATTGACTCACCCGCGTGAAGCACGTAGCGGGACATGGTGTGCCCTGTGAGGTTCTTGACGGGGCGGAAGCCCCTGCCCGCTATGGCCCTCTCTATCGCCTTACCTATGTCATAAATCCTCACGTTTGGAGCCATTATGGCTATGACCGCGTCCAGGGCCTCCTTGGCGGACTCCGCTAACGCCCTCAGTCCCTCATCACTGCCGATTACGACGCTTACCGCAGTGTCGGCGAGGTAGCCGTCGACCGAGGCGCCTACGTCGACCTTGACTACGGCCTTGTCAGGCACCTTTATGTCATCCGAGATGCCAGGAGTGTAGTGGGCCGCCACCTCGTTTATTGAGAAGTTGCAGGGGAAGGCGGGCCTCGCCCCCCTCTTTACGATGAGGGACTCCACCTCCTCACAGACCTCCCTAGCGCTGGAGCCTGGCTTCACCAGCGAGGCGCCGTAGTCCCTGGCCTCCGCGGCTATGGCACCAGCGGTCAGGGTCTTCTTCAGCTCCTCCTCGCTCATGGGCTTCCCGCTCCCTAGCACAGGCAGGCTTGAAACAAATTTGTAAATATAGATATGTGATTATGGTCGTGAAAAGGCGTTATATA
>JAPWTO010000060.1:0-3169 GCA_028276005.1 Acidilobus sp.
TGACTTAAGCGCGGCTCAGCCTTAATACCCTAAGGCCTACAGGCTACGAGGGCCCTGGTTGGCGCACATATTCACCAGGACAGGCGACGACGGGACGACCTTCTGCGCTGCCCTCAAGAGGAGGGTGAGCAAGGACCACCCCCTAATTGAGCTGATAGGGCAGCTCGACGAGGCCAACAGCTTCGTGGGCCTCGCGAGGAGCCTCCTGCCCAAGGAGCTGGAGGAGGTCAACGGCGACCTTCAGTACGTCCAGAGGCTCCTGTTCATGGTGGGCTTCACCGTCTCGGGCAAACAATCGCTGTCAGAGGACGACGTTAGGAGGCTTGAGGACATGGCCGACAGGTACTACGGCAGGGCGCCGCTCAAGAGCTTCATACTCCCCTCAGGGCCTTCGCCCGCGGCAGCCCTCCACGTGGCCAGGACCGTGACCAGGAGGGCCGAGAGGGCCATGGTGAGGGCGGCCAAGGAGCACCCCATAGACCCCCTGGCGCTCAGGGTCGTTAACAGGCTCAGCAGCGCCCTCTTCGCTATGGCCGTGTACGTCTCAAGGGCCATGGGCTACCCGGAGGAGCCCGTGTGAGGTGGTACCATGTCCAGCGCTGACGTTCTGTCCGTCCTGAGGTCGATAGACGAGAGCGCCCTCACCGAGGACGGGCAGGGGCTCAGGCACCTACAGGCCGGAAGGGCCAGGCAGGAGGGCCTGAGGCTGTGGGTCGAGACGCCTCTCGGGTCGGCCTACTACTACGTGGTGCCCAAGTCCCTTGAGCCCCTGGCCTCTGACCTGAGGCCAGACGCCATCTCCATGGTCCCCCTGAGGGACCGTCTTGAGGCTCTGGCGGAGGCGGCCGACGTAGTTGATGACATGAGGGACCAGGTGGCCAGGCTGATCTCAGCTGAGACGGGCAAGGAGCTCAGCGCCTCAAGCGAGGAGGTGGAGGCGGCCGTCGACTTCCTGAGGAGGGTGGGCAGCCTCTTCCAGGGCAGGCCCTCGTCAGCCAGGGGACTTCTGCTGACCCCCAGCTCGCCCGACCTGTGGAGCTCCGTGTCCATCATGTCGGCCAGGGGCGTAGCCCTCGTGCTACCCCCCTTCACGGCCCCCTTCTTCGGGGCCATGGCGGGGGCCAGCGTGGCGATAGCGGCCGGCCTGCCCGTCATAATTAAGGCGCCGTGGCAGTCAGCGGCTTCCTCAATTGCCGCGGCCCTGGCGCTCAGGGGCACCGACGTAGGTGAGCACGTCTCGGCCGCCCCCTTCAGGGGGCCCCCGCTGGCCTCAGGGGTCTCAGCGGTCGTCCTCTTCGGCAGGCCCGAGACCTCAATGGCTGTCTGGAGGGAGACCGGGATCAGGTCGTCAGCCAACTGCAGCGGGAGGTCAGCGCTGGTCCTGTGCTCGGAGCCCAGCGATATCGAGTCCCTCGCCAAGTCCGTAGTTGAGCTCTCCTTCTCACACGCGGGCCAGGCCTGCGGAAGCGTCAGGTGGGTGCTGGCCAGGAGGGACCTGGCCCGAGGCCTTGTGGACTCGATGGTTGACATCGCTGAGCAACTGAACGTGGGCAGCCCCCTTGAGGGCAAGAACGTGGGGCCCCTCAGGTCAAGGGGCCTCGTTGAGAGGGCCCACAGGGTGGTCAACGACGCTGTGGCCAAGGGCGCCACACAGGAGGTGGAGCTGAGGTCAAGCGGCAACTACGCCTCGCCGGCCATCCTCAGCGGCGTCCCAAGGGGCGCTGACATACTGTGGACGGACCTCCAGGCCCCCGTGGTGGCGGTCTCGGAGTTCGACAGCTGCTCAGAGGCAGCTGAGACGGCGGCCATGATGAGGGGGGCCACCCACGCGCTGGTCTACGGCTCCCTCTCGCTGGCCGAGTCCCTGGCCTCATCAAGGCAAGGCCTCATAGTGGTTAGCCTGAAGGGGGAGAGCGTGGCCCCTTCAAGAGGACCCTGCTATGTGGTGGGGGACCCTGTCAAGGCCCTCTCAGGGGGACCTGAGCTCTGGGGCGAGTCGCTACTCCTCTTCTGAGCCTCCCTCCTCTCCAGCCTCCTCTCCTTCGGACTCCTCTTCCTCCCTACTGGCCTCAGCTCTCTCCTCGGCGGCAGGAGCTGCACCGGCCGCCGGCGCCAAGACGTACATTATCGACGTGCCTCCTGGGGACTCGAACCTCAGCTCCAGGGGCCTGTCATTGCTGAACTGAACGTCCACGGTATCGGCGACCTTGGCCATGGCAAGGACCTTGTCAAGGTAGTTGAAGTCATACCTGCCCACGGACCTCTCCTTTACCTCAATAACGACCAGGCTGGCCGAGCCCGAGAGGAACTTGGCCTCCACCCTCTTCTCGCTGGCCGCCCTCACGGCGAACATGTTCTCGGTAGCCTCAAGCTCCACCACGTCGCCGAACTCGCCAGCGTCGCTGAGGGCCCTCTTGAAGGGGTCCGACATTATCTTCACGTGGGCTGTGTGCTCAAGCTTTATCTCAGGGACCTCGGAGGAGACCTCGAGGTTGGGCAGAAGGTACTCCCTGATGGTCTGGCCCTCGACCCTGACGAGCAGGTTAGAGGAGGAGACCTCAAGGGTCACTACATCAGTCTTCTTGACCCTCGAGAGGGCCCTCGAGAGGGCTGGGAGGTTAGCGCCCAGGTTGACGCCCTCCTCGGGGACCTCGTACTCGAGGAAGTTAGCGTAGGGTATGGTGACCTCTATGTAGGCCACCTTGGCGGGGTCCATGCCGACCGCCTTGACGCCCTCCTTCGTTATAGTGAAGGACGCCTCCTCAAGCAGCTCGCTCAGGGACTCAACGAGCGTGGCCAGCGTGGTCGCGCTCGGGTACTTGAGCTTCGCCTTGACCTCCCCAAGCTGCGACTCGAACTCGCTCAAGCCTCAGCCCCTTCCTACCTTGTCAACGATAGCTTAAAAGCCGAAGATCCTCATTAGGTCGGGGAGCGTTGCCTAGGGCCACAGCTTACGTGAGGCTCCTGAGGCCTGAGAACGACGTGATGATGGGCGTGATCGTTATCGTGGGGGCGCTGGTCGCGGGCAGCGGCTCCCTTCCAGCCTCCTCGTCGCTTCTGATAGGCTTCCTGGTCGGCTTCGCCCTCGCGGCCTCGGCCATGGTGCTTAACGACATAGCAGACGTCAACATAGACAGGCTCAACGACCCCTCAAGGCCCATCCCCTCAG
>JAPWTO010000061.1:0-2906 GCA_028276005.1 Acidilobus sp.
TATAGGCCAGCGCCTTCTTGCCGCCGTTCTTGCCAGGGTACATCAGCCTGTTTATCAGCCTCTCAACGATGGGCACCTCGGCCTTGCCAAAGCGCCTGTGCTCGTGTCTACCCCCGGTGTGCGGCAGCAGGACAGGCCTCAGGCTTATGTACTTCTTGAGGCTGGGGTCCCTCACTTCAACGCCTGCCCAGTCCCACTTGCCGAAGAGCTTCACGTTGGCTGCCCCAGAGCCCACCGCTGCCGGGTCTGGTACCTTGGATTCCTGCGACATGTTGATCCAGGACCTGAGCCCAGGCGAGGTTTAAAAGCGAAAGGCGGCCCCAGTTGTGCTTAGGATAGACTTAAGAGCTTCCGATCCAAGTTGTGGCGCTGGGCCTCACAGGTCTTGAGCGAGGAAGAGCTTGTAAGGGTGACCTCGGTTGAGCCCTTCTACAGGGTAGTAGAGGACAGCAGGACGCATATGACCTTCTCGCTGGTGGGCCTCTCGCTGACCCTCGAGGACGGCGGTGAGTTCACGCTTGTTAACATACCTTACGACGTGGCTGAGGCCATAAAGATACTCAACGACGGCAGCGTCCCACCCCGCAGGCAGAGCATATACACATTCCTCGCTTCGCATGAGGAGTTCAAGGAGCTTATAGGCAGGACCCTGAAGAGGGTCGTAATAGACGAAGTTGACCTCACCACGGGCCTTTACACAGCAACCGTAGAGTTTGAGGGATCAGGCGTAAACCTGAGCGTGAAGATGATACCCAGCCAGGCCATATACCTAGCCATGATAACGGGCAAGCCTATATATGTAACCCGAAGGCTCGTTGAGATGGAGAGGAAGATGAATGAGGAGGGTGGCGAGGAGGGAGGAGAGGGCGAGGAGGGAGAGACCTCCTTCTGACCTCCGTCCGCTCGCACAGGCTACCTCTTAACCTTCTGCTTCTTGCCCTTCCACAGCGCGTCGAGCGAAACGCCGTTGACAGCTATGACCTTGTACTTGACGCCAGGTATGTCGCCCATAGCCCTTCCCTTAGGGCCTCCTATGCCCTCTATTATGACCTCATCGTGCTCATCTATGAACAGTATCCCGCCGTCGCGAGGCACGAAAGCCGTGACGACCTTCTTGTTCTTAACTAGCTGGACCCTGACGCACTTCCTTAAGGCCGCGTTAGGCTGCCTTGAAGGTATGCCTACCTTCTCTAGGACTATACCCCTTGCCATAGGGGCGCCCTCTAGCGGGTCGTACCTCTCCTTAAGCTTAAGCGACCTGACCTTGAACTTCCTCTTAGCCCACCTGAACTTGAGCCTGCTCTTCCTGAGCTTCCTGGCCGCGAAGAGCCCGTTTGGTCCCTCTGGCAAGGCGCTTCCCTAAGGGCTTGTATGAGGTGGGTATATATGCGCTCTCCTGATCACCTTATCACGACCCTGTCAACGTTGAACAGCCTGTTCAGGACCAACCTGGCCCTTCTGACGTTCCTCCCGTCCTTACCTATGGCCTTACCTTTCTCGTCGTCCTTCACCTTAACGTATACAGTTTTCAGGCCGTCCCTCTCCGTGACCTCAACTTTAAGTACCGTCACGCCGGTAAGAAGGTTTCTAACCATGTTATCAATTTCGTTTGCGTATTCGACTATCTCGACGTTCTTGTTGAGCATTTTTGACAACATTTTGACGTTCCTCCCGTCCTTACCTATGGCCTTACCGACGTCGTTTTTGTCGACAAGGTATATTATCCTGTTGTCATTATCGTCCTCGAGGGCCCTGTACACCATGGCCCCTGTGAGGTCCTGAAGGAGTGATATGTACCGAAGCTCCTCAAGGCCTATTCTATCGCTTTTGTTCTCCCCCACGGCCACACGCTTCACCTTTGCTGCTCGAGCAGTAGGTCAATTATCTTGGAGTCACCAGGGTCTATGATGCCTATGACTGATACCTTAAAGGGCTTGCCTATGACTGAGCCCAGCTCTGTCGAGGTCCCCTTAAAGATGGTAACAGGTACGTTATTGAGTTTAGCCACATATGTGAGCCTCTCCCTTACCTCATACGGCGTGTTGTCAGCTATTACGAGCCCCTTAAGCTCATTACTGAGAAGGAGCTTGAGCGCCTCCTTGACCCCTAAGACAACCTTGCCTGACTTCATTACCGCCTTCAGCTCCCTCTCGAGCGCTATGGCATCAGACAACCGCTATCACCTTAGCTCTGTCCACTGTTTGCCTGCGGGACGTTGCCCTGCAGGGATTTAAGAGCGTTGACCCCCACTGTCGTGATAACCAGGCCCGTCCCGACCCTTGGCGGGAGCCCAGCAATTATGCTCTCTGTGACGCCCCTGAAGCTCTCAGCGTCACCTCTTACAGCTGCGTCGTAAAGCTGGTTCACCGTGACCTCAAAGGCGGCCCTGGCCAAGACGCTAGGCTTCTCGCCAACTATGCCGAGCCTTCCTATCTGCCTAACCTTGCCTGTCCACGTCATCATGTCGGCTACCAGCATGACGTGCCTTATGTCAACGTCAAGGCCTGAGCTTTGAAGCACGTCCATGATCTCCCTTATGATCGCGTTCCTCGCGGCCTCAATGCCGAGGACCTCCGCTATTTCATGTATGTTGTTCGTCTCCACGCGCAGCGGATCTACTCCATCGACCTTCATGACCTCAGCGAGGTTACTACCCTCCGTAATTATCACATACTCCCTCTTGCCCGCCTTCTCGTTAGCTCTCTCCTGGATTATGGCCCTCTTGATGCCCTTGATCCCCTTTATGTAGGCTTTCTTCATCTTGTTGACCAGCTCGTCATAGGTCTTCTCGTCAAAGAGGTAGTCGTCAGGTAAGGCGCTCTTGTTGGCCTCAAGAACTACGGTCCACTCGTCCTCACCCTCGCTGACCTCGCCCAGCCTCAGCCTCTCAAGAGCGTCCACGACCA
>JAPWTO010000062.1:0-2808 GCA_028276005.1 Acidilobus sp.
GAAGCCTCTGGATTATCTTGAGCTCGAGGCTCTCCTCAGGGGTCCTCCCAGGGATTATCTCGAGCGACCCCTCGCGGTACTGCCTTATCAGCTCCATTACGTCCTCCTTGGCCTTCTCGACCATCTCAGCTATCTTAGCTCTCGCATCACCTGGGACCTCTATGTCCTCCAAGGACATCGTGAAGCCCTTAATCTCGAGCATCCTTATGAAGGACCTAAAGACGCTGTCGAGGAACTTCCTGGCGAACTCGCTGCCGTATTCCAACGCTAAATAGTGGAGAACGCCTCCAGGCTGCTCAGCCCCTATGGTGTTCTTGTCTAGGACCCCCTCCAGAAGCCTCCCCTTGTAGACCACTGCATAAGAGTCTACGAGGCAGTTCTCATCATCGCACTTCAGGTCGCCAGCGTTTATCTTGGCCCTCCCCCTGAAGTTGAAGTCCTTCGGGAGGAAGAGGCTTACGAGCTGCTTGCCGGTCCAGAGCCTCCTGGGCCTAAGTATCGCTGGCTCGGGCAGCTCATCGCTTGAGTACCCAGCGGCCGCCAGGAGCTGGCCCATGGTATCTGCGTCCAGAAGCGTCGTCTTAACAGTCAGTAGGTAGGCCCCGCTTATGTAGTCCTGCCTGCCCCCTATGAGGGGGCCCCCGTAACGCGGCGTCAGGATGTGCTTTTCAACAAGCAGCAGCTCCTCCGCCTCAGCCCTGGCCTCCTCCAGCCTCGGCACGTGGAGGTTCATCTCATCCCCGTCGAAGTCAGCGTTGTAGGGTGGGCACACTAAGAGGTTCAGCCTGAAGGTCCTGCCCGGCATTACGCGGACCCTGTGGCCCATAATTGACATCCTGTGGAGGCTGGGCTGCCTGTTGAACAGCACGATATCTCCGTCCACCAGGTGCCTCTCCACTACGTCGCCAGGCTCGAGGCTCTCGGCGAGCTGTCTCAGGTTCCTCTGGTACCTCAGGTCTATCTTTACGCCCTCCCGCTTCTTGTAAACCATGGTAGCCCCAGGCCAGATGTAGGGGCCGTTGAGCACGTACTTCCTGGCCTCCTCTATGTTGTACTTGGTCACAACCATGGGCACAGTCAATATCTTCGCCACCTCAACGGGGACGCCTACCTCGTTTACGCTCAGGAGCGGGTCAGGCGATATGACAGTCCTTGAGGAGAAGTTCACCCTCTTGCCGTTAAGGTTGCCCCTCAGCCTCCCCTCCTTGCCCTTCAGCCTCTGGGCCAGCGTCTTGAGGGTCTTCCTTCCCCTGTGTGAGAGCTGGAATATGTTGGGTAGCTCGTTGTCTATATAGGCGGCCACCACGTTCTGGAGGGTCTGCCAGGCCTCCTCTATCATCGACTCAGGGGCACTAGATGAGAGGAAGTTCTTCAGCCTCTCGTTCTGCCTGACGATCTCTACCAAGGCATGAGTCAGGTCGTCCTCGGCCCTCAGACCCGTCTCCATGGTTATCGAGGGCCTCACACTAAGCGGGGGCACCGGGAGGACTGTGAGAACGGCCCACTCGGGCCTGGCGACCTTTGGGTTCCAGCCAAGGAGCTCAGCGTCCTCGTCAGGCATCTTCTCAAGCCTCTCCCTCACATCAGCCGGTGTCAGCCTCACCTCGCCCTCTGGCCTCTCCTCATAGAAGTTGTATGGCTTGATGAACCTGATCCTGTACTGCTTGGCGCCGCAGTGGGGACACTCCGTGGTTGATGAGGCCTCCTTAATTACCTCCTCTGCGAAAATCTCTGCCAGGATCGGCCACCTCTCCCTCAACCTCCTGTAAACCGATAGCATGTAAGCTGCTCGCTGAGGCGGTATCAGGACCCTGCCGCAGTTCCTACACGTAGCCTGAAGCGTCCTGTATATCTTCTCTCCTAGGTGAGGCAGTACCACGGGCCTGGCTAGGTCTATCTTGCCAAAGTGACCAGGACACGCTTCTCTCCTGTTCCCGCAGACCGGACATGTCTCGCCTGGCTCTATTGCACCGAAGTGCGGGTCCCTGAGCCCACCCATGACAGGGGAGCCGTCGCTCTCGTAGAGCTCAGGCCTGATCACCGTGACCTTAGCCATCTCCCTTATCTCGCGAGGGCTGAGGAGGCCGAACCTTACAGCGCTGATCACATATTTCTCAGCGCCGCCATATGGTCCATACGACATGGCCTTCACCTCCTGTCCTCTGAGCCGTTGTCTGAGTCGCCCTTACTGTTGTCACCCTCGTTCGCAGCCGCGGAGAGCTTAGAGAGGCTTAAGGGGCTTACTCTGCTAACCAGGGCCATCTTATCAACTACCTCTATCCTAGGCTTTATCCCCATGCTCACGATTTCCTGTAAGAGCAACTTGAAGGCGTAAGGCACCTTTACGGGCCTTATGTCACCGTTCTCCCCATGTACTGGACACTCGTAAACGCCCTTCTTGGCGTTGTACCACGCTATGTGGCCGCATAGGGTGCAGACGTACATTGTGAACGCGTCACTGCCGTCCAGCATCCTGTCACGTAGCAACATTGTGGCCCCGTGCCCTACAAGGCAGTCCCTCTCCATCTCGCCGAACCTCAGGCCTCCCTGCCTTGCCTTGCCCTCTGTCGGCTGCCTAGTAAGCAGCTGGACCTTGCCCGTCGCCCTGGCGTGCATCTTGTCTGCGACCATGTGATATAGTCTCTGGTAGAAGACCAGGCCTATCGCTATGGGCTTCTCAAAGAGCCTGCCCGTCCTCCCATCGTACATTACTTCCGTTCCGTCAGGCGCGTAGCCGTTCTTCAGAAGAACAACCTTAAGCGGCTCGATATCCTCCTTGAAGAACGGCGTCCCGTCAACGTACTTGGC
>JAPWTO010000063.1:0-2776 GCA_028276005.1 Acidilobus sp.
CTTAGTTAGAACAGCCTCTCTCTTCAGCTTGGCCTAATCACCAGCCTGGCCAGGCCCTAGGACACGCCGTTGTACCTGGGACGCTCCCCTCGGACGCGCCTTCGGCCAGGCGCCTTGACCCTAGGGACACGGCTGACTTGTCCGCGGGACACGGCTGTCCGCTTGAAGCGTCAGCGCCCCTATTTCCTATTAGGAAACCCGCGCGTGCCCCCTACGGCGTCCCTGGCCTAGCTGGGCAGGCCCTGAACCGCAGGAGGCCCCTAGCGTCATACGCACAAATTTGGGCGTAAGGCATAAAAGCCCAGGCCGCGCACCCCAGGCAGGGGTGGGGGTGTGCGGGCGTGGTTGTGCAAGCTGGGAAGCCCTGCCCTAAGTGCGGCAGGGTCATAGACTGGGTCGAGCGCAGGGTCGTGAACGGCCACGTCTATATCTACGCCGCCCACGTGAGCGTTGTGAACGGCAAGAAGAAGATAACCAAGTGCTACCTCGGCCCTGACAGGTACACGTACGCCACCAAGACCCACAGCGACATGGGCATGGAGCTGAAGGGCATGGCCTATGAGATAGACAGCGGGCCAGGCTCGAGGTTCCTGGACTACATCAACAACCTAGCCAACAAGCTCAGCGCTGAGGTTGAGAGCGGCGCCCTAGACCTTGAGCAGGCGAGGCAGTGGCTTAAGGCCGTGAGGGAGGCTGCGGCGAGGCTCCAGTCCCTTGCTGACAGGCTTGAGGGCTACGTGAGGCAGACCGAGGCCCAGGAGGCGGGGGCTGCCGCCCTGGCTGCCCCTAGGGGAGCGGTCAATGAGACTGTCGCCAGGGCCCAGCCCGTCGAGGCGCCTCCCGTAACCTCGCAGGCCCAGACAACTCAGCCCCAGCTGACGCCTGAGGACATAGACAGGGAGGTGAAGGAGCTCCTGGGGACGCTGAAGGGGGAGCTCAGGAGGGCCCAGGGCGCTCGCTAGGCGCCTAGAACCTTACGCCGTACGCACAAAAGTGTGCGTAGAGCTCAATAGGCGCCCACGCCTGACCGAGAGGTCTGCCACGTAGCACATAGCCACACGAACCACTGCGGCCAGGCTTTACGTCATACGCACAAATTTGGACGTTAAGCTCAATAGGCGCCTCGAGGGCCCGCCCAGCCGTCCGTCCCTGGGCGCTCATTCTCGTCAGCTTATGATCACCCTCGCGCCCAGGGACCTCCGCCTCGCCCGCAGGGCCCCATTTATGGCGCTCCCCATGCGTAAGATTCCTGGCACTTCTGTCTCTGCGGGCTGAGGCCGAGGTTTAGAGGCTCATGCCGAAAAGGGGAAGCGAAGAAAAAGAGTATCACTAGGGCGCTTAGGCGCCCCCTCTAGCCTTCAGGCTATGAGGTCACGTTTATAAGTATCAGCTCCTTGGGCAGGGTGAAGTGCTGGCCGCTGACGGTATACACGGGGGTCAGGTTGCTGAAGTATACGCTAACGTTATATGGGAGGCTGTTAGTTATCATAATAGAGTTTACGTTCGCTGCCACCGACTGGCTCTGGTACTGGAAGGCGCCGAGGAGAGCCCCTATCACCTCTAAAACAGCGCCTGCCGCCTGTCCCCCTGGTACCACCATAAGGCCCATACCTATAACCGACGCTATGGCCGAGCCAGCGTCGATGCCTATGCCCAGGGGCGACTCGCCCCCGTTAACGGAGAGGTTCAAGTAGGAGTATTGTTGTTGCGAGTTAGGGCTCAGAGTAGCATAATGCGTCAGCTTCGTGGCGTAGTCCTCCCATATGACGGGCGCGGGCGTGTTGGGGAGCGGGCACGTGGCGCTACTCCCACCACCACCCCCGCCTGGGGGGTGCGCAATGAGGTCGCCTGAGAGCCCATGGGGGTCGCCTGGGTCCTGCATGAGGGCCTGCTGCTCGATGGCCCACTCGCTCAGGTTAACGCACGGGACGTAGGCCCACCAATCATAGAGCACGGGGGCCACTGCGCCGCTGTTCTCCACGGCCTTAAACTCCGTCAGCTGGAGGTCGAGGTACCAGCCCACCGTCGTGTTCTGGTAAATGAACGGAGCAGAAAAGATCTGATACTCCGTCCAGTTGACCAGCGCCGCCTGGCCAACCATGTAGAGCTGGCCTATGTCATTATCAGCCGTTGGGATGCCAACCGCTGTGAAGTTAGATTCTGCGACCTCTCCCTTAGTCGTGAATGTGAACGTGGTCCCCAGCGCTGGGGAAAGCTGGCTGATAGCCTGGAACAGGTCCCCAGCCTCAGCGTCATCCACTGCGGCGTCGAATGCGGCGCCAGCTATCATGAGGCCGTTTATACTGAACTGTTTGACATTTTCAGAGACCGTCGCTATATATATATTCAAGTCCGCGTAGCCTCCGCTAACAGAACTGGGCTGCGCTAAGGCAATTGCGAGGCTTATGGGGGCCATGCCCGTGTCGTTAGGGTACCAACCAAGTACGTGAGGCACAAAGATATAGCACAGGCAGGAGTAGGGCGCGGCTGCGGCAACAGACGTGCTCGTAGTTATTGTGGTGGTGACCGTCGTCGTTGTGGTCTGCTCTGGCGACACCTTAGCGAGGCCCCTCACAGCTGCCCCAGCTCCCCTGCCATTGGCCTTCAGGGGGGTTCCGTTCAGCAGCGTCCTGAAGGGGTGACTCACCATAACGTCTATCACTGCCCCGCTGCCGCTCAGCGGGAGGCTCAGGTTAAGGGGCTGGAAGGAGGGCTGGGTCACGAGCTCAACGCTTCCGTTGGGCAGGGCTATGGGGTACGAGACCCAAATTATTAT
>JAPWTO010000016.1:0-17930 GCA_028276005.1 Acidilobus sp.
TCACGCTGGGCCAGCTCAGGCCCCCCAGGACGAAGGGGAGGTTCGAGAGGACGAGGGGGCTGACCCTGGTGCCAGCAGTGGCGAGGGAGCAGAGGGAGAAGCTCATAGCCAAGTGGCAGGACATAACCAAATACGTTGACGGCCTCTCGCCCTTCAACAGGGTCGAGGGGGAGGGGAGGAAGGCTGTAGTGGCTGACGGGGTAGCCTACGTCTTCGTGAAGGAGGCCATCTCAGAGCTCGGCCTTGAGGGCAAGGTCAAGTTGGTCAAGCTCTCGAGCCCCGTGCCCCTCCCCAGGAGGTTCACGCTCAACGCCCTCTCCGACGTAGACGAGGTCCTGGTCGTAGAGGAGCTGGAGCCCGTTGTTGAGAGGCAGCTGAAGGAGCTGGTGGCTGAGGAGGGGCTCAAGGTGAAGGTCATGGGGAAGGAGCTGGTGGGCCTCCCAGGCGAGCTGACGCTCGAGCGCGTCGAGGGGGCCGTAGCTAAGTTCACGGGCACGGCCATGCCGGAGCCTCCCATCACGAAGCTTGACCTGCAGCTTCCGCCCAGGCCCCCGACGTTCTGCCCCGGGTGCCCCCACAGGGCCACCTTCTACGCCCTCAGGAGGGCCGTCAACGGCCTGAGGGTCAAGCCCGTCTACAGCGGCGACATAGGCTGCTACAGCCTCGGCCTCTACGAGCCCTTCAGGGAGCAGGACATAATACTTGAGATGGGCGGGAGCGTCGGCGCCGCCAACGGCCTCGCCCAAGCCCTGACTGACCAGGTGGCCATAGCCATTGTGGGCGACTCAACCTTCTTCCACGCAGCGGTCCCCGGACTCATAAACGCAGTCTACAACAGGTCGCCCATGCTCGTGCTGGTCCTAGACAACAGGGTCACGGCGATGACTGGGGAGCAGCCCGACCCAGGCACTGGGCTCAACGCCCTCGGCGAGCCCGCCAAGGCCATAAGCATAGAGGAGGTTTCCAAGGGGGTAGGCGTTGAGAAGGTCGTTACCTTCGACCCCTTCAACTTGAAGAAGGCCACTGACAAGCTGATGGAGGCCCTCTCCTACGTGCTCAAGGAGAGGAAGCCTGCCGTGGCCGTCGCGAGGAAGGCCTGCGCCCTCGAGGCGGTCAGGAGGGCCAGGAGGCGCAGGGTCAAGATGCCTCTCTACCAGGTGATTGAGGACAAGTGCACAGCCTGCGGCATATGCTACAACGCCTTCTCATGTCCTGCCATAATGGTACGCGACGACAAGAAGGCCTGGATAGACCCGAGCCTCTGCGTCGGCTGCGGCGTCTGCGCCGAGATATGCCCCTACAAGGCCATAGTGAAGGTCACGGAGGAGGGCGAGGGGTGGTGGGAGGCATGGGAGTGAGCAGCAGGCTCAACGTAGTCATGGTGGGCGTGGGAGGCCAGGGCCTGATAACCGCAGCGAAGGTGCTCGCTGACGCGGCCATAGACAGCGGCACGAAGGCGCTGGTGGCCGAGACCCACGGCCTGAGCCAGAGGGGAGGGGCCGTGGAGGTGCACGTGAGGCTCGGTGACGTCTATGCCCCCCTGGTCCCCCGCGGGAGGGCTGACGTCCTCCTGGCCTTCGAGATCATAGAGGCCGCGAGGGGGGTCCCGTACCTGAGGCAGGACGGAATACTGATAACCTCAGACGTCCTCCTCAGGCCCCCGATACCTGGCGTCGTCAGCCCGAGCAGGAAGGATATAGAGGAGGCCTTCAGGAGGGCTGGCCTCAGGTACTTTGTCGTGCCAACCAGGGAGATAGCTGAGAAGGTGGGGAGTTACCTGAGCGAGAACGTGGTCCTGCTCGGGGCCCTGGCCTCAACGGGCCTCCTGGACAGGTTCGTTGACATTTCAAGGCTCAAGGCTAGGATAGCTGAGCTGCCAATGGCTGACAAGAACCTGACGGCCTTTGATGAGGGCTACGGAACCTGTAGCAAGGCGTGTCGCTTAAGTGGCTAAGGCCTCCTTCAGCTGCTCCCCATTCTTTGCCTCTGGCGTGCCCGCGCTGAAGGAAACCAGGGACTCCAGGTCCTCCATCAGGTGCGCCCTGTAGGCCTTCAGGACTATGCTCTCGAGCCTGGCCTCATCGTCAGACCTTGAGGAGAGCTCGTCAAGCCTTGTGCACACCCCCTTCAGCTCGCCCAGGAGGTACGCTATGTCCAGGGACAACACCCTCTTAACGTGGGAATCCACGGACTCCAAGCCGGGTCCCTACACTTCTTGGCCTAGCCAGGCCTTAGCCTTGGGTGGGCCGATAATACCTGGCAAGGTACCATGAGGCGAACGCCCTGAGGGCCTTGCCCCTGTGAGATATGGCGTTCTTCTCCTCAAGGCCCATCTCAGCATACGTCCTCGTCTGGCCTTCAGGGACGAAGACGGGGTCGTAGCCGAAGCCGCCCGAGCCCCTCGGGGACTCTGCTATGCGGCCGCAAGTCTCGCCCGTGAACGTGTACACCCCGGTCCCGTCAGCGAAGGCCACGGCCGTCCTGAAGCAGGCCCTCCTGTTTTCAACCCCCTCCATGAGCTTCAGGAAGCCCCTGAGACCCACCTTGCTGAGGACGTAGCTGCTGTAGGGCCCTGGGAAGCCGTTCAGGGCCTCAACGTACAGGCCCGTGTCGTCAACTATGAGGGGGACCCCGTGCCTCCTGAAGGCCTCCTCGGCCGCCACCCTCGCTATCAGCTCGACGTCGTCGTCCTGGACCTCCAGCTTCTCGTCCCTTATCTGGCCCAGCTCTATCCCGTAGGCCGCCAGCAGCTCCCTGGCCTCCCTGAACTTGCCATCGTTGGTCGTCACTATGTAGAGCACGTCCTCATCCCCTCCACACGCTCCTCCTGGCCGCTATATACCTCCCCCTCATCTCAACGGACCTCATCCTCTCAAGGACTGACCTGGCAACGTCGTCCCCTACAGAGGACCTGTAGCCCTCCACGAAGAGGCTGAAGAGCTCCTCTGAGAGAGATGGGTGGGTGCTTATGACGGCCTCCCTGAAGAGGTGAAGGTCGACGGCCCTGTCCTCATCCCTCGTCGAGAAGTCGGCCAGGCCGAAGTCTATGAGGTAGGCCCTGCCCTCCCTGACAACTATGTTTGAGGTCGTCGAGTCGCCGTGGACTACCCCGGCCCTGTGAAGCGTGCCCAGCTGGGCCCCGGCCTCCCTGACGACCTCCCTCCAGCCGGGCTGGCCCCCTGAGACGTACTCCTTCAGCGTGGGCCCCTCAACGTACTCCATCACTATTAGCCCCATGGAGGGGTAGATGGCGTAAAGGGAGGGCACGTTGGCCCCTGCCCTGGCGGCCTGGGAGAGCACCTTGGCCTCCTTCAGCGTCCTCTGCGACCTCAGGGACTGGTCGAGCGAGGGGTGCATGTAGGGCTTTGGGAGCCTCAGCTTGTATATCGCCTTTAGCCCGAGGAAGTCGCCGAGGAGTATGACTGACTCAGCCCCCTGCTTGACCAGCCTAAGCCCCCTGGCCCACTGAGGTATCAGAGGAGCCTCCCATACCAAGGTACGTCAACCTCGTCGAGCCTCCACCTCTGATTTATGTAGGCCCTCTCGGGCTCAACTGTAATGCCGCTGAGCAGCGCTAGGAGGCCAGTGAGCGCTATCATTGCCCCGTTGTCGCCAGCGTACTGCGATGGCACGGCCATGAACCTGCCGCCGTGGAGCCTGGCCATGGACTCCAGCTTCGAGGTGAGGAGCCTGTTGGCCGCGACTCCCCCGGTAAGGATGACGTCCCTCTTGCCCGTGTGCGCCAGGCACCTCTCTGTGACCTCAGTTACGCTCGAGAAGGCCACCTCCCTGAGCGTGTAGCACACGTCCCTGAGCCTGGCGCCAGACCTCGCGAGCCTCACGGCGGCCGTGAGTATGCCGGAGAACGAGACGTCCTGCCCCTTGACCACATAAGGTATGCCGCCTATGAACTCCCCTCCCTCGGCGCACAGGTCAACAACGTGCATCCCCTCCCTCACGTAGGGCGGCCCGAGCCCCACCTCCCTGGCGAAGGTGTCGAGCAGGTTGCCGAGGGTTATGTCAAGGGTCTCACCGAAGACCCTGTACCTGCCCTCAACAAAGGTCGTCACCGCCGTGTTGCCGCCGGAGACGTAGAGGATCACTGGGTCGAACAGGCCGGTCGTGTACCTCCCCACCTCTAAGTGGGCCACGGCGTGGTTCACAGGCACGAGGGGCACGTTGAAGCGGCTCGCTATGGCCCTGGCCACCGTGGCCCCCACCCTCAGCTGGGGGCCCATGCCGGGGCCGAGGGCGACCGCGACAGCCCCTACCTCCCTGACGCTGACGCCGTTGACCGAGAGGGCCTCCTCTAATACCTCAGCGGCCACCTCGCTGAAGAACTGGGCCACCTCGCGGGGGACTATGCCCCCCTTCCTCGGCACATACGTCCTCCTTGAGTCCCTGAGCAGGTGAATGCCTGACCTGTCCCGCCTGGCCAGGCCGACGCCGAAGGTGTGGGCCGTCGACTCTATGCCCAGTACAGTTACCTCGCCCTCACTTGACGACGTACTCGGTGTAGCCGCAGTACCCACAGTGCCACCTCTCCACTGGCTTCATGTGGTGGGCCATGAACCTGCCGCACCTGGGGCACTTCTTGTTCTTAGGGGTTATGGTGCCAGTGCTGTAGTCGTACTCGTAGAGGAGCCTGACGTAGGCCTTAACGCCCTCCTTCGCCATACCTTTTCACCTCACTGCCTCTGCCCTCCCCCGCCGGCCTGCTTAGCCTTTGCGGTCTTCTTCTCGGCCTCGCCGTGCCTGGCCAGCACGTATGTTGGCTCCACCTTAACGGCGTCCTCATGGGTGTCGTAAATGTGCGCGTGGACCCTCGAGAGGCCCACGCCGTAGGACGTGTATATGTTCTTAACGTAAACGGCGTCAGCAGGCTTCCCGTAGGCCTTGGCTATGGCCTCCCTCAGCGACGCCCTAGAGGGAGTTGACTTAAGCTCGTGGTGAGCCAGGGCCTCAACCTCAAGCCTCTTCAACACCTCGTTCCTCCTCTCAGACAGCACCTCGAGCCAGGTGCCGTCGCCCAGCTCCACCTTCTTCGCGGCCTGCATAATGTCTCCCTCCTCAATCACAAGCGCGGGGAATTTAAGCGCTGAGGACCCCGCCTATTGCCCTTCATGGCGGCGAACATAATAGCTTGACAGCTCCTCCCAGGGCGGTGCCGGGCTTGGCCAGGGAGTGCCCGGGGTTCGTCGAGGCGGCCGAGGTATGGTCAGTTGAGGACACCAGGGCCTACGAGGTAAACACGGTGTGGCTGGGCGTCCCGCTCCTGTTGCTCATGGAGAACGCCGGGAGGGCCGTGGCTGACGCCGTTGAGTGCTACCTTGGCGACGTGAGGGGGAAGAAGGTAGTGGTCTACGCGGGCAGGGGCGGCAATGGGGGCGACGCAATAGTCTCGGCCAGGCACCTGGCCGCCAGGGGGGCTGACGTAACCGTCTACCTGCTCTACGACCCTAAGCTCGTCGAGCACAGGGACGCTCAGGTCAACCTACAGGCCCTGCTTAAGATGAGGAGCGTGAAGGTCGTTCACCTTGAGGACCCGAGGGAGTACAGGCCTGAGGAGGCGGACGCCCTAATTGACGGGATCCTGGGCATAGGCGTCAGGGGGAGGCTGAGGGAGCCCATAGCCAGCGCCCTGGCGGCATTCAACGCCTCGAGGGGGCTCAGGGTGGCCATAGACGTGCCCACGGGCCTAGACCCCGACACGGGCCAGGCCGTCGAGGGGACTGCAAGGGCCGACGTGACCGTGACCATGCACGCGCTCAAGCCCGGCCTCATGAAGGAGGAGGCAAAGCCGTACGTGGGCGAGGTCCTGGTGGCCGAGGTGGGCATGCCGAGGGACGCGGTCACCTTCGCCGGCCCAGGCGACGTGGCTGCCAGGGTGCCCAGGAGGCCGAGGGACGCCTACAAGGGCGGCAACGGGAAGGTGCTGGTCATAGGAGGCTCCTACCACTACTTCGGGGCCCCCTTCTACGCTGCCTCAGCCGCGCTCCTGGCCGGGGCCGACCTATCATTCCTGGCGGCCCCCTCTGACGTAGCCAAGGCGGCGGCCTCGTCAAACCCTGGCATAATCCCGTTCCCGCTGAAGGGCGAGATAGTTGAGCCGGGCCACCTCGACCTGCTGGCCGAGGAGGCTAAGCACGTCGACGCGGTAGCCATAGGCCCAGGGCTTGGGACGGACAAGTCCACCAAGGAGGCGGTCATAGGGCTGCTCCAGAGGCTGAAGGGGAAGCCCGTCGTTATAGACGCGGACGCCCTGAAGGCTGTTGCCGAGGCCAGGCCGGCCCTCTGGCCACAGGCGGTCCTTACGCCCCACAGGGGCGAGGCCAGGATGCTCGCAGGCAGGGAGGGGGAGCCGCAGGAGCTGGCGGCCGAGATAGCTAAGGCCTACGGCGCCACGGTGATAGTTAAGGCCCCGAAGCCCCCGGGCGACGTAATATGCTGCCCTGACGGAAGGTGCAGGTACAACCTGACGGGCCACCCAGCGATGGCAGTCGGGGGCACAGGGGACGTGCTCACCGGCATAACCGCTGGCTTCCTCGCCAGGAGGGTCGCCCTCTCCAAGACCCTTGACCCGCTCCACATAGCTGCGGCCGCTGCCTGGGTCTCCGGCAGGGCGGGGGAGCTGGCGGTGAGCGAGAGGGGCGAGAACGTTACGACCCTTGACGTCCTTAACAGGGTGCAGGACGCGGTAAGGGAGGCCTACTCAATGGCCGCGGGCGGTGGTTGAGCTGGGCAGGGCGTCGGACAGGGAGCTGGCGGACAGGTACGAGGCGGGCTGCGAGGCCTATGACGAGCTCTACCTCTCAGAGCAGCTCGAGAAGTACGAGGCGGCCCTGAGGCTGCTTAGGCCCCGCGGCAGGGTAGTTGACGTGGGCTGCGGGACGGGGCTCCTGGTTGAGTACATGGCGAGGGAGGGGCTGCTTGAGGCTGTTGACCTCTACGTCTGCGTTGACGTAAGCGGCTGCATGCTCGAGAGGGCTAGGCAGAGGGCCCTGGCCCTTTGTAGGGGGAAATGCGCTGTCATACAGGGAGACGCCTACAGCCTGCCGTTCGTGGACAAGGCCTTCGACGTGGGCTACTCCTTCTCGGTCGTAAACCTGCTCGAGAGGCCTGAGGAGGCCCTGAGGGAGCTGGGGAGGGTCTCAGGGTCTGCCCTGGCTACTGCCATAGTTAAGCTGGGAGAGCCCCCTCAGCTCCCGCCCGGCTGGGCCAGGGCCGGGGTCGCTGGCAAGGACGCCGTTTACATCATGACCTGAGCCAGCCAGCGTCAAGGTAGACGCTGGCGAACGGCTGCCCCCTGTTGTAGAGGGTCACGACGTAGGTCAGCCTGCCGTCCGGGAGCCTCTCGCACCTGTTGCAGCAGGCGCTCTCTGGCCTCCTGGCGAGCAGCCTGACGTTGACCCTCTCCCTGACCCCAGGCCATATCATGGCCTCTATCGTGGCCGAGTAAGGAGGCCCTCCCGCCTGGCCGGGGGAGAGGGCTACCTTGGGGAGCCTCAAAGGTCTCCCCAGGATAAGTATACCTTTGGGGGAGGCTTAAGACTTGTTGAGTCCCACCAACAACGTGGCCTTCTCCAGGACCCTCTGCCTCAGGAGGTGCTCGGCCCCGTAGCCCAGCTCGACCATCCTGACAGCCGCGTCGAGGTCCCTCACCAGGGACCCTCCGAGGGCGCCCTCGTGGCCTCCCAGGGCCTCGGGCCAAAGGGGCGTCGAGGGGCCCACTATCAGGAGGGGTCCCCTGACGAGGTCAGCTACCCTGTCTATGGTCTTGTTGACCACAGTTACGCCAGTGGCTATTACCAGGTCCATCCTCGGCAGGAGCTCCTCCTCGGCGTACCAGGGGTAGACGAAGTCCTCCTCGTAGGGCCTGGTCTCGAAGACGTAAAGCTCCGCCCTCTCCCTCAGCCTCCTAACGTAGCCCCTTATGTAGCCTACAAGCCCTACCCTGGCCCCCTCCCTCAGCCTGACCAGGTCAAGGGGGTCGGCTGTCGTCAGGCCCTCCCTCGGAGCCAGGGCGTTTATTGTCGCCACCCCTATGGCCGCCTCGACCGGGTCGTAGGACAGCGCTAGCGACACGGCCTCCTCGGCGTCCCCAGGGGGCTCCTTGTAGGGCCTGAAGGGCTTGACCCAGTCCCAGTCCACGTAGGCCAGCCCGGCTGAGCCGTCGTCAAGTACCACCAGGGCGTACCTGCCCACTATGGCCCTCCTCAGCCTCCTCCCGACGGCCCTCCTCTGGGCCTCCTCGACCAGCGACCTGACCACCTTCAAGCCCGTTCACCTCAGGCAGTCCCTGACGGCCTCCCTGGGGTCCTGGGAGGCGCTCTCGCATATGACCGGCTCCCTGGAGCTCGTCGGGTAGCTTACGAGCACCCTGTACTCAAGGCCCTCCTCAGGCCTCGGCGGCTCCCTTGGGTTGAAGTAGCCTACCACCTCGCCGTCCCTCAGCACCTCTCCCCTCACCACCAGGCCGTCGCGGGTCGGGGCCTCGAACCACCTCAGGTCCCTCCTTGCCGTGACCCTGAACCTGTTCCTGACCTGTATGAGGCCCTTGTAAGAGGCGGGGCAGTAGTGGACCGTGACCCTTGAGTTCTCAGAGGCCCACCTCATCACCCTCAGGGCCGCCTCAAGGGCGCCCTCCACCGCTGGGTACCTCGAGCTTGAGGGCCTGAGCCCCCTTAGCCTAAGCCTCTGGAAGTTGGAGTCGGAGAACTCCATCTCGTTCATGTTGACGAAGGAGCCCCCCGCCTCCTCAACCGCCTTTATGACCTCCATGGCCCAGCCCTCAAGCCCAGGCGCTATGGGTATCTCGGCCCCAACCCTCATGCCTGTTAGCCTGGCGGCCAGCTCAATTGCCCTGTAGTACTCCCTCTTGACCGGGTGGAACCTTATCTCGTCAAGCCCGGCCCTCCAGAGGGCCACTAGGGCGTCAGGGGTCGCGTGCCTCCCCGGCGTGTATAGGTGTACGTGAAAGCCGTCCCCCATGACGTACTTGAGCGCCCTGACGAGCCTCAGGACCAGGGGCAGGTCGGCCAGCGGGTCCCCTCCGGTTATGCTGGCCCCCTTAGCCCCCTGCCTCTGGACCTCAGCTATCACCGAGTCCAGGTCGGCCGCCCTCTCCTCGTTCACGTAAATGACTGGCCTGCCCCACCTGCTCATGTCTATGGGGCAGTAGTAGCAGTCCTCGTCGCAGACCCCGGTCACGAAGATGACGGCCTTGAGGCCGGCGAAGCAGAGGCTGCACCCCATCGGCAGGGGGCCAGTGGTGAAGCCCTTGACCTCGTCGCCAAGTATCGTCAAGCTCCTCATCTTGGCTCAGTACGCAGGGTTTTATATTGCCCAATACATGCTAATTCTCGAACTTACAGGTATATATGGTGAAGGCCTTGAGCGTCGCGCCCAGGAAGCTCCAGCGCCTAGGCCTCTCCTCCCTCGTCGTGACCCTGCCCAGGAGGTGGGTCGAGGCCCACGGCCTCAAGCCGGGCGACCTAGTTTACGTCATAGACGAGGGCGACAGGCTCAGGATAGTCCCGGCCCAGCCCTCCGAGGCCAGGAGGAGCTACCGCTTCGACGCCTACAAGCTAGTCATGCCCCAGCTCGCCTCCGCGGCCCTCACCTGCCTCTACGTGAACAACATAAACGACGTTATCGTGGACCTAAAGGGGATGGGGGAGGAGGGCCTGAAGCAGCTAAAGCAGACCTCCATGAGGCTCCTCGGCCTTGAGGTAACCCAGCTGGACAGCGAGAGGGCCTCGGTCAGGATAGTGCTTGACGACAGCAGGGCGGACCCTAAGATGGCTATAAAGGGCCTCGGCTCCGCCGTTGGCAACATAGCTGAGCTGCTCAGGAGGGCATCCTCAGGGGAGGCGCTTGGCAGCGACGAGGTTGAGGTCGCCACCGCCGAGCTGCTGAAGTACCAGCACCTGATAATGAGGCACGTGGTAAGCTCTGTGAGCGAGGGTGTCATAGACACCAGGGTCCAGGGCACCATAGTGGGCACGGCCGTGCTTGGGGTCGTGGGGAACGTGCTCCTCGAGGCGCTTAGGCTTGCCCAGAGGTGGTCCCTCAGGTCGAGCAGGGTGGCAGAGGTGGCGGGCCAGCTGAGGGACCTGATACCCATGGTGAGCGCTATGGTGGCGCAGCCGAGCGTGAAGAGGCTCCACGAGGCCTCCCTCACGGCCCTCTCGCTCTCCGCCTGGCTGGAGGACCTGCTGGGCTCAAGCCAGGACCCGAAGGAGGCGGCTGTGCTCTCAAAGGTCGACGACGCCGTGAGGGACCTGATGATAGTCTTCTCCGCAATACTGTGCTCGGCGGTGCTCAGCGAGGACTACCTTCACGCAGAGGGCGCTTAGAACGGGGGCCTCGGCTCCTAGGGCTCAGGGCCCCTCTCGGGCGGCCCAGCCAGGTCGGCCGCTGGGCTGACAGCACGCTTGCGTGTATTGCTTAGGAAAAGCGACGCAGCTGGAGGGGCCGCACTCAGCTGTAGTACACTATGGTGACGGTCTCCGTGGCGCCACTGAACGCGTTTGTGTTCCCAACAGCGACCGTTACCGTGCCTGGGACCACTGGGAAGAACACGGTGCCGCCCGTCCCAACCGATATCCGGCCGCTGTCATAAGTCCAGCCCTCATTAGGCGAGTGCCAGCTCGAGGGCGGGCCGTACGTGCCTGAGATCTCCACGTAGGTGTTTGACGTTGTTGAGGAGGAGACTATGACCTCTATGTACCCAGCGTATTGGATGTTAAAATTGAAGTCATAGGCTGAGCCAGGCGGCTCACTTACCGTCTGATTGCTAACAAGGGTCGTCTCGTTCTCAAGGTGCAAGAGAAACTCCCCAAAGATCGCGCGGTTCCACCACTCATATGAATAATTAGCCCACCTCTGCACTATTGACGCCGTAGAGCTGTAATCGTAGTAAAACCCTAGTGCTGACAAAGCGGCAATAGCGAATAACACCATAAAGGCTATGGCTACCCACATCCAGGCAGAGGCCCTCACCGCACGTCCCTCTCGTTTTTATGTTGGGCCTCCTCACATAAACGCCTAGCCGTAATGGGCCGACATTATGCCCTGTCGTTTCCCCAGAAGCTTCTGTGGAAAAGCCGTCAGTTTCCCCAGTACCGAGGGCTCCCAGGGCGTTATGGGGGAAAGCTCAGGTTGTTTTCCGTAGGCTTGTGTAAAACGAGATCAGCTCACGCGGTCCCTCAAGGGTCGCGGCCTCGCTGAGGCCGTGTAACGAACTTACGTCCTGGAGGCCAGGGGAGACGTGGGGACTGGAGGCCTCGGCCCCTTGCCTCGTGACGCAAGCCGTAAAGGGGTTGAGGGCCAGGACTAGGGAGGGTTGTTGTGGTGGTTACTGAGGTGAGACTGTGAACTTCAGGGTTCTGCTAGCTATCATCATTGTGGTCGCCGCCTTCGCCGGCCTTTACCTCGCGTTCACCTACAGGCAGCCCCAGCGCGTCCCAGGGGGCCTCACCAACGCCTCCGCCGCGGCCCAGAACTCCACCGTGCTGGGCTACGCGGAGAAGGTCCTGGCCGAGGCGAGGGAGCTCTACGAGAACGCCGTGGAGACAAACAAGGGCTACCTGGTAAGCGTGGACAACTTCTCCGAAGAGCTCATACTTAACTCCACGTTCATAAATGGCAGCGTTATGGCCGTAGGCCACAGGCTGTACAAGTACGTTATCCTGCAGCTTTACTATCAGCCTGAGAACTTCAGCTACACCCCCCAGGAGGTCCAGGTTGACGGCGTAAAGGCTGTCCTCCTCCCGAGGCCGGAGAACGTGACTTACACTGGCGGGCAGGAGTACCGCTACCTGGTAACCTACGAGGGCAGGACCTACAACGTGACGCTGTTCTTCATAGGCTTCACGTTCTCCAGCTACTACGTCTGGGCTTCAACCCAGCAGGTGGGCAACCTATACGTCGTCCAGGTCTGGGCCTCAAAGGAGCTCAGCTGCGGAGGGTGCGGCAGCGTACTTTGGCTGGTGCTCGTGAACGACACCTTGACGTAGCTGTGCGGCACAGCTAAAAGCTGTTTTTCTCTACATGGGAAGGCCCTCAGCCCCCGAACGCCCTCCCTATGAGGGGCTCAGAGGGGCAGTAGCCCCTCTCCGTCTTCACTATCCACGAGGAGTCCATGAGCTGGGTGAGGTAGTTGCTCAGCTCGGAGTCGCTGACACTGGCCCCCTCGCTGGCCTCGAGGGCCCTCCTGATCTCTGACCAGGTGGCGCACCTGGACACGGCCCTCATTATTGCGAGGTACCTCTCCCTCGCCACGTACCTTGTCCTCAGGAAGCTCTCGAACTCCTCCCTTATGAGGCCAAGGGCCGTCCTCAGCGTCCTCTCAAGGGCCCTGCCGAGGTCCCTGTCCTGGCCGTAGTAGTAGCCGAAGTAGGTGAGCCAGCCCGGTATGCCGCCAATTGTGTCGTAGACCATGTCGTGCTCCCTGAACTCTATCCCCAGCTCGCTGAGGCCTAGCCTGAGGAACTGCTCGGCCATCTCCCTGCTGAACTGCTTGAGCTCCACCTCGTTCATGGCCCTCCCGTAGAGGGGCGACCTGGGGTCCTCGACGCCGAGGTACCTGTAGAGGAGGCCCATCTTTGAGCCGCTGAGCACAACCCTGACCCTCCTGAGGTTGTCGAAGGAGTAGGCGAGGGCAGGCAGCAGGTTGGCCCCCCTCATGTTTATGAGCTCCTGGGCCTCGTCAATTACCACGAGGACCCTGTCCTCCGCCCAGTCGTTGAGGGCCTCGAGCAGCGACGATATGGTGACCCTCCTCCGCCCTCCCCACCTGAGCCTCACGCCGCTCCCCATGACCTCAACCCCCTCGACCCTCCTGAGGAGCTCCAGGAGGCCGGGGAACCTGCTGGTGAGCCTGTTGACCTCCCTCTCGAGCTCGACCACGAGGTCCCTGTAGGAGGCGAAGCCCTTCTCCTCGAACTTCCTGAGGTCAACATATATGTAGGGCAGGCCGAGCTCGTTAAGGGATATCATGATAACTGAGGACTTGCCAGTCCTCCTGAGGCCCAGCACAAGCGTTATGGGGGACGAGAGCGACTTGACCCTCTCTATCTCCGCCCCCTGTCGAAGAAGTCCCTCCTAGAAGACTTCGGGACGGGGTCAGACAGCAAGGCTACTACCCCTAGAAGCTACTTCTACCGGTAGAAGTTATAAAGCGTCCCTGCTGTCCAGGGCCGAGGCCTCAAGGCCTGGGCCTGCACGCTCTCCTTCTCCCCGAGGGCCCTGTGAGGGTGCCTCGATACTTACTGCACTGCGCCCTCAATCCTCCTGACAACCATGCCTTATGGACTTACGCCCGTCCGAGGCCTGCGCCGCCCAGATAGCGTGTATCAAGGTAGGCCTGAAGCCGAGACTGTTGAGGCCACCATAAAGGACTAAGGACAAAGGCCTCACAGCTAACTGCTAAAGGACTTAGCGCTAGGGGACACTACGAGTCTGATAGAGTTTCATCATATAAATGTTAAGCCTAATTTTATAGGCCTTGCTAGCTGTCATCCCAATCATTGGTCAGATCATGGACGAGGGCGCTGGCCTAACCTTTGAGGTCAAGGTCCACAGGGGGAGGCGCATAACAATACCTAGGGCGGTCGCTGACCTGCTTGGCATAGGTGAGGGCTCTAGGCTCAGGCTTCACGTGGAGGGCGACAGGGTTGTCCTGGAGCCGGTCAGGGACGCCCTCTGGTTCGCAATACACGGGCCCAAGGTGGCCTACATAGGCTTCGAGGAGCTCGAGGGGGAGAGCGAGAGCGAGCAGGGTAAGCGCTAGCCAAAGGCCTTAACCCTCTCCCACGGCTCCACGTCGCCCTCCACCACGTAGAACAGGGGGTGAACCTTGACCTCGGCCTCGCCCTTCAGCGCCTCATACCTCGCCGGGTCCCTGGCCCTCAGCTTGCCCAGCAAATGCTGGAACTCGTACCTGACCTGCCCTGACGTCACTGGGACCCTCGGCAGGCCCGGGTCGTACCTGACTATCTTGCCTAAGTTGAAGTCGTATCCCCTCCTCCGCCCCTCAAGGTAGACGTAGTAGAGGTAAGTGCCTATGTAGAGCACTGGGTCGCTGGTCCTCCTGAACCTCTCGAGCTGGGGGTGCCTAGTATATCCCCTGGTGAGGCCCATGAGGACCTTCTGGGCCAGCAGGCCCTCCCTCCAGAGCGCCAGCAGCCCCCTTGCGTCAAGGTAGCTCGGGGATATTGACCAGAGCCTCAGGCCTGACACCCAAGGGCTCTGCCTCCTCAGGGCCTTTGAGCGCAACGGCCCCTCAGCCCAGCTTTATCGCCCTGTTAGCCCTCCGTCGTAGGCCCTGCTTACCTGAGGCCGCCCTCCTCCTTACTCCTGCCCTACTTCGTCCTCACGCCCCTTATCCTGCCCAGCAGGCCCCTCACTATGACCAGCCTCTGGACCTCGTTAGTGCCGTCGCCTATCTCGACCATCTTTATGTCCCTGTATATCCTCTCCACCAGGCTCTCCCTGCTGTACCCGAAGCCCCCCTCGACCTGCACCGCCATCCTTGCCACGTCAACCCCCCACTGGGCGGCTGCAAGCTTTGCCATGCTGCTCCACATGGGGTAGTCGGGGTCCCCCGCGTCCACCCTCTTGGCCGCCTCATATATCAACAGCTTCATGGCCTCGACCCTGACCTTCATCTCGGCAAGCATGTACTGCACCATCTGGTGCTCAGCTATCGGCACGCCCATGGACTCCCTCTGCCTCGAGTATGCTAGGGCGTCCTCGAAGGCCGCCTCGGCCAGCCCAAGGGCTGTGGCGGCAGTCACGACCCTGCCCTCGTTGAGCGCGTCCATGACTATCTTGAAGCCCCCGTTCAGCTGGCCGACCATGTTTGACTCGGGGACCCTGCAGTCCCTGAAAAGCACCTCGCTCGTCCCGCTGCCCCTGTAGCCCATCATGTCGAGCTTTGAGACCTCTACGCACGAGCTCTTGTCTACTACGAACAGCGAGACGCCCCTGTGCCTGTCCTCAGGCCTCCCGGTCCTGGCCGCCACGAGGAAGAAGTCGGCGTAGGGGGAGTTGGTTATCCATGTCTTCCTGCCGCTTATAACGTACTCGTCCCCCTCCTTGACTGCCCTAGTTGTTATGGCCGCTGCGTCCGTGCCGCAGCACGGCTCGCTCAGGGCGAAGGCCCCTATGGCCCCCTTTGCCAGCTTCGTCAGGTACCTCTCCTTTATCTCAGGGGAGGCGTAGTGGACCAGCGGGTAGGCCACCATGGTGCCCGAGACGGTGGCCATGATTGCGACTGCCCCAGAGGCCCTGGCCAGCTCCTCAACCACTATGACTGACTCAAGGGTGCTCAGCCCAGGGCCCCCGTACTCCTGGGGGACCCTCAGGGCGAAGTAGCCCATCTCAGCCACCTGCCTTATAATGTCGGGGGGAACGGCGTTCTCCTGGTCTATCCTCCTCGCGACCGGCTTTACCACCTTCTCCGCGAACTCCCTGACGCTGGACCTGAGGAGCTCGAGGCCCTCGGACGCCACTGTATACACCTGTCGCCTTGAGGGGGCCTAGGTAAATAAGCTAGGGCCCATGCCCCCTATAAGTCCCCGTCCCTACATGCTCCGCCTTAAAAGGGGCCCTGAGCAAGGCCCCTCGGCGAGAGGCGTGGTCCAGGTAGGCGACCAGGTCCCTGACCTCGAGCTTGAGACTACGGCAGGGAAGGTGAGGCTGTCCCAGCTGAGGGGCAGGAAGGTCGTCCTCTACTTCTTCCCAAAGGCGTTCACGATGGGCTGCACCAGGGAGCTGAAGAGGTTCTCTGAGCTCTACGAGGAGTTCAGGAAGGCGGGGGCTGAGGTCATAGGGGTAAGCGTCGATAGCCTTGAGACCCAGAGGAAGTTCGCCGAGAGGCATGGGGCCAGGTTCCCGCTGGCGAGCGACGCTAAGAAGGAGGTCTCAAAGGCCTTCGGGGTGCTAAGGGCGCTGGGCACGGCTGAGAGGGTAACCTTCGTGATAGGCCCCGACGGCGTGGTAAAGCAGGTCATAAGGGGCCTAAAGAAGGCCGAGGAGCACGCCGACAGGGCCCTGGAGGCCGTCAAGTCCCTTTAGCGTGGCATAATGGCCGGGGTCTTACCTCCTGACCCGCTCAGCGCGGCCGAGCTGGCCTGCCAGCGCCCTCAAGACCTGCTTGGATAGCCCCAGCTGTGCCCACGGTAAGCTTAAATTGACGTGAGTAAGGAGAGGCCATGGTTTAGAGCGCTCAAAGGTGCTATAGCCTGCACAGACATCAGGCCACCATTAGCTAAGGTGTAATCGCTTAAGGTAAGGGGCGATGGCTTAAGGCTAAATTTCGGCTCTTACCCTGGGCTCACGCCTTCATCTCAAATTCAACCACGAAGCTCCGAAGACCAACCAGAGCGCCCGCCAAGATGAGACCATGGACCTGATAATGTTTGTCAACTCCATTGAGGGCCTTCACGGCCAGGCTCAGCCCCTTAGCCCCCTCAGCGCCTCCCCCAGGGCCTCCACGTCCTCCTCCCCGTTGGGAAAGTGCACAGAGGCCCTTACCCCCCAGACGCCAGCGGCACCCCTGGCCGAGACCATGACCCCCCTTGACCTCAGCCTCACAGCCGCCATGTAGTTGTCCCTCAGGCCCCCGGGGACCCTGAAGAGGACTATGCCGCTCGCCTTCCTGGCCTCCGGCGGCGACAGCACCTCAAGGCGTAGGTCCTCCAGCTCCTCGACCAGCGCCTTCCTCAGCCTCAGAACGACCTCCTCAGCCCTCTCAACCCCCAGCTCGTTTATCAGAGAGGCGCTGGCCGCCAGCCCCCTCAGGGAAAGGGGAGGGAAGGTGCCGCCGTACTCGAACTTGAGCGCGCCCTCCTCGACCTGCGTCCACTCTGCAGGGGTCTTTGAGGGGTCCGCCCAGAAGGCGTCCCAGTCCTTAACTGCTAGGCTCAGGTAGCCGGGCCTCGGGGGGCTGAGCTCCTCCACTGCCCTCCTGCTCACGCACAGCGCCCCAACGCCGTAGGGCGCCATGAGCCACTTCTGGGAGCCCACAGCAACGAAGTCCAGGCCAAGCCTGTCGGCCTCAACCCTCAGGGCCCCGGCCTGCTGTATGGCGTCAACTATTACGTAGGCCCCGGCCTCGTGGGCCACCTTCGCCAGCTCAGCCACGTCGAGCCTCAGCCCGTTGACCCACATCACTGAGCTCACCATGACCGCCCTGGTCCTCCTGTCTATCAGCTCGTAGAACTGATCAATCTCGTAGTCCCCGTCAGCGTTCTGGGCGACCCTGACCTCAACCCCCCTTGAGCTCAGCCTCTTGGCCTCAACGTAGAACAGCGGGAAGTCCATGTCAGCTATGACCACGTTGTCCCCCTTGGAGGGGGAGACAGCGTCAACCGCCACCTGAACAGCTGAGGTCGTGCTGGTCCCCGTGAACACTATCCTGTCTGGGCTGCAGCCCAGTATTGGCGCCAGGGCTGCCCTCGCCTCCTGCTTGGCCGCCGCCTGTGCGGCCCCTGAGGCGGCGGAGGCGGGGTCCCTCTCGAGCATGTCAAGGTACGCCCTTACGGCCCCTATTGACCTGAGGGGCGGCACGCCAACTGCTGCCCAGTCAAGGTAAGTCATGGACCTGAGCTGAGGGAACTCGGCCTCGAACACGGCTTCCCCCCGCCAGACCCCCTCCTGGCCACGTAAAACGGTTAACCTGATCCCACGCCAGGAGAGCGGTTTTATTTCACAGGGCCCTCCTCCAGGAAGGTGGCCTCCGTGGCCAAGTTCGAGAACCCCGTAATTAAGGAGCTCCTCGAGAGGTACAGGAGGGTCTGGTCCCTTGGGCACGCCATGGGCCTCATGGGCTGGGACGAGGAGACCTACATGCCCTCCCAGGGCGTAGTTGAGAGGGCCACGGCCATGGCTGAGCTCAGGACCCTCTACCAGGAGCTGATCAC
>JAPWTO010000064.1:0-2638 GCA_028276005.1 Acidilobus sp.
TCTCCCTGTAGAGGCTGAGCCTCTTTGACGCCTTGAAGTCCTGAGGAAGGATTAGCCCTACGAAGCCCTTAGGGCTCGTGGCCTGAGGGACCCCTCCCCCTCCGAACCTGGCCCCCCAGGCCTTAACGGCTACCACAGTGTACGTCCTCAGCCGCCTTACGTTAAGGCCTCCGTCTTCAGCGGAGTACTGCGAAACTACGTCCTCAGCCGCCTCAAGGCGGTGCCAGGAGAGGTCGCACTTACTCTCGGCCCTTGTGTCGTCCAGGACCCCCCTTATGAGGTCGCGCGACTCCAGCGCGTAGGGGACTAAGCTCAAGCCGCCTCGCCCTCCTCGCAGCTGACCTTCGACAGCCCCCTCTGGTCCTTCTCCACCGTGCAGACCTTGTCAACCTTGTCAACGACCTCCGTGTGGTGCGTGATCATTATCAGCTGCGGCACGCCGCCCTCCTCAGTCACCCTGCCTATTATGTCAACCAGGGCCCTCCTCCTAGCGTCGTCAAGCATGTCAGTGGGCTCGTCAAGCAGGAGGAAACCCACCTTTGACTGCATGATCCTGTTCAGGGCCAGGACGTAGGCCAACGAGAGCACTATCTGCTCCCCTCCGCTGAGCGTTGAGACGGGCCTCTCGACGCCCTGTCTGTCCACGACCATGAAGTAGAAAGCGTCCTCAGACTCCCGCACCTCCACCCTGGCGTAATCAAGCCCAAACAGCCTGAACACGTCATTCATCTCGTTCTCAAGGCTTATGAGGGCCCTCCTGTAAAGGGCCTTCTCAAGCCTCTCCACGACAGCCATAGCGCCGAGCGCGGCGTCAAGCTTGTCCAGCGCACCGCTGAGGGCCCCCTCGTCTTCGCCGGCCCTCTCGGCGTCAGCCTTTGCCTGCTCAATCCTCGACCTGAGGGCCGCGACCTCCTTCAGCGCCTGGTCCCTCTGCGTCCTTATGTCTTCCTGCTTGCGCCTCAGCTCGTCGCACTCCCTGGCCTTAGGCTCAAGCGCACTTACCTGAGACCTTAACGCCTCTACCCTGCGCCTCAGCTCGTCGACCCTGGCCCCGGCCTCTGAGACCTGTGACCTAAGTGACTGCACAGTGCTCTCAAGGACCTTTGCCCTGGCAGCGGCCTCCACCGCTGTCTTGACCTTGGCGAGGGCCTCAGCCAGGCCCTTAGCTGAAGCCTTGTTGATCAGCTCACGCTCTAGCTGGGACCTCCTGGCCTTACTGGCCTCGAGCTCCCCTTCGACGCGCGTTAGCTCATCTATTACCCCCTGGGCAGCCTCAGGCGACCTGAGCCCGCTCACCTCGAGCCTTGCCAAGGCCGCAAGGTATGAGGCGTTGGCCTGCTCAAGCTCTCTCAGCCTACGCTCAACCTCCTCGGCCTCCCTGTCGAGCGCCTCAACGGACCTCTTGAGCTCGGGTAGCCTTGAGCTCAGCGCTGAGAGGCCCTGCAATGATGACATTATTTGGGACGCCGTAGATATCGCTGCCCTGGCCCTGCTGACCCTGGACTCAAGGTCGTCAAGCCTCCTGAAGAGGTCCTCCGCCTGCGACCTCGCGGCCTCAGCGCTGGCCCTCAGCCTGGACGCCTCCTCTGAGTAGTGAAGCGCTAACGACTCAGCCCTCTCCTGCGACAGAGGCGACCCGCACACAGGGCACCTGGCCTCCTTCCCGCCCCTCCTCAGGAGCCTGACGACCTCGTCGAGCTCCCTGAGCTTGGCCTCGTGCGCCTCTGCCTGGGCCCTCAGCTCCTGGGCCCTGACCCTGACCTCCGTCAGCTCGCTTTCAAGCCCCCTGAGCTTCTCATCTAGGCACCTAATGTCGCAATCCCGGCCTACCCCTATTGCGGCCCTTGCCTCCTGCTCCGCCTGCTCTATGGACTTCGAGAGGAGCTCTGCCTGGGCCAGCTGACCCTCTATGACCTTAAGCTCGTCCGATGCCTTCCGCCTGGCCTCCCTCAGCTCCTCAAGCCTTGACCTCAGCGCCTCATGCTCCTCGTGAACCCCTCTGTTAGCCTTGAGCTCCAGGTATGCGTCGGCGATGGGCTTCAGTTCCCTGGCCCTCTCGCTCAGCGATGAAATCCTGTTATCAAGCGACGTGAGCTCGTCGATCAACGGCGCCAGCGAGGCAAGGGGGACTAGGGGCTGAAGCGACGCCAGCTGCCGCGTAACGTCATCAAGCTCGCCCTGTAACCTGGACAGCCTCGCCTGCTCCTCACTAAGTGACCTCTCACCCTCTCTCAGCTGCTGCCTTAACGTCTCAAGCACCGATGAGGCCTTGCACGCCTCGTCAGAGGCCTTCGTTACCCTGTCGAGTTCTGTCGTCAATGAGGTAAGTCTCTCCTCGGCCTCCTTAAGCTTGGCCTCAAGGTCATGGTACTCCTGCAGCTTGGCCCTCTTGACCTCCCTTGCGGCCTGTATGGCCTTAAGCACCTCGGCCCTTCTCCTAGGGCCAACGTCAAAGGCCATGATGAGGCTTCCGTCGTTTCTCAGAACCCTTATCGTGTGGGACCTCACAGTCTCGAGGGCCTTCTCGAGCTGAGGGATCCCGATAGCGCTCTCAACGAGCTCCTTGAGCCTCTTGCCCTCATCCGAGGAAAGTATGGAGGCTATCTCGGCCAGGCCGCCCTGCCTTATTATCACCGCG
>JAPWTO010000017.1:0-17346 GCA_028276005.1 Acidilobus sp.
TCGATACCGGACTCGCAGGTCAAGGACCATGTGGAATTCAAGGTAGGCAACCTGGCCTTAGTCGTGTGGGGAAGGAACGTGGGAAGGTATGGAAAGATAACCTCAGTGACAAAGGGATGGGGTTGGGAGAGGAGCATCGTAGCCTTAGAGGACCCAGCTGGCAACAAGTTCGAGACGTCGCTGAGCTTCGTTTATGTGGTTGGCAGGGACAAGCCCCTCATAACTATAACGGGGTGAGATCTTGTCCGTCAGCCTGAGCGAGGAGGTAGTTAGCAAGGTTTTGAAGGAGTGGGAGAAGAACCCGGTCAGGAGGCCAAGGATAACCAAGGTCACCGTTAACATAGCCCTCGGGCAGGGCGGGGAGAAGCTAGCCAAGGTGCAGGCCCTGCTAGAACAGCTGACGGGACAGAAGCCTGTAATGAGGAAGGCCAAGAAGACCATAAGGGCCTTCGGAATTCACAGAGGGGATAACATAGCTGTAATGGTGACCTTAAGGAAGGAGAGGGCCATGGAGTTCCTGAAGAGGGCCCTTGAGGCCGTGGGCCGCAGGGTAAAGGCCTCCAGCATAGATCGTCATGGTAACGTCTGCTTTGGCGTACCTGAGTACATTCTGCTACCGGGCGCCAGGTACGACCCAGAGATCGGCATAGTTGGGATGGACGTGTGCTTAACCGTGGAAAGGCCTGGCTTCAGAGTCGAGAGGCGCAGGCGTGCCCGCTCAAGAATACCTTTAAGGCACAGGGTTCGCCCAGAGGAGACCATGGTGCTGCTCAACAGGGAGTTCGGGGTCACGATAGCGTGAGGTGAGCGATATGGGTAAGATAAGGCCACCTAAGCCCAAGACCATGGGCCGCGGGGCCCAGAGGTGTCAGAGGTGTGGCACAAGAGATGCAGTCATACAGAAGTACGGGCTCTACCTCTGCCGCCAGTGCTTCAGAGAGGTAGCGGCTGAGCTGGGGTTCACGAAGTACTCGTGAGGTGATTGGCGTGGTTCATGACCTGTTGGCAGCGCACCTCTCCGCGATATACAACGCTGAGGTCAGGGGGCACAAGGAAGTCATCCTGATGCCGGCCTCTAAGCTGACCGCCGCTGTTCTGAGGGTCCTTCAGCGCGAGGGCTACATAGGTGATTTCGAGTACATAGATGACGGAAGGTGGGGAAAGCTCAGGGTCACCCTGCTGGGCCACATAAACAAGGTGGGGGCCGTTAAGCCTAGGACGTCGGTAACCTACAGGGAGCTGCTCAAGCTACCTGAGCACCTGAGGGGGTACCTAGCGAGTAGGGACCTGGGCTTCCTGATACTGTCGACCAGCCAGGGCATAATGACCCACAGGGAGGCCATTCAGAAGCACCTAGGGGGCGTAGTGATAGCTTACGTCTACTAACTCTCACCCGCATTTTAAACCTCCTCGGATATAAGAGGGCCTGGGGAAGCCCAATTGGTATCATTTAGGGCGCTCTACCCTCGGGGCACTGACCTCAAGGAGGTCGCTCAGGCAATAGCGAAGATAAGCGACGAGGCCACGTTAAAGGCCTCGCAGGAGGGCGCGGTTCTGTGGGCCTTCAGCCCCGACAAGACAGTGCTTGGCCTGTTTAAGTTCGAGCCCAGCGCCTTTGACGAATACACCGTTGACGGTGAGGTAGGCCTTAACTTCAGCGCAAGTGAGCTGTACAAGGTCGCGAGGAGGGCTACGAGGAACGACGCTGTAATATTACATTACGAGAGCGGCTTCGCAGGCCTCTCCGTAGAGCTTCAGGACAAGAAGACTTCATTCAGCAGGTCGTTCACGGTGACGGCCATGGAGACCTCAGAGGCTGAGATAAGAGAGATTGACTTAAGACCTACGGCCAGGATAGTTATGACTGCTGACGACCTGGCCGTGCTGATAGCTGACGTCAAGACCGTCGGCGACATAGTTGAGCTGATAGCGAGGGAGGACTCCCTCATAGTCAGGTCTTCTGCCGAGGAAAAGGAGTACACGTGGACTATGAAGGCCGGCTCGCCGCTTCAGGAGATAAGCGTTGAGAGCGAGACTAAGGCCTCCTACAGCGCGAAGTCCCTCTTCTCATCACTAAAGCCCATAGTGGGCCTTGCTGAGAGCGTTACAATAGAGTACGCGACGGACTACCCGCTCAAGATAAGCGTGAGCTCCTCAGGGCCTGAGCAGATACTTATCTACATAGCCCCCATGCAGGGCTAAGGGCTCACTCTATCCAGTCGTGCGTCTGAATCTTTTCGGGCAGGTACTGGAACGCCAGGAACCTGAGCCCCTTGCTGGCCAGGGCCTCTATCTCAAGCTTCGCCTTCTTGTCCAGGAACATGTCAATTTCTCTCTTCCAGAGGTTGGTCTGGAACCATGAGTACTTCATGAGCTCCTTTGCCCTCCTTATGTCAAGCTCCTTCGCCTTAATTATGTAGTTCCTCCTCTCCTCATCAGTTAGGTAGGGCTTCTTACGGCCATGGCCGAAGATGTCGCTCATCGAGACCCCGAGGAACTTAGCCTTCGGCGTCGCTAGCCTCTCGCTCTCGTAGCTAAGTTGTATGCTTCCCACCTTGAACACGCTGTAAATATACCACCCGTAGGGGTCGCTGTCGGTAAGCACGTACACTGGGAGCCCCAGCTCCTCGTTGAGTCTCCTCACGAACCTCCTCGTGGCCCTGTCAGGCTGCCCTGCGCCTGTGACGAGTATAGACTTGTACTTCTGCCAGAAGCCGACCCTGTGGAGCTGCTGGAAGACAGCGTCCTTCTCAACCACTAGGACGAACTCGGCGTCAACGTCCAGGAACTCTATTAGATCTGGCGTCGACTCTATTGCGTAGGCTCCGTGGCCAAGCTTTGACAGGTCTATAACGTCGTTGCCGCTCCTTATCCTCATGTTGCCAACTACCTTGCCCTTCTCCTTGCTTAGTATCATGAGGTCCTCCCTGAGGAGCCCGAGCATGACCTCAAGGTCTCTCAGGACCGCGTCGCTCTCAGCCTGCTCGTCCCAGGTGTTCTCCTCCCGCTGCCTCCCTTCAAGGTCCCTGTAGACTATTGTGTGTTTGCCCCTGTAGTAGAGGTCCCTTATCGTGGGGTACTCGTTTTCAATTAAGGCCCTGTAGATTATGGAGGCCATGACGAGCGTCTGCATGAACCTCCTGGCCTCGTTCATGTCAAGGAACCTGCGCTCGAGCTTGGAGACGCCAAGCTTCAGTATGCCCTTTTCAGGGTCAAATATGGTGTTTGCAAGCGTCCTCTTAGGTATGACGAGCTTCAGCTCCTTGCCGCCTTCAAGGCTCTCTAGCAGCTTACTGAAGGTGCTGTTCATCGTGTTGATTCCGCGCTTTCTCGCCTCTAGGTCTATCTTGTCCTGGTAGGCCTCAGGCACCTCACCTCACCTCCTCAATTTCGACGCCCTTAATTATGGCCTCCACGAGGGCCCTGGGGTCTGCCCTCTGACCGTCTATCTTAGGCATCTCTACTGACGAGGAGACGCTGCTTATAAGCAGCTCACGGGCCCTGGCCTCCAGCTCCCTGTACTTCTTGTCAATCTTCTCCGGCGGCAGCGAGAGGATCGCGAGGCTCCTGGCGACCTCAGGTATGTACTTCGCTATAGTGACGAGCTTCTCCTTAACTATCTCCTCCCTCTGCTTCCTTGATATGTAAAGCCTGAGGCCCCTGGCGACCTCAAGGACAGCGTTCCTGATCTCAGACTCGAGCTCTGGTACGTCGCTTATGCTCTCCTTGCCTACACCCTTGTAGGGTACCTTGGTGCTGGCCACGTGAACTAGCACCGCTAACTGGTAGGGCTCCTGGACGCCATACCTAGACCAGTCCACAGAGGTCACTACCTTGTACGAGACGTCCTCCCTCTCCTCATAGAGCAGGGGTATCTTGTTCGCGAACCTCAGAAGTATAGGCTCCTCCTGGGGCTCTATGGAGCCGCCAAAGGCTATCCCCGCCTCCACTATGAAGGGGTGTCCCTGATAGGCCCTGGCCGGCCTCGTGACGGCCTTAACCCACTCAGGCTTGAACATCCTTGTCAGGCCTAGCTCTATCAGCTCCTCGCCTATGGGGCTTAGGTAGTCGCTCCTGGGGCCCCTGAAGCCCTTGAAGGTCCTGAGCTTGGTCACAAACCCCTCGAGCTCTTTGGCCCTGTCCTTGCGGAGGAGGGTCTTCGGGCTCATGTCTGACCTAAGGCCAACAGACCTGAGGAACTCCGTGGCGGTCTTGTCGCCGATGCCCTGAAACTCCTCCTTCAGGAAGTCGAGAAGGGTCCCAGCATTAGTGCTCTCGAGCATGACCTTCACCTGCTCCAGGTCAACGCCATGAGGGTGGGGCTTCGCCTCCCTCGGCGGCTTAGGCATCTTCTTGGTGGCCCTCGGGAAGAAGTAGATCTCGTTTTCAGGGGTCACGAGCCATATCTCTGCGTAGGGCGCGACGACAGCGGTTCTCCTTATATACTCTATTATCTTGGGCTTGGCCCTCTGCCAATCGCCCTCGACCAAGGCGCTGACTACCGTGCCGTGCCATGAGCTCCTCTTGAGGAACTGTCCGTCCTCTGCCACCAGGGGCTCGTTCCTCTTGACGTCAATCCTCACCTTCTGGTAATAGACGTACTCGCTGTTCTCCTGGGAGCTCACGACGAACATGGGCCTGCCCGTTGTGGTCTGGGCGTACAAGGTGACGGCCTTCACGCCTAGGCCGTACATGCCCCTGGTCTGCCTGATGGCATACTTGCTGCTGAAGAGGACCTTGCCGAAGGCTTGGGCCATCACGGTCTTAGGCACGCCTATGCCATTGTCTTCAACAGTGACCTCGTACCGGGCAGGCCTGTCCTCGGTCTCAGGCTCCACCTCCCTTATGTGTACCTTGATGTCAGGGAGTATCCCGTGGGAGTCCGTGGCGTCGAGCGCGTTCTCGACAAGCTCCCTCACGGTCTGGTAGAGCGCCCTAGTGGGATTTGAGAAGCCCGCTAGCTCCTTGTTCTTAGAGAAGAACTCAGCGACGCTGATCTCGGTGAACCTCTCCCTGGGCTTGCTCTCCTGCTCCTGCGCCAATGGCCCTCCCCTTTCACCTTGCCTATAGGCCCATAAGAGACCTCAGGCTCTGTTTAAGAGAAACTGATAAACTTATAAGCGTTTTTAAGGAGTTATGAAGATAGAAGCTAATCTGTTAACTCTAAATGTAAAATATTAACCTTTATGCTTTAAGAGGTAAGCTGCAAGCAGCGGCAGGATAATGGTAGCGTCCCCATATACTGTGACATGCTTAGCCGTGGGCTTTACCTTGCCCCACGTTATCGCCTCCCTTGTCATGGCTCCGCTGAGCGAGCCGTCCCACTCCACGGCCGTAGTTACGTAAACGACGTAGTCTAGGCCCCCTCTGAATTGGCTCCACCAGATGGCGTGGTGCTTGCTTATGCCTCCCCCAATTATCAGCGCTGTCGCCTTTCCCTTGGTCCCAAAGAAGAGGTCGGCCAGCCTCTTCATGTCCTTGAAGTAATCGATCTTCACTCCAAGGCCCCTCTGGCTCTCGAAGAACAGGTCAGTCCCAAAGGCGCCGTCCGCCCAGCCCGGGACGAAGACGTCGGTATCAGCCTCATAAGCGGCCCTCAGGAAGCTGTCCTTGTCCTCTATCATCTGCCCAGCGAGCTTCAGCAGCTCGTAAAGCCCCCACTCCTCCTTCTCCGAGACAGCCCTAGCTACTAGGTCCCTGACGAACTTCTCAACCCTCGGCCCATAGTCCTCAACCCTTATGAAGACGTTGCCCAGCCTGTGCATATCGTGTCTTGCCAGGTCTACGTCGTCGGCCTCGAAGAAGCCCTTAAGGTACTTGCCGCCCGTCGCCCTGGCTATGTCATGGTCTAGGGCCCCGCAGGTAGTTATGACCACGTTGAACAGCCTCTCCCTGATCAGCTGGGTTATAACACCCCTGAGCCCAGTTGAAATGAGGTTGCCCGTGAACGAGAGGACCCTCAGCTCCGATCCCTTAAGCCCCTCGGCCAGTACCTGAGCCGCCCTCCACAGGTGACCCGCCATGAACCCGTACTCCTTCCCGTAAAGCTCAATCAGGTCGCTCGAGGGGGCGTCGGGCGAGACCCTTACGTCCTCAACGGGCTCGTACTTGGCCATGAAGCTCCCCCTCTTGACGTCATGTTCGGGCTTATTAGCATTTCTGCCTTGAAATCGAAAAGCACGCCGCGGGCCTCTACCTCGGTTGGTGAGAGGAGGTGAAGGCCAGGGGTAGGAGGTCCCTGTCCAACCTGGTGGGCGCGGTCATACTGATAGCTGCTACCGTAGTTGGAGGCCTCTTCGTGTACTCGTACTTCCAGAGGAGCGTCGGGGCCTTCATGAGCCTGGGCTCAACGGTCAGCGTGGTGGGGACGGACGAGCCCATTAACTCCACCTCATCAATAGTTTACCTGAAGATTGTTAACAATGAGCAGACGTCTATTCAGGTCACCGGCATCTTCCTGGTCAACTCTACGGGCAGGTACAACATCAACCTCGCTCAGCCGTTGGTGATACAGCCGGGCTCCGAAGCCTCCATGGTCAGGGTGGTCCCAGGTACGTACTCCGAGGTCTATGTGGCCTACAACGTCAGCGGCGCTACCTACTACACCCAGCCGACGTCCCTTGGCTGAGGGGAAACCCCTTTGCCCCTGAGGTTTTTTCTTAGGGGCAGGCCTGGAGGAAGGCCCGCCCGTTCTGAGGGCTCAGCTGGACCTGATGAGGGCAGGGCGGCGCCTCCTACATGGTCTATAGTGACCCAGTACAGCATAGGGCCTGTTAGGTACGTCATCTACAGGGGAGGGGACGGCCTCCCAAGGCTCTCGGTCGAGGAGCCCGAGCCCGTAGGGGAGGACAGGCTTCTCGAGATAGCTACAGGCCTCTCGAGACCAAAGGATGAGGCCGAGGAGTACCTGGTGAGGAAGCACAGGAGCGGCTACGGTAAGCTCTACCCGCTCATAATAGACCCGCACATAGAGGAGATCTCGTACTCGGGCTTCTCAAGTAATGTGGCTGTCATACATAAGCTGTACCCGTCGAGGTGGATGTTGACCAGCGTCTCGCTGACCCCTGAGGAGGCCGATGGCCTTGCTATCGAGCTGGCCAGGAGGGCCAACAAGGCCGTCAGCATAGCCTCCCCCTACGCCGAGGGCCTGACGGCTGAAGGTCACAGGGTCTCGGTCTCATTTATGGCAGAGGTCAGCAGGTTCGGCAGCACGTTTGTTATAAGGAAGTACCCCCAGAAGCCCTTCACGATAGCTGACCTGCTCGCCAGCAAGACCATAGACGTCGTCGCGGCAGCGTACCTGTGGGTCATAGAGGAGGCCCAGGGCTTCATAGTGGTGAGCGGCTCCATGGGCTCAGGCAAGACCACGGTCCTGCAGAGCCTCCTGAGCCTTCTGCCTCCGTACGTGAAGGTCGTGACTATTGAGGACACCCCCGAGCTCGTGGTCGTGGGCCCCCTCTGGGACTCCCTCGTGACGAGGCCCAGGGTGCCGGGCCAGGAGGTCCAGGAGGTGACCCTTGAGGACCTGCTCAGGTTCGCCCTGAGGAGGAGGGCTGACTACGTTGTGGTGGGCGAGGTGAGGGGGAGGGAGGGCAGGCTCCTTGCTCAGGCGGCGGCCAGCGGCTATGGCGCCCTAACGACAATCCACTCGGACTCCCCCAGCGGAGTCCTGATGAGGCTCTCCATGGAGCCCATCAAGCTCCCCAGGCTCTTCCTTGAGTCAGTGAAGGCGATAGTTCAGCTGGGCAGGACGCCCGGCCTCGGCGGCAAGGCCGTCAGGAGGGTCCGCGAGATAGCTGAGGTCATAGAGTACGAGGCGGTGCCTGTGTTCAAGGAGGGCTCGTCGAGCTCACCAAGCGACATAGCCGAGAGGAGCCACCAGCTCTCCTGGGCGGCGGACAAGCTGGGCATAGCCGACGTGAAGGCAGAGCTTAAGGAGAGGGCCAAGTTCCTGGAGTCCCTTGCGGGCAGGTCGGTTGAGGAGCTGAGGGCTGAGCTAACCAAGTTCTACATGTCGAGGTACGGTGACGTCGTATGAGCTGGCGCAAGGCTTTCTACGACCCTAGGCTTTACGGGAGAGCCGCCAGGTGGCTGAGGGCCACGGACAAGGCCTCAGCGCCCGTCTCCGCGTCCCTCGCCCTGGCGTCCGCGGTCGTCCTCTTGGTGCTAAGGGACCCCGTCTGGGCAGTCGTCCTGGCCGCCAGCGCGGCTTTCTCAGCGGCTGCCCCATATGTAGCCGCAAGGACGTACTCATACGTGGTGGCGTCTGGGGCAGAGGGCGAGCTGCCGGCAGCCCTTGCCTTCCTGATACCTTATGCTGCCTCTTCAAGGGACCTGGCCAACCTGCTCGTCTACGCGGCGAGGGAGCTCAAGCTCAGGTTCCTGGGCCGCGAGGCCTGGAGGCTTGAGGCTCTCATGGCCTCTGGGAACGATGAGAGGGCTGCCCTCAGGTTCCTGGCTGACACAAGCCCTAGCCAGAGGCTGAGGCTGATCATAATGGAGCTGCTCAACGCGGAGGAGCTGGGGCTCCCCAGGTCAAGGCTTATAGCGACCCTCTACTCCAGGACGCTTGACCTCGTGAGGGCCTCCTGGTCAAACTACGTTAAGGTAGGGGAGGTGGTCGTAGAGGGCGTTATAACGTTAGTGGCCTCAGCGGCCATACTGGTCCCAATAGCTGTGATAGGGAGCGCCTCGCTCCTTGCCCCCCTGGCCGCTATCTCAGCAGCCATATCCGTAGGCAGCGCTCTGCTGCTCGCTGTTGAGAGGCCGAGGCTTGGCGACCTTGAGGGCGGCTGGTCAATAGGAGGCCTGACGCTCGCCGCTGCTGTCCTGGCCTCGGCGTTCACTGCGTGGGGTCGCATTACAATCGCGGTGGCTGTCCTGGCCATCGCGGCGGTCTATTCAGAGTCTTTGAACGTGGTGGCTGAAAGGAAGGCGTCGCTGGCCTCGGTCAAGCTTCGCGAGGCGGCGGCTAGGGCGAGGCTGGGCATGACCTTTGATGAGCAGCTGAGGCTGGCAGCGCCAGCAGGAGGAAGGGTGGTAGAGGCCGTCGCTAAGGCCTTCAGGGTGGCTGGCAGGGTAGGTCTTGGGGGAGCCATAGAGAGCTTCGCTGACGTTATAAATGATGCCATGAGGGCTGTGAGCTCCGTGAGGGTCGAGGGAATCCTTCTCGAGTCGCTTTCAGCGGTGGTCCCTGCGGTGTCAGCTGTAGCCATAAGGGTAATGGCGTCCTACGTGGCTTCATCTACAGCCTTTGCCTTCCTCGGCCTCGGCTCGCTTACAGGGTCTTTAAGCGTGCTCCTGTTCATGGCCCCGCTGGCCCCCTTACCCGCGGCAGCCCTTCAGAGGGGCAGGAGGATGTCAGCTGCGCCGAGCCTCGCGTCGCTGGTCGCAACGCTTCTGGCTATGAGACTACTCTAACTGGTCAAGCCGTCAGGTTAGCTCCTTAACTGTTCGGGCTTCGTAATACGTTACCCCGCCGCTCTCATCAACTACTGCGACGACAGGGTCGTGGGAGTCCGAAACGGCGAGCCTGCTCCACTCAGCTATCTCCAAGGGTCTCACCGTCGTCCCCTCGCTTAAAACGAGTATCTCGGCGATCTTCCCAGGTCTGTCCTCAAGGAGGAGGGTCCTCGGCCTAGGGCCTGGCCTGACCCTCTTGCCCCTCCTCTTTAGGTCATAGTAGACTAAGAACACCACGAAGTCGGCTTGCCTCTTCTCAAGCGCGTTGAGGGCCCCGAGCCAGTCCCCCTTCTCCTTAATCAGCGCGTAGGCCTCCTCGTAGGGGTCAGAGGGACTTTCATGCACGCTCCCTCACCCTGCGAAGTATCTCGAGGAGGGCTGCTGACGCTGCGCCCACTACGGCGTAAAGCAGGAAGCCGCTCCCTATTACAAGCTGGTACACGTAGGAGCTTGTGAGCACCAGGGGGGCGCTCAGGGAGCTCATAGCGTTTCCTAGGGCGTAAAGGCTTATGGCCATGAATATCAGGGCGAGCACGGCCTCCGTCTCCCTCCAGAGGCTGAAGTCTCTACGAGACAGCTTAAAGAAGACCTCAGACACCAGTACGTACATTACGACGCCTATGATTATCAGCGTGAAGTCAAAGGACACGATGTTCCCCGCCTTGACTGACAACTCCATTGGGGACCTCAGCGTGAAGTACATGCCGTAAAGGGCTATGATGAGCGTCACGGCCAATATTCCGATGCCGACCAGCTGCAGGGGGCTGCTCTCCTTGATCCTCAGGGCCGCTGACCTTGCAGCCCTCCAGGCCACGTCCTCAACGTTGAAGCCTTTCAGGACCAGGAAGAGGCCAAGCAGCGCAGCCACGATCTTCAGTGACAGGATCAGGTAGCCGAATATGGTGAGAACGCCAAAGACCAGCAGAAGCACGCCAGGCACGCCAAGGAAGTACCTCGAGTACTTGGGATCGTTCAGGGCCTTCCTGATGTACCTGGCCAGCAGGACGTAGCTCCCCTCGACCCCAAGGCTCTGCTCCACTATGACCCTCTTCACGCCAGCTATTGGGCCCACGTCCCTCAGGACCTCAGCCATCAAGATCTCATCAAGTCCGTCGCTGACCAGGTACAGCTCATAGTCGTTGCCGTCCGCGGCCTCCTTGACGCGCCTTTTGACAAGGTCCTGAGCGATCAGGCCGCCGCGCGGGTGGCCGCCAACTATCATGATCTCAGGGCTCCTGCCCTCCCTTTCGAGCTGCCTGTAAAGATTAAGGCCGGCGAAGATGGCGTTAGTATCAGCGTCCTCTGGTCTCTCAACGGCAAAAAGCATGGCGGCCCTCTCGACGTTTTCATAACCCTTGACTACAGAGCTCCCTATAGTGGAGCCTATATCGTCATCTTCATCTATTACAACTATTAGCGGCCTTCTGCCATAGGTCTCAGGGCCCGTGGGCATTAACCCCTTCTTACCTTGTTGGGTTGCCTTTTGCAAACTTAAAATTAATTGGTGCCTTGTTGTGTTGCCTCTTAGCTAAGCAGACCTTTGAGAACCTCAGGCCTTAGGGCGGAAGCGGCTGCCAGTTTATGCGGGGCACCGCTCCTCTGAATTGCCATATTGCTATGGCCTCAGGTCCTGCGGTAAGGGCGTTTTTGAAGGCGTTAAGGCTGCCTAGCGTCGTTCTGGCTCTGTGACAGACGAGGCCTCGCTGCAGATGCGAGACAACAACTCAGGTGGCGCATTAGTGCGGAAGCCTACGTCAGAGAGGTGGGTCTTAGAGAACGAGAAGCCCAGGTCCGTTAACAGCTTCCCCACGCTTTCAAGGCTAGGCATGTTGCGCCTTTGGGCCGAACACAGGTGGTCGAGCCTCTGGTGGAAGTAGGTCTGCAGACTCAGCTCCTGTCTAACGACCCCCAGCACCCTCCTGAGTCTCTCTAAGCTTTCAAGGGTTTGCGCCTTGTCTAGGAGCTTAAGGGCCCTGTCAACGAGCTCTTGGTCATAGAGAGGCCCCCTCCAGAGAGGACCATAGCAGTTATCATGAAGCTCTGTCAGCCTAACTACTCCGCCCTCCATCAAGTCAAGGCAGCCAAGGTTCCTCTCAAGGACCTCATCGGACTTCCTTGCGCCCCTATCGAACGAGACGAAGAGCCTTACGTAGTGGTCTACGCTGAACGAGACGAGGGGCTTCAACGCCCTGTCCATCGACGCGGCGACCCTGGCTATGTAACCAAGCAGCGACCTAATTGCCACCTCCCTGTAGTGCCTGAGCGACAACGGCGTGTTGACCCAGTATCTCCTTTTCGCCGCCAATGGCTTGGAGCCGCCCAGCACCGCGAGGTCTGTCGCTGTCACCCCTAGCAGCCCTCCCCTGCTAAGGGCTGAGATCGCTGAGGCTAGGTAGGGCGCGGGGCTCCCGAAGGGATCTACGTCGACCAGGTTAAACGTCATGCCTAGCTCCCTCCTCAACGACAACAGCAGGGCGTTTGCGTCCCTGTTGGCTGGCCTAAGGATGCCGTTGAGCGCATTGATCTTAACATTCATGGTTATCAGGCGGAAGGCCGAGGGGTCTACGTCATTTACTATTCCCTCCTGTACCCTGCTCAGCTCTAGCGCGTACCTAACCCCCCTCACCCCTGTGCCTGCGAGCGCGTCAACGAAGAAGGCGCTGAGGCCTGTCGAGCTGAGGAAAGCCTCAGTCATTAGTACTGAGAGGTCCCTATTAAATGCCATAACTGGGTTGTAAAAGACCTCAAGCCAGGCGGGCTCCAGGCCTCCGTGCTCTGTTACAGCGCGCCTGGTGTCAGGTATGTAAAGCAGGGCCCTGCCCTCCCTTATCACTGCAAGCCTCATCAACCAGCCACCGCGCGAGCTCGTCCAGCCTCGCCTTGATCAGGTCCCTATTATGCTCCGTCAGCTCTATTACTTTATCCCTGGTGATGAGGTAATAGAACTGAGGGTCAGACTGTCGAAGCCTGTAATGGAAGGTTATGGCCATAGGCAAAGGCCTTCTGATTAATAGGTTCCTTATGGCCTCCCTGAACCCCTTGAGCGAGAGCTCCATAGGGCCCACCTCGTCAATTACGACAAGGTCTGCGAGGCTCAAGGCCTTCGTAATTACTGACAACAGGAAGTCCTCGGCATCTGGGTCAAGCCTATACTTGCCAACCCTGACGCCCGTGGAGTCAATGGAGGCCAGCAGGTGCTCATCGCCGTCGTGGAGGTCCTTCAATTTGAATCCCCACCTAGGACCTGCTGCGGTCCTTATCTCAGGGGTCACGAACCCCCCTACCTTACAGCCAATCTCCTTGGCTTTGTCTGCAAGAGTGAGGGCTAGGGTCGTCTTTCCGACGCCAGGCCTACCAGTTATTGCGAGAAGCCTTGCCGCTCTCATGGAGCTCGCCTAGAGCTTCCAACAGCTCATCGACAGTAAGTAAGAGCCCGCTGTCGTCAACTATACTCTTCAGCTCAGATGACTTCTCTCTCTCAGCTACAAGGTAGGCGTAACCCCTTACTATCTTAGCGAGCTTACTCATATTGCTGAACCTGTCACTAAGCTGCTGGACGTTATCGCGGGCGTGAGGGACCGTGAGGAGCACGCTAATTGACTCCTTTACGACAACTATGTCAAGGGGCGCCCTTCTCGCGTGATAAAGCTTCCAGCCGTTCCTCTTCAGCCTCTCGAAGATGACCTCCTCTACCCTGCTGTCAAGCGGAGGCCCCTCGGAGCTGGCCTTGCTCGCCACGACCTCTTCAGAGGAGTCGAAGATGTTAACAGGCATCGCAACGTCCTCGCCGAACTCCCTAATTATCCTCTCGGCTATCTCAAGCGTGGGCTTTATGGCTTCACGCTCGTAGTCATAGATGGTTCTTCTTGAAACGCCGAGCCTTTCAGCGAGGGCTCCGCGGCTGTAGCCCTTCCCTATCCTGAGGCTCCTGAGGACCTCACCGCTTATCTTTATCTTAAAGCCGTCCCTGTCCTCAAATATGGCCGGCTGCTCGTAGTCCCTTGCAGCGTCCACTACGGTCTCAGGGGTCAACACCTTTAGGCCCTCAAGGTCGTATATGACGCCCTTTATCAGCTCCTGCCCACCCCTGCTGCTTGCCACAACGAAGGCGTTAACCTTCATGGTCGCCGAGAGCCTCTTAAGCTCTTCCCTCTCGGCCCGCCCGACCTCAGAGGTGTCACGCGATAGCTTCATGATTATAGAGCCCTTGCCTGAGACCCTTAGGGCAGCGTCAACGCTACGCGTCCTCTGGTCGCTTGGGTACCTTAGAATCTCAACGTCCCCCACTGAGCTTAATAGCTCTATGGACTTCTCTACGAAGTCCCTTAACTTCGCATCCATGCAGCCAGCTCCTCACAGCTCCTGCTTTAAGTTAAGGCTCTAAGGTTTTTAATGCTTAAGACCTTCAGCTGGGCCAAGCGACCTCAGGAAGTGGCATCCATATCTTTTGGCGGCCTCGTTAATGCCGCTGCATATAGCGCACGTGATGTACTGAAACTGCTGTGAAGCCCTCTCGTCAAACCATGCCGCCAGGACAAGGCCAGCGGCCTCCTTGACCATGGCCATGCTCCTTGGGTCCTTAACTATTTGGTCAAAGTATTTATCACCTCGTTTTCTTTCAAGGTAATTTGATATGGCTGCTGGCGTAAGCCCAAGCAGCCTAGCTGCCTCATACTTGGAAAGCCCCATCTCGGTAGTGAGCACATAGGCTATGGAGGCCCTTATCGACGGCATTACCTCTCTCGCTGCGACCTCGCAGGGCGACTGCAGCGGTTTCCTCACGTTGTTCACAGCCTTTACACTTCCAGGTGAGCATCGATGGCGTTAGCCCTTATAAAACCATGTTTATATAAAGATCACGAGCTCCCTTCTCTTTAACGCGCGTTTAAAAACTCAGTTACGCCGTTTAGGCGTTAGGGATAAGGCATGGGAAGGTACTTTGACGTGGAGTTTGACGAGGACTTCATAAGGGAGCTGAAGGACACGCTGGCATACATGGTCAACCCTGTGACCATAGACTTCTTTATAGATGACGCCTCGAAGTGCGAGACCTGCGAAGACGCCTATAAGCTAATGAAGACCATAGCGGACGCCTCGCCCGTGCGCCAGGGCAAGAAGATGATAGAACTCAGGGTGTTCAGTAAGTCGAGGCCTGAAGACCTTGAGGAGTTCAAGAGGCAGAACGTTGAGAGGGTTCCCACCGTTGCCATGTTGGGCGGTGCTATAAGGTATACAGGTACGCCAGCAGGTGAGGAGGTGAGAGGCCTGATAGAGACCATCATGAGGATCAGCGAGAACGAGAGCGGCCTAGAGCCGGAAACTAAGAAGTCGCTGGCAAATCTAAAGGGGGCAGTGCACATAGAGGTTGTCGTAACTCCTTCCTGTCCTTACTGCCCTTACGCAGCCCTTTTGGCAAATATGTTTGCCTATGAGGCGTGGAAGCAGGGCAACCCAAAGGTCATAGCTGACACCGTTGAGGCCTATGAGAACATGGACATCGCCGAGAAGTACGGCGTCATGAGCGTGCCCGCCATAGCGCTCAACGGCGTCATGTCGTTCATAGGGGTTCCCTACGAGGAGGACTTCATAAACTACGTGGCTGCGGCGTCTGAGGGCAAGATAGAGGAGCTCGTGCTGAAGACTGAGGGCGAGGCCTCAGGGCTTTGAGGCCCTCTTAATTTTAAGCTTTGCAAAACAGTAACACCCGCTGGGGGCTGGAACCCTCAAGATCCCCTTCTTGTCGCCAGGGACCTCAAGACATCCTAGGTGTGAACAAACTTCAGCCCTTTCGACAGGCAGGTTTAGCCTGATTTCAGGCTCACCGTCATAACCTGTAGGGTTCAGGACCAGTAAGTTCAGGTCGGCTGTTCCTGCGCTTTCAGACCTCGCAGAGTCTGCCAGGACTGCAGCAGGCCCTGGCATCACGAAGCCGAGCCTCATCTTAGACCTGCCGCCCCACCTTACGATGGCCTCTAGGAGCGTCCTGAAGGCCTGAACTTCGCCTCCCTCAACGACATACAATAACGAGCCCCTAGGGGCCTCGAGAGCCAGAGACCCATCCTTTATCAGGGCCTTGAAGGGGTTAGGGGACACGATGGAGACTGCTGTGGGCCCCTTAAGGGTCAATACATTTGTTGTCAGTGAGCTTCCTGGCCTGAGCCTGAAGCTAACGAACCTCAGGGGGTAGAGGACCGAGACCATCACATCGAATAGTCCTGTTCGCATGTTCACCGCTTCCTCTCTCAGGATTAGGGTGGCTCCGGCCTCTGAGACCGCCGCTGAGACCTCCTTGCCCTCCCACGCCCTCAGGCCACGGCCAAGCGATTCAAGGATGCCGCTATGATCCAATTCAAGGAATCCAACCTTAAGCTTCTCATTACCGAGCGGCTTGGGCTCCAGGCGGGAAACCTGTTGAGCAGATGACCAAGGGAGGGCCTTAGGGAGGCATAGGCTACGGTCCTCCAATGTAAAGCAGAGCCCAACCTCACTGTGGTCCACGAAAACCCGGGGCTCCCACGCGAACGGGTTAAATGGGAGTCCGTCCTCAAGCAGAGCCTCAACGCCGCGGCCTGCCACATAGCTCTCATAGTTTACGGCGAAGTCTAGCGCGGGCTCCTTGGGCATCTCAGCTACGTTGCTCCCGCCGTTTACCAGTATCTCGTAGAGGCCACAGCATATCCACCTGAGCTCGTAAGGACCCCTCACCTCTCTCACGCCGACCAGGTTAAGAAGGCCTGGCATAGTAGGGATAGCAAGATCTGCCTCGGAGAGCCTGCCATCCTTGGCTTTCTCCTGGCCTAGCCTGATCCACCTTAAGGGATCCGGAAAGTCCAAAGGCTACACCACCGGTTAGAAGTTCACAGGGATGGTGCGGGGGGTGGGCTTTGAACCCACGCAGGCCTACGCCATCGGGTCCTGAGCCCGACCCCTTTGACCAGGCTCGGGCACCCCCGCACCGCATTGTAAGCCTAAGGCCCTAATCTTATTAAGGTTTCTCACGAGCTTTCAGGACCATGTAACCTTTTAAGTAGTGTAAGTCGTCGACCCCTTGAAGGGGTCCCTGATTGGGTCTACTTGACGCGATGTCAAAGGCATCAGAGTATCTGCCAACCATAAGGAAGCCAGGGCGTAAGCTGTCGCTGACCAGAAGGCTCGCTTGGACCGGCATAATCCTCACTACTTACCTGGTAATGAGCAATATACCGCTATACGGCGTGCCTGTGCAGGCCACCACAGCGACGTCTGTCACTTTGATGAATATAATCTTCGCGAGCTCTGTTGGCACGCTTATGCAGCTTGGCATAGGCCCTATAGTCACGGCCGGCCTAATACTTGAGGTGCTCGCTGGAGCTAAGCTCATAGATATTGACCTCACAGACCCTGAGGATCAGGCGAAGTTCACAGGGGCCATGAAGACGCTGGCGGTGATATTTGCGGTCGCCGAGGCCCTGGTGGTCACCTTAAGCGGTATGTTCTGGCCCAGCGGTATGGCCGTGTCGCCTCTGACCAAGGCCCTTGTTGTCATACAGTTGGTGCTGGCCAGCTACTTAGTGATCCTAATGGACGAGGCACTCCAGAGGGGCTGGGGGATTGGAAGCGCTATAAGCCTCTTCATACTAGCCATGGTGGCCCAGACCGTCGTGTGGGACATGTTCGGCTTCGTCCCCAGGATAGCCCTTGACTTTGGGGTCGTGCCAGCCCTGGTCTACGATAGGAACCCGCTCATAGTGCTTACGAGAGCCAACGGGTTCCCTGATGTAACGGGCCTCTTGGCGACTTTCGCTGTTGTCGTGCTGCTCGTCTACCTTCAGGCCATGATGGTTGAGATACCCGTTACATCGCCTCAGCTCAGAGGGATAAGGACTAAGGTGCCGCTCCAGTTCC
>JAPWTO010000065.1:0-2562 GCA_028276005.1 Acidilobus sp.
GTTAAGGCCTGGGGGGCCAGGTTCGGAGGGGGAGGGGTCCCTCAGGCCACGAGCCCTAAGGGCTTCGTAGGGCTAATCCTTCCTCAGGACTTCAAGGCGTCAAAGAGGCTCAGCCTCTACAGGGAGATCCTCGAGGCCGAGGCCGCAGGGGACGTGGCGCCCACGAACGGCATAGCGCTCTTTGACGGAAGGCCGCCAATAAGGTGGGGAAGCGTCGGCGCGAGGGTCACATGGGATGAAGCGCTGGAGTTCGTGGGCAGGGTGCTAACTAAGAACAAGGACATAGCTGAAAGGCTCACGGGAACTGTGTGCGAGTCGCCCGACCCCGAGTGCGTAGCCAAGGCTATAGAGGACTCTAGGTTTAGGCCCTTCTCGGCGAGCCTGCTCCTCAGGCTGGCCTATGAGGGCCGCCTTGATGAGGTGGCCCGCGAGGCCAGGAAGGACGGGCTGAAGAACTCATGGATACTCGCGCTGGAGAGCCTGGAGAGGCTAATGGTCATCAAGAGGACAATAGAGCGCATCTGGGCCCAGGGTTCGACGCCGGTCTTCGTAGTCAAGACCAGCAGGACAACGTCGTTCTGTAACTCAACGCTCCCGGACATACACATAATCGAGGACATCTTGAGGTCCAAGGGTTACATAGAGCCAGGCTTCACGGCCAGGCTGTTCAGGAACGTGAACGAGTACTTCGACCTTAAGAAGACCGGAGGCCCAAGGCTGTACCCCGCTGTCAACGGCGTCAGCGATTTCTACCAGGGCAAGGTCGCTGTCCTGAGCACTTTCGTCAGGCTGAGGAGGGGCGGCTTCATCTTTAAGGTGGAGGCCCTTTACAGGAAGGACCTCGTGGAGTCCGCTGACGAGGTCAAGCTGGCGGGCTCCCTTCTCTCCAGGCTAGCCACGTTACCCTTATCTGGTGAGGGCTACCCCCTGGCGCTGATGATAGCTGACAGCAACGCAAGGATATCAGAGCCTGAGATGGACGGCGTTCTGAGGGCCCTGGGGGCCGACCTGGTGCCTGAGAGCAGGTCCATGCTTAGGGTGTGAGTTATGATGTCCCCGTGTAAGGGTGACAGGGATCTGGGCTGGATAGTAGGCGAGAGCACGCCTAGGTCGAGTCAGGTTCTCTTCAAGGGGGATCGCGAGGTCCCTCAGGCCGGCACTTACGTCGTTGCTGAGACCCCCGCGGGCTGCGTCTTCGGTATGATAGAGACCGTGACGGCAGGTAACAGGCTCCTTTCAGAGGACGTCACGAGCCCCGACTCCGTGGACGCCCTGGTCAGGACGCTAAACGAGAACCCGCTGGTGTCCCCAAGCTACGTGAGGGGCTCCATAAGGTGGCTCAGCTACCAGGACCACCTGGTGAAGGGCCTTGTAGTTCTCCCCAAGGTCCCTCCAAGGCCAGGCACCATCGTTTACTCGGCGTCAACAGACCTCCTGAAGAGCGTGTTTGGCTCAAGCGAGAGCAGGGGGTGGATAGAGCTAGGGAGCCTTATCAACAACGAGGAGGTCAGGTACAACATAAATGTCAACAGGCTGATGAGGCACCTGGCGATACTCGCGGTCACGGGCGGCGGCAAGAGCAACACTGTCTGCGTCCTAGCCCGTGAGATCGTTCAGAGGTTAAGGGGCACAGTAGTCATATTCGACATGCATGGGGAGTACTCAAACATTGAACTTGGCGGTCAGCTGGTTAACGTGCTTAGGCCTGCCATGAACCCCGTAAACATGGCCCTTGAGGAGCTGATGGAGCTGGCCAAGGTCCCTGAGAGCGCCGTGAGACAGGAAAGGGCGATCCGTCAGGCGTGGGCACTTGTCCATGAGTGGTACTCGGAGGGAAAGATCAAGTTCACAGCGGATTACACTCTAGTAGACGCCCTGATAGATACGCTCGAGAAGCTCGTAGAGAAAGGCGCTGTTGATGAGGAGGGGGGCAGGGGAGCCCTCAACAGGCTCATGGACGTAAAGGACAAGTACGCTGATTTACTTGACCACGGCGTCCCACTAGACCTGACCAAGGTAGTGGTGCCGGGCAGGCTCAACGTGTTCGACCTAAGCGGGGTCGATGAGGAGGCGGCCGACGCCATAGTGAGCCACTACTTAAGGAGGATACTGAGTGAGAGGAAGAAGCTGAAGAGGAGGGAGGAGCCGGGGGCTGGCCGCCTGCCCCCCATAATTGTTGTCATTGAGGAGGCTCACATCCTGATACCGGCAAGGGACCACAAACTGACCAAGTACTGGGCCTCAAGGGTTGCAAGGGAGGGCAGGAAGTTCGGGGTAGGGCTCGTTATAGTGAGCCAGAGGCCCAGGAACGTCGACCCTGACGTCCTAAGTCAGACCAACAACAAGATCATACTCAGGATCGTTGAACCCCAGGACATTAGGTATGTCCAGGAGGCGAGCGAAGAGCTGAGCGAGGACCTGGCGGCCCTCCTGCCGAGCCTGAACCCAGGCGAAGCTGTCGTAATAGGGAGCATGGTCAAGCTCCCCGCCATAGTCAAGGTTGACATATGCAAGGAGAAGAGCAGGGGAGGCGACATAGACGTGATCAGCGAGTGGGAGGCA
>JAPWTO010000066.1:0-2539 GCA_028276005.1 Acidilobus sp.
GTACTCGCTCATAACCTTGAACGTGTTCAGCTTCTCCGCCTGTGACGCCATATTACGCTCCTGCGACCTCGGGTTCTAAGGCCAGTTAAAAGCTTCACTGGTAGCTGTACGTGAGCGGCTATCAACCTAACCTCAGGCTCGGCTCCAACAGGCCATAATAGGCGTCGTGAGGGCTCCAGGCCTGGGGCGCCCTGTGAAGAGCGCTTTACTGGCCGAGGAAAGGGTGAGGAGCAACGGGTCTTCGAGGGCGCTCCCAGAGGCTTTCAGCAGACGTTAGTTCTCTTAAGGGAGTTGCCCACAGCTGTTACTGAGGCGGGGCGCTTGGGAAAGTACTCGACAAGGTACAAGCTCTCCAAGAAGGCCGTTAAGGAGCTGAGGGAGGAGGTGGTTAAGGTCGTTGGGTCGCCGCCTCTGGAGTGGAACGACGTGGAGGAGGCCAAGGCAGGTGATATCACTGTCTACATAGACAGCGGCCTGCCGTGCCTGGCCAGGCTCAAGGGCCTCCTGATACCGACGCTGCTATGCCTCCTGAAGAGGGGCCACGCCTGGCTCCCCTCCGTCATAGTTGACAGGGGGGCCGCACAGGCCATGGGCAGAGGCGCCGACCTAATGGCCCCCGGGGTCAGAGGCGTCAAGGGGGACTTCAAGGAGGGGGCCTTAGTGGCCATCGTTGACGAGCAGAGCGGCGTCCCCGTGGCGGTAGGCAGGGCCCTGGTTGACAGCGCTAGGCTCAGACAGATGATATCGGCTAAGGAGAGGGGGAAAGTCGTTGAGAACCTTCACTACCCGGGGGACGAGCTCTGGGACCTGATCTCCTAGGACCTTCTGATGCAGAGGTAGTACTTCTGGTCGAGCTTAAGGCCGAGGGGCGGTTCAAACTTGAAGAGGATGCCCCAGAGCGAGAGCAACGTGAAGCCCTTGCTCTCATCAGTCACGAGGTAGCCGTGGCCGCAGAACTCGTAGGACTCCAGGTCCTCGGGCCTGTTCTCATCAACTAGGACCTCTATCCTGTCGCCCGCGTTAAGGGCGTAGAGGCCCTCTATCAGGTCGAACTGAGCGCTCACCCCATTGCCCTCGGCCCTCGCAGTCTTAACCCCGACAAGCTTTGAGGGCTGCACGTCCTTAACTTCAAGGCTCAGTGTTACCATTATGCCGCCCTTGTAGCTGGGCGTAGACGGCCTTTAAAAGTCACCCGCTCAGATGCTAGATCTTCCTGAAGGCCACGCCAGGTCACAGGTTATCTTGATCTCGGCGACCTTTAGTCATTAGCCCCTACGGCTCCTTAGGGGCCCTTGAGACCCTGAGGTATATGCCGTCCCGTGCCACAACGATAACCCTCTCCCCCTCCTCTATGACCTCGTTGGAGGTCGCTGACCACAGCTCCCCTTTCACGCTGACCACGCCAGGCCTTGAGGGCGTCACCCTTAGGACCACGACGCCCTGAGCGCCTACGATCTCCCTGGGCGGCAGGGTCTTTGGCGTTATGTTCTCCAGGCCCTTGGCGGCCAGTATTATCAGGTCGACGAAGGCGAGGAGCCCCCCTGAGAACTCCAGGACCGCATCGCTCTCCTTGACGCCAAGGGCTATGAGGAGAGCGGCCGCCGCGGCCACCGAGACAACAGTTATCACGCTTCCCGGTCCCCACCTAAGCCTCGAGAAGAACCCCACGTTGCCCTCGGCAGTCACAGTTCGGGGGATTAACAGCCAGCTACTTTAGCCTTTATTCCCTTTAAGGCCCGTCTAACAAATAGGGCGACTCAGTTGACGTCAAGGCTTCTGGCGGTCCTTGGGGCGGCATTGATAGTGCTCGGGCTCGCCAGCTTTCTCATAACGGCCCACCCACAGCAGGGGCCCCCTGTAGTGGTGGTAAACTTTGACGTCACGGTTGACCTGGGCTCGTCGACCATGATGTCAAGGGTAGTCGCCATGGCTGAAGGGCTTCACGCGAAGGCAGTCGTCATTGTGATGGACACGCCAGGTGGCTACCTAAGTGACATGGTCAACATAGTTAACTACATAGAGGACCTTCAGAGCCAGGGGATCCCGGTCTACACGTATGTCCCCCCTGACGGCATGGCGGCCTCGGCCGGAAGCTACATAGCTATGGCCAGCAACAGCATCGTAATGGCGAACGGCACCTTCATAGGCCCCTCGACGCCAATAGTTGTAGGCGGGACTCCCCTCGAGCAGAACCACACCGAGGCGGCCATGCTGGCCTTCATGGAGTCCCTGGCCTCCAAGTGGGGCAGGAACGCCACTGCTGCCGCAGTTATGGTCCTCTCCGACAAGGCCTTCACGGCGCAGCAGGCGCTTCAATACCACCTGATAGACGGGATAGCCAACAGCCTCAGCCAGGCCCTGGCCATGTGGAACCTTTCAGGCTACGCCCAGGTGAGCATCTCGGAGGACCTCTATGAGCAGTTCCTAAGCGTCCTGAGCAACCCGACGGTGGACGGGCTCCTGATATCGCTCGGCTTCTTAGTGATACTCATCGACCTGTACCACCCCACTTTCCTGCTCAGCGCGATAGGGGCTATCG
>JAPWTO010000018.1:0-15743 GCA_028276005.1 Acidilobus sp.
GGAGGGAGGCCAGGAGCGAGAGGGCCCTGGAGAGGTCCCTCACGTGGGACCTGAAGGGCACAGAGGAAGGCAGGACTGACCTCATGAGCTTAGTCTTCTGCTCAACTGGCTTAAGCAGGGGCCTCAGGACGAGCAGCCTCAGGTCAAGCCTGAAGCTCCTGGCGCTTACCTCCTCATCGTCGCCCAGGACCACCACCAGGCCCCCGAAAGAGCTGGCGGCTGCGTTGTCGTAGTGAGGCGAGCCGGCCGCTACCTCCTCTGCAGCGCCAGCCATCCTCGTCACTTCAGCCGGGCCCAGGCCGAGGTCCAGGGCCTCAGAGGCGGCCGCCAGGGCGGCGACCGACGAGGCAGCGCTCCCCCCAAGGCCCGCCGAGACGGGCACGCCCTTCCATAGGGTGACCCTGAGGTCATACCTCAGCCCCATCGACCTCAGTAGGGACTCAAGGGCTACCTCGGCTGTGTTGGGCGCGCCGACGTGCTTTGAGAAGGGGCCCGTGACGTTGAGCCTCACCCTCCCAGGGCCGGGCTCAGCCTCGACGCAGGCCGCGTCGAAGTAGGCCCTGTGCGCTACCGCAAGCGAGTCGAAGCCCGGGCCGAGGTTCGCGCTGCTCGACCACGCCCTGGCGCAGCTCCGCGACATCTTTCTTGGGGACCCTCGGAGGCCTTGACAGATTTAAGCTTTTCCCACAGTTCTACCATGTATTAAAAGGCGTATACATGTGTCTCTTGGTAAGCCTATATTCTAGTCCATGCAGCCCCCCTATGGCGACGGTATGGCAGGGCTAGAGGAGGGGCTGTGGGGCAGGATAAAGGACGAGATAGAGGAGCTCTCAAGGAAGGGCTGCTACGAGTCGGTGAGCAACGCCCTAAGCCTATACATAGCCCCCAGGCTAAGGGTACTCGCGGCCGCCCTACTCGGCTACGGGAGGAGGGCCCCCTCGAGGCTCCTTGACGTAGGGTGTGGGCCAGGCACGTCAACAGTTGTCCTCAGGGCCCTCTACCCCGAGGCCGAGGTCCTTGCGCTCGACCCGGCCTCCTTCAACCTCTTGGCCGCCAGTAGGAGGGTTAGGGAGCCCTCAGGCTGCGTCCAGGCTGTCTTCGAGTCTCTCCCCTTCCCTGACTCAACTTTTGACGGCCTGGTGGCCATGTTCTCCTTCAGGGACGTCTCAAGCTACCTCAGGGCCCTTGACGAGGCCAGGAGGGTGCTGAGGCCGGACGGCAGGCTCGTGATACTTGACCTCTACAGGCCCGAGGACCCCCTTGAGCTAGTGGCCTCAATAGGGCACTTCAGGGTGATAGGGCCAATGCTGGGGCTCGCCTACGGCTGCGGCCTGGACGGGCTGAAGTTCGCCGACGTCTACCACACTGTTATGAGGATGATGACCCCCAGCGAGCTCGTCAGGGAGGCCAGGAGGAGGTTCAGGAGGGCCGCCTTCGTAAAGACGCCGCTGCTCGCGGGCATACTCACGGCTGAGGGCCCTAGACCCTCGTGAACGTGAACCTTACCACGCTCCCTGACCTGTCGACCTTTGCCACCACCCTCCTGTCGTCCTTGAGCGCGTAGACCACCATGGCGGCGCACTCGAAGGAGTCCATGAGCACCTCCGCGCTCTCGCCAGGCCTCATCTTGTCTATGATCCTCATGGTCAACACGTAGCCCTCTGGGCACACCTTGCCCCTAAGGTCGTAGGTCTGCATGGTCTCTCTATGAATAGAACATGAGCTACCTTTTTAATAGTGAATCTATGCAGGGAACATCGCGTTTGATATTATGTACTCTATGAGGGGTCTGTTCCTGTCGAGCGCGAGGACCTCGCTGACCCCCCTCAGCAGCTCCTGCTTTACTATGGCTGAGCAGGCGGGGTCATTGAAGGAGGGGTTCCTCATGGCCAGGTAGAAGCCAGCCCCTGACTCGTTGAAGTAGACGAAGTACGCCCACTCCATGTCGCCTGACACGGCTGGCACCAGGGTCCCCGGCCTCAGGTACCTGAAGGCCCTGGCCGCGTCGCCCAGCTCCCCTGGCAGGCCCGAGTCACATATCATCCAGGTGGCCGAGCACTCCTCTGAGGAGCCCCTCCTGCAGGCCATGGGGTCATTCCTCCTGGCCCTGGGAAGTCCTCACCCTTAAGGGCGGGGGAGGAGGTCAGTTATAAATCCCCCACCTTACACGGGAGCCCGGTGCTAGCGGTTGAAGTTCCTTCGGTGTAAGCCGAGCCAGGTCCCGTCGGGGGTCAGCGGGAAGGTTGCCATAATAGGGGCGGGGACCGCCGGCCTCGGCGCCGCTGGCGTGCTCAGGTGCAAGGGGTACCAGGTGACAGTTTACGACATGCTCCCTGAGCCCGGAGGGATGCTGGTCTTCGGCATACACGTTGACAGGATCCCGAAGGGGCCCATCAGGGAGGGCGTCAGGGAGCTCGTAGATGCTGGCGTCGAGTTCGTGTTGAACACCAAGGTGGGCAACAGGGGCCTGGAGAAGATGGACGAGGTAGTGAAGCCCAAGAACGTGGTTGACCTCGAGGACATAATAAGGTCACATGACGCCATCCTCATAGCCACGGGCACGTGGACCAGCAACAAGGCCAACGTGCCTGGCGAGGTCCTATCATGGGTCTACCCGGCCATGGAGTTCCTCGTGGCGACCCACATGGCGAAGTTCGGCTACAGGTCGTGGGAGATAGTGCCTGACATCAAGGGGGACATACTTGTTGTAGGGGGAGGCTTCACTGCCGAGGACGCCGCCTACGTGCCCAGGACCTACCCCGAGTACAAGGAGAGGGTGAGGAAGGTGGTCCTAAGCTACAGGAGGACCAGGAACGAGGCCCCCATGGGGCCCATGGAGATGACAAACCTCGAGGCCTCCGGCGTCGAGATATGGGAGCTAACAGTGCCCATAGCCTACAGGGAGGAGGCCGGCAGGAGGTTAGTCAGGATAATAAGGAACAGGCTCGTCCAGGTCCCGGGCGAGAAGAGGCCGAGGCCCGAGCCCATACCTGGGAGCGAGTTCGACTCCTACTTCGACTTCGTCCTGGAGGCGATAGGGGAGAGGGCCACGCCGCCCTTCGAGGGGGAGTGCTGCGGCATAAAGCTCGACCCGAAGTGGGGCACCATAGTTGTCGACAAGGACCACATGACGACCAGGAAGGGCGTCTTCGCGGCCGGCGACGTAGTCCACGGGCCTAGCCAGCTCGGCCCCGCCCTCAAGAGCGGTATGGATGCAGCCAACGCCATAATAAGGTACCTGAGCTCAAGGTGAGCCCGCGGCCCTAAGGGCGAGCCTAAGCACGTTTTTCGCGTTCTCATAGGTCTCAAGGTTTTCGATATCCTCGGCCGTGAACCACCTTCCGCTCCTCAGCGAGCCCCCGACCCTCCTGACGAGGAATATCAAGTCGTAGTGGAGGTGCACCTCGTTGGGGTACCTAACCGTCTCGAGGAGTATGGCTAAGGGCATGGGCTCATCCCAGACGTCACCGGAGCCAAGGCTGTACGTGGGCCCCACGACCTTGACCTCAAGGCCTGTCTCCTCTTTGAACTCCCTCTCGGCCGCCTCCCTCGGCGTCTCGTTAGGCTCCACGTGGCCGCCTGGGTAGAGCCAGATGCCCAGCTTCTCATGCCTTATCAGGAGGACGCGTCCGTCCTCCACTAGGACCCCGCTGGCAACTATGCACTTCCTCAAGGGCGGCACCTAGGAGCTCACTTTCTCTGAGAACCTCCTGGCAGCCTCGTCAAGCCTCTTCCTGACCTCTTTAGCGGCCTGGTCCCTCAGCCCCCTCAGCTCCTCAACGCCCTTCCTGTGAACTTCCTCAAGCTTCTTCAGCGCCTCTTCCTCAAGCTTCTTGGCCAGGTTCTCAATGGAGCTCAAGGCCTTTCCAGGCTACACGTGCTTAAGGGGAATAAAAAGGCTGAGGTTGGCCCTGATACCAGCTAACGAGCTCAAGGCGTCCCTCACGCGCTGAGGGCTCCCGAAAGGGTGTTAAGCCCGCCCCTCAGTACTGTCGGCGGTGCGGCGGTAGTCTAGCCTGGACTAGGACGCCGGCCCTCCAAGCCGGAGGTCCCGGGTTCAAATCCCGGCCGCCGCACCACTCCTTGGGGTCTGTGTCCCAGTCACTTGCTAGGCGTTCTCCTTAAGTCGCTGGCACCTAAGGCCGGAGAGCTCTGCCCTGGCCCCTAAGCTCACAAAGCGCCATAGGTCAGAGGCTCGCTTGTCAGAGGAACTTAAGGCCGCCCGAGGGCCCTCCTCTTGATATCATTGACAGGAATATGAAGTCGAGGACCATTGGCGGGAGCGCGGCGATGAGGGCCATGGAGGCCAGGAGGCCCCACTCTATCGATGACTCCTGTATTGCGGTTAGGGCGTAGATGGTCACGGTCTGTGCCCCCACGGGCGGTAACCTGAAGTTGTACGGCGTGAAGCTGAACACGAGCGGGTAGAAGAGCGCGTGCCAAGCCCCTATTGTAGCCAGGAGGAAGACGCTGAGGAGCACCGGCCTTGAGAGGGGCATTATGAGCCGCGTGAACCTCCTCCTTATCCCGAAGAGCTCCCCGACCTCGTCATAGGCCCTCGGGAGGTCGAGGAAGAAGCCGTTCATGAGCCAGAGCCCGTAGGTGACAGAGAAGAGCGGCATTGCCATTATGAGGGCCCACCAAGTGTTCAGCAGGTGGAGCCTGGCGAAGAGCAGGTAGAGCGGTATCGCGAAGGCCATGGGGGGCAGGACGTAGAGGTATATCGAGAGCGGCAGGAGCCACCTGCCTGCTCTCCCCCTGGCCACCTCATAGGCGGCCGGGGCCGCCAGGAGGACAGCCACTACGCCTACCGAGAGGCTGACGACAGTGCTGCTCACTAGGTACGGGACAGCGCCCCTGGCGGCGGCTATGAAGTACTGGGCCGTGAACTCCTTAGGGTACATGATCGGGGGCCTCACGAAGTCAAGTATGTCCGGCCTGAAGGCCACGAGGAACATCCAGTAGACGGGCATCACGTTGAAGAAGAGAATCACGGCCAGGAGCGCCAGCATCATGGCCCTGAAGGCCCAGTCAGGCATACGGATTGACGGGAGGGACCTGAAGACTGGCCTCTGGGCCCTGAGGAGCCTGAACAGGGCCAGCGCCGGTATTGTGGCCAGGACAGCTATGGCGGCCGATACTAGGGCGCCCCCTGAGTAGCTGCCCAGGGAGTAGACGGCCTCGTACGTCACGATGCCAAGGGTTGTAGTCGCGTAGCCCGGGCCTCCGCCAGTTAGCACGTAGGGGGCGTCGAAGGCGCCGAAGCTGAATGCCAGCTCTATAACGAAGGCTATCAGTATGGCCTTGCTCGCCATGGGTATCGCCACCTTGGCGTAGTACTTCGAGAGGCCCAGGCCGTCAATCAGCGCGTTCTCCTTGATCTCCTTAGGTATTGCCCTCAGCGTGGCGTAGATTATGATGAAGGGGAAGGTGAGGGAGCCCCAGACGCTCACAAGTATGACGCCCCACATGGCAGTGCTGGCCCTGTAGAGTGGGTCAAATGGTATGTGGAGGATGTACGTGAACCAGCCCCACCCGCCGCCGTAAAGGCTTATGTACCATATGAGGGCGGCCGAGACGAAGGGCACGGTGTGGGGGAGGACCACGGCGAGGGCCAGGGGACCCTGGTACCTCTCGCGCAGCGAGTCCACAGCCACGGCGGCCGTCAGGCCTATGACCGTTGAGAAGGTGGCGTTGGCGAAGGCCAGCACGAGCGTGTTTATGAAGACCTGTTTGAGGGGCACAAGGGCGAGCGAGACCAGGGCAGCCCTGTAGTCAAGGCCCACTATGACGAAGGTAGCTACGAAGGGGGCTACCCCGAAAGCCATTATGTACGCAAGGTAGGGCAGGGAGAGCCTCAAGGGAACCCAGCTGGGGGTCCGAAAAAGCTAAATAAAAAGGGTTTGGGAAGGACGCTTAGGCCTAGGAGGTAGTCGTTGAAGTTGAGGTAGTCGTCGAGTAATACGTCTTCAGTATCTGCACGTACTGCGCAGCCACCTGGCTCAGGACGGCCTGCGGCGTGGTGCTGTTGGGGTTCTCAAGGTAGTTAAGGAGGGCGCTGCTCAGGGCGTTGCCAAGGTTACTCGTTACAGGTATCAGCGGCTCCCAGGCGTACCCGTACTCAGCTGAGATCAGGTTGGCCTCAAGCCACACGTGCTTGTAGTAGGGCAGGGAGGCGTTAGCCAGCAACACCTGGTAGGCGGTCTTTGATATCGGGAAGAGGCCTAGCTTGAGGAACATCTGCTCCTGGACCTGCGGGGACTCTATGAACTGGAGGAACTCTAACGCCAGCTGCTTGTGTGTTGAGTACTTGTTTATGGCAAAGTATGTGCCGCCAGGCATGGAGTAGTTGCCCGGCAGCGGCGCCATGAGTACGTCAGAGGGGGACACGTTCTCGCTCAGTATGGCCGAGAGCCTGGAGGCGTAGTTTATGGTGGCAGGCCCGCTGCCGTTAGCGAAGAGCGCTGGGGCGTTGTCGAACGAGACTGGGAACTGAGCGGGGTTGGGCTCGTAGCTGACCAGCTGCTGGAGTATCTCAAGGGCCTGCACTCCGGCGCTGGTGTTGATGGCAGGCGGAGGGAACGGGTAGTGCCACCAGCTCGGTATGCAGCCCCAGAACTCAACGCCGAAGCCTGGCATGCCGTGTATTGTCCCGCAGTTCAGGGTCTGGTTGTTGATGTAGAAGTAGCTGTAGATTGAAGTAAAGCTGGTCAGCAGGTCGCCACCCGAGGTGGTGTCCATGACCAGTATGCCCCAGGGAGTTATGTGGTGCTCGACGAAGAACTTGCTGACGTCAACTACCACGGTCCAGTTGTGCCAGGTCCAGGGGTTGAGCTGCATGTGGTACTCGTTGTAGAACTCCTGCTGAAGCGTCGCGTTGTTGAAGTACTTGGCGTTATAGATTATCAGCACGTTAGAGACCCATGGGGCCACGCCGGCAATCATTGAAGTGTTGGTAGTAGGGTCATATATCACGCCGCCGAAGGACTCGGCGGGCCAGAGCAGGTCGCTCATGTTGATGATCGAGGAGTTCAGGGGCATCACGTAAGGCGCCAGGAGCCTGGCCGTGGTTGGCGTGAAGGTCACGATGTCATACTGGTTGCCGCCCGCCCTGAGCACCGTCAGCTCGTTATTTATGTACTGGGTGAAGGGGAAGGCCTCTACCTGCACTGAGACACCAGGGTGCTCCTGCTCGAACATAGGTATCGCGACCTTCTGGAGGAAGGACTGCGTGACCCCCGTGTAGGTGGCGACAACTAGCGTCACGGTCGGCGTAGTGGGCGGAGGCGTTGTTGTAGTGGTAGTAGTTGTAATTGACGTAGTTGAGATTGTAGTCGTGGTGGTCATGGTTGTCGTCATGGTAGGCGATGTCGTGGTTACGTGACGCATTGAGATATAGTAATAGGCTAGGCCGCCAGCGATCGCTACCACTATGACGACAATAACTATGGCCGCCAGGGCCGCCGTTGAGATTGAGGACCTGGACCTCAAGTCGCCCTACCTATATGTACGGTAAGATGGACACAATAAAAAGGGTGAAGGTCTATAAGCTGACCTCCTCCCCGCCCTAAAGGGCAAGGCTTTCAGTTGTAAGGGCCTCCCTGGCCTTCCTGTTCCTGGGAGCCAGAACGTAAACTATGTCGCAGCAGTCCATGGAGGCCCTCTTAACGTCAATCAGCTCCACCTCCCACCTGTGCAGGGGGCTCCTCACGACGGCTGTGTGGTACTCCCCCCTCTCGCCCAGCGGGTCTGCGCCGTCAGCCCTAGCAAGGCTCAGGAACCAGTCCACGTTGCCCTTGTCGATAACTGACCCCACGGCCTTCCTCAGCTCCTTCCCCCTTGCCCCGAGAACCTTCATCCTGTAGCCCTCCTCCATGTCCTTCATCAGTACGTCAAGGGTGTCCATGCCCCACAGGGGCTCCCTGAGGTTGCACCCAGCCTCCCTGGCCAGGGACTCCATGTACCTGAGGTGGTCCTCAACGAAGACGTCGCCTGCTATCAGCACGTCCGCGCTGAGCCTCCTCAGAAGCGCGGCTGTCTGGGCGAACTCCCTCCCCCTGTCGAGCCTGGCCACGACCATGGGTACCCCTATAGACTCGGCCACGGCGGATGATGCGGAGAGGTTCTCGATGTGGGGCGACGGCTCGGGAAACTCGTAGACCAGGAAGAGAAATACGTCAACGGGCCAGGAGAGCTGGGCTGCCCTGAGCCCGTCCTTCCCGCCAGAGAACATCGCGACCCTGTTGCCCAAGTCCTCCCCCAGGCCGAGAGGGCCCTGGGCTTAATAGCTGGTCAGGAGCCTCCCTCCCTTGTCAGCTATGGCCTTCAGCGCCAGCTCCCTTATGTGAACCAGCGTCGCCCTGCCGTGGTAGACCCCTCCCTCCTCAAGGCGGAGGTTGAGGCCCAGCCTCTGGCCTATCCTCACGGCCGGCGAGTTCTCGGCGTGAACGTAGGCCTCCATGGTCTCAAAGCCCCTCCTGTACGCCTCAAGGATCAGCAGGGCCGCCAGGACCGTCGCTATGCCCCTCCCTCTGTGCTGGGGGAGCACGGCGAACGCCAGCTCCGCCTGGGCGCAGTCCGAGAACCCCTCGCCCAGCCCCACTATCTCGCTGCCCGCGAAGGCCCCTATGGCGTAGTTGCAGGGGCTTGAGAAGAGCCTTCTGGCGTGGCCCTCGAAGTCCTTGAATATTCCGAGGAACCTATAGTAGAGGGAGTAGGTGTCGAGGGACTCGTAGAACCTCACGACCAGGCCTGAGTCCTCGCCACAGAGGACCCTGAACCTGTACCTGGCGCCCTTGGCCTCAAGCTCCGCCAGCTCGGAGGGGGCGCAGGACACGCTAGCACCGCGCCTCCGAGGAAAATATAAAATAAAAAAGAAACGTGTTGAGCTTAGCTAGGCTGGGAGCACCGCCCTCTTGAACGACCAGTTAAGGACTATGGCGGCCCCCAGGTAGAGGGCGTCGAGCCCGGTTATGAGGCCTATCCAGCCCCCTGCCTTTATTATGGCTGTGCTGCTCGCTAGGAAGCCAGCCGCCAGGACCCAGAAGGTTATCGTGAGCAGGGCCAGGACGCTCATGAGCACCCTGGCCTTCAGAGCGTTGGCGCCCACCGTGTAGATCAGGGTCAGTATGCCCCAGAATATGAACCAGGTCCCTATCTCAGAGCCTCCCCACGAGAAAGTGCTTCCGCTCCAGGCCTGCAGGACGAAGGCCAGGCCGAGGCCTATCCAGAAGAGGCCGTAGGTGCTGAAGGCCGTGCCCCCAAGCAGGTTGCCCCTCTTGAAGTCCATCCAGCCGGCGAAGACCTGGGCCATGCCTCCCCAGAAGAAGGCGTAGGCTAACGTCATGCCGGCCGTCGGTATTAAGCCGGCGTTGTGCAGGCTCAGGACTATCGTCGTCAGGGCGAAGCCCCAGAGCCCGAGGGCGCTGGGGTCTGCGAACGGCTCCTTCTCGCTCACTCAAACCCACCTCCTACACACTTATACATAAATATCAAAAAAGATATTAAAGCTTAACTTCCGCCCATCGACCCCTTGAACTCCTCCCAGGCCTTCAAAAGCTCCTCGACGGCCGTCGGGTCCTCAAGGGTCGTCGTGTCGCCGAGGGGCCTGCCCTCCATTATGTCCTTGAGGAGCCTCCTCATTATCTTCCCGCTCCTCGTCTTTGGCAGCTTCCTCACGAAGAGCACTGTCTTAGGCGTCGCTATCGGGCCTATCTGGGTCCTTATCAGCTCTATCAGCTCCTTCCTGAGCTGCTCGCTTGGCTGGTAGCCTGCCTTGAGCACCACAGCCGCCACGGGCACCTCGCCCTTCACCGGGTCGGGGGCGCCTATGACTGCGGCCTCGGCTACGGCCGGGTGCTTTATCAGGACGTCCTCCATCTCGGTCGTCCCTATCCTGTGGCCTGCCACCTTGAGGACCTCGTCAGCCCTGCCGAGGAGCCAGAAGTAGCCCTCCTCGTCCTTGACGGCGTAGTCGCCCGCGTAGAAGTAGCCTGGGAACCTGCTCCAGTAAGTCTTTACGTACCTCTCGGGGTCGCCCCAGATGCCCAACATCATGCCGGGCCACGGCCTCTTGATTATCAGGTAGCCCCTGACGCCTGGAGGCGTCGGGTTGCCGTTCTCGTCTACTACGTCAGCCACGATCCCGGGCAGCGGGAACGTGGCCGAGCCGGGCTTGAGGGTGACGAGCGATATGCCTGGGGCGGGTGATATCATGGCTGCCCCAGTCTCTGTCATCCACCACGTGTCTACTATTGGGCACCTCCTCTTGCCGACTACCTCGAAGTACCACCTCCATACGTCGGGGTTTATGGGCTCGCCCACGGTGCCCAGTATCCTCAGCGTTGACAGGTCGTGCTTCGTGACCCACTCGTCGCCGTACTGCCTGAGTGTCCTCAGGGCGGTGGGGCTTGTGTAGAATATCGTGACGCCGTACTTCTCGACTATCTGCCACGGCCTGTCGGGCTGCGGGTAGTCTATGGCGCCCTCGTACATGACCTCCGTGGCGCCGTTCATCAGAGGGCCGTAGACTATGTAGGTGTGACCCGTTACCCACCCAACGTCGGCCATGGTCCAGTGGACGTCCTCAGGCCTTATGTCCCAGTTCCACTTGAACACGTTGTAGACGTAGACCATGTAGCCGCCGACGCTCATCATTACCCCCTTCGGCTTGCCCGTGGTGCCGCTGGTGTAGAGTATGAAGAGCACGTCATCGCCCTTCCTCGGCACCGGCTTGACGTAGGTGGTGTCGGGGTACTTGGAGGTCAGCTCATGGTACCAGACGTCCCTCCCCTCGACCCAGTTGATCGGGTTCCCGAGCCTCCTGACCACGATAACCTTCTCTACCTTGGCCCCCTGCTTCTCCGCCAGGGCGACGGCCTCGTCGGCGTTCTTCTTGAGCTCAACTACCTTGCCCCTCCTCCAGTAGCCGTCAGCAGTTATCAGGACCCTCGACTTAGCGTCGACAATCCTGTCGGCGAGGGCCGAGGGGCTGAAGCCTGAGAAGACTACGCTGTGTATGCCCCCAATCCTTGTCACAGCGAGCATAGATATGGGCAGCTCCGGTATCATGGGCAGGTATATCGTGACCGTGTCGCCCGGCTTCACGCCCAGGTCCTGGAGGGCCTTGGCGAGCTTGTTGACCTCCCTGAAGAGGTCCCTGTAGCTCAGGACCCTGCTGGTCCCGTCCTCGCCCTCCCAGTAGTAGGCCACCTTGTTGGCCACGTGGGTGCCCATCCAGCGGTCAAGGGCGTTCAGGTTGATGTTAGTCTCCCCTCCCACGAACCACCTGTAGAAGGGCGGGTTGGAGTCGTCAAGGACCTTGTCCCACGTCCTATACCACACCAGCTCCCTGGCCCTCTCGTCCCAGAACTTTATGGGGTCCTCAACTGAGGCGCGCCAGAAGTCAAGGTACTTGTTGTGGTGAGGGAAGTACTTCTCGCCGTAGGGCAAGGGCTCTATCCTCTGGGCCTCCGGAGAAGACATGTGTGTCATCCCGTGTTCTGAGCTTTATACATATTAGCCCGCTATTTAAGGACTCCATATAGTGGGATTTATTATGCTCTGTCCCACTTATACCCTAATAAGTTTATATAATGTTTAGTTTAGAATGGCTTTTGACGGCCCTTAGCCTTCACACTATGTATAGAGAGCGCATCTTTTTAGATCCTAGATTTAATAGTGGCGCGGGTTACGCCAATTGGGGGTGCAAGGGTCTCCCTACTTGGCTCAAGGGGGTCGAAGGCCAGCGAGAGGGTTCTCTGGGACCTGAGGATCGAGGAGTTAGTTGATGAAATCCTGGGTAAGAATAAGGACCGGTTCCTAGCTGACGTCTTCAAGGAGCCGCTCACCGACAGGGATGCTATCGCCTTCAGGCAGAGGGTGTTCGAGGACCTTATGGACGAGAGGGCATACGCCGTGGCAAGGGGCTTCGTAGAGGGGGTCAAAGAGGTCAGCAGGCTGCTGAGCCTGGAGGCAGACGCGTACGAGGAGTTCAGGTACGGCCTCCACCTCGACGCCGCCCTGACCTATGTAAACACGCTGGAGACCACGTTAAGCTCGCTGCGAGGCCTGAACGTAAGGTCTGAGGGCCTCATCCATTTCATCAGTTACCTCGAGGACCTGGTTCGGAGCGAGGGGTTCCAGGCCTTAAAGGGGCTAGCGTACAAGGCAAAGGCCGCCAGGGACAGGATAAAGGCCAGGGTAAGCATAAGCGGGGACAGGGTAAGGGTCACAGAGGACGGCGGCGAGGACCTGTCGTCAAGGGTTGAGCGGCTTTTCTCGAGGTTCAAGTGGCAACAGGTCCGCCAGATCAGGTTCACGGGCAGCTACGGGCAGATGACCCACGTTCACGCCATGATATTAAGGGGCATATACAATATCTTCAAGGAGGAGTTCGACGTAATGAGGAAGCTGAAGGAGGAGTTCCCCAACATAATAGACGAGGGCGTCAAGTCCTTCGCTGAGGAGCTGGAGTTCTACCTCAGGTACATCGAATACATGAATGCCATCAAGTCCAAGGGGTACAAATTCTCAATACCGCAGTTCACCGAGGACGGGTCAATTCACGTCAAGGGCTTCTACAACCTGCTGTTGGCCAGGAAGGGCACGGCGGTGGCTAATGACATACGCACGTCAGGCCAAAGGAGGGTGTTCGTGATAACTGGCATGAACAGCAGCGGGAAGACGACATTTGCCATCACCTTTGGCCAGCTGGCCTTCCTCGCATCGATAGGTGTGCCCGTCCCAGCGGAGGAGGCCAGGATGCCCCTTTTCTCTAAGATATTGACTGCCTTCCCCATTGAAGAGGACAGGCTGGAGGGCTTAAGCAGGCTTGAGGAGGACGTAGTCAGGGCCCTAGACATATTGAGGGCGGCTGACGACAGGACGCTGATCATAGTTAACGAGCTCTTCTCAGCCACAACGTCAGATGAGGGCTTTGAGCTCGCGAGTCGCTTCATTAAGGAGGTGATGAGCAAGGGCTCGTACCTCATTTACGTCACGTTCATCACGAGGCTGGCCTCGCTCGAAGGCGTGATAAGCCTCGTGTCGCAGGTGAAGGACGGGAGGCCTACCTTCAAGATCGTGGAGGGAGGCCCTCCGTCAAGCTACATGGCCGTTCAGATAGCCGCAAGGCATCAGCTGCTCTACGATGACGTAAGGGGCCGCGTCGGAGGGCGACCCCCATGATACAGTTTGACCTTCTCAGGGCAGGCGGCGCTGAGGTGAAGGGCCGGGAAGACCTGGTAAGGGACCTGGAGCTTGACAAGATCATAAACGCCGTGGCCCAGAAGGACGAGCTGATCAGGGACGTGTGGACCCGCATGCTCCTGATGCCGGAAACCGACGTGGAGTCCATAAGGTACAGGCAGGAGGCAGTCAGGGACGCTATTCGCAACAGAAACGTCATTGTTGAGCTATATAACTTCACCAGGGACGTCATAACTAGGACCAGGAGGGCAACCTTCCTCGTGACCTATGATAACCCGGAGCTAGTGGTCTTTGAGACGGCCGCTGGCATGAGGATCATGATAGAGGCCTTCAAGGACCTGAAGGGCATCCTCGGCAGGGCAAGCTTCTCGTCTCAGGCCTTCCGGGGCCTGGTGGACACGCTAATGGAGAACGCGGACGACGGCTTTATAGCCTCGGCGAAGGAGCTGCTGAGCATCTTTGACATCAGGAACGACACGACGGAGTTCTCAGTAAGGCTCGGCGCCCAAAATACGTTGGCTGACCCTACGCTTTTGGTCCCTAAAAAGGAAGGTGGTATAATAAAGAAATTATTTAATAAGGAAAGGGCTTACGAGTTCAGGCTGGACCCTCACGACGAAAGGGGCGCGGAGATACTGGGGGACATCAGGAAGTGGGTCCTCGCCAACATAGCGCCAACCATGCTGAACGCCTACGAGAGCCTGTTGCGGTTCTACACAACCCTGAGCGAGCAGCTGGCCTTCTTCGTGGGGGCTATAAACCTTCACGACCTCTTCCAGAGGCTTGAGCTGCCCTTAGCGTACCCCGAGTTCTCTGAGGGCACGCTGTCGTTCAGGGACCTGCACTGCCTCTCCCTCGCGGTATCGCTTAACAGGAGGCCTGTCCCGAACTCTCTGGAGACCCGTAACGTTAGCGCTTTCATAATAACTGGCGTCAACAGGGGCGGCAAGACGACCTTCCTGAAGTCTGTAGGCCAGGCGATACTGCTCGCGAGGGCAGGGGTCTTCGTGCCTGCCAGCAGGCTGGTGTTGCCCTCGGCTGGGGTCGTTCACACGCACTTCCAGAGGGAGGAGGAGAGGACCATGTCCTATGGGAAGTTCGAGGAGGAGGTTGTAAGGTTCAGTAGGATTGTCGACTCGCTGAGGCCCGGGGACTACGTGCTGATGAACGAGAGCTTCTCAACAACCAATCAGGTTGAGGCCTCAGAGGTCGCCAGGCAGGTCGTGCAGGCCCTGGTTGACAGCGGGGTGACGGTCTTCTACGTCACGTTCCTGCAGGACTTCATATACCGCCTCATTAGGGATAACGGGGGCAGAGCTATCCTGCTGGTGCCTGAGAGGTTGAAGGATGGAACCAGGACCTTCAGGTTACTTCAGGGCTCCGTTCAGCCGGGATACGCGCTGGAGATCTGGGATAAACTGGTGAGAAGCGGCAGCAGCGTTGGACGGAGCCCCTGAGCCTGTTTACCGATCCCATGATTAACGAGCGTCAGAGGCTCCCAAGGCCTTGGCTGACCTCCTCTCCGCCCTAAAAGGGTGAGGGCTCCCCCAGGCGGCTCACAGGTTCGTGGCTTACCGCACCCACCTTCATCACCTCATGGCTAGTGGACGCATATGCCGCCCACCCCGCTCCGCTCATCCAGCGGTAGGCCGCGGGCTGGGCCTTCAGCCCGTTACCCCTATCCCTCGCCAGGGGTTGCCCTCTCCTCCCAGCTCCCAGGGGCTTGGGGATATGTGGGGCCCCTGTGCGGGGCATCCTCTTGCGGGGACACCACCTGTTTCACGCAACCTTAAGTGCTCAGGGGTTTACGCCTTACCTCGCCCTTTAGGGTGAGGCTTGCCTTTCGCTTTTGTCAAACGGGGAAGCAACCCGCCGCTGGGCGTGAGTGAGCCAGGACGGGTTAGCGGCTGTGAATTCCGTGAAGGGGTTCAATGCAATGTCTTCACGCCTAGAACGCGTCAGAAGTTAAAAGCCCGCTGAGCTGTAGGCCTCGTCTATGCATGAGATCCTGTAGACCTCCTTGGCGACGCCGTGGGCGTAGCCCTCAAGCTCCTTCCCCCTCATGCCCGAGGCCAGGAGGGTCATGAAGACCTCCTCCATGTACTCCCTCAGGCTGGCGTTTGAGACTGCTGGGTAGTCAGAGCCGTAGATGACCCTGCCCTTCGGGAAGTCCCTCAGCACCACGGGCACGAGCTGAGGGGGCAGGGCGGAGGTGTCAACGAGGACGTTGTCGAAGCTCCTGGCCAGGGCCAGGGTCTCCTCGAAGAAGACCCCTGGGGCTATCGCGCTGTAGCCCCCCGCGTGGGCTATGATCACCGGCGTGTCCCTGTGGGTCCTCAGGTGGACCTCAAGCCTTGACGGGTCGCCGTACTTGCAGAACCTGGGCAGCTCCCATATGCCCGGGTCACAGCCGCCGTGGACTATGACAGGGAGCCCCCTGGACTCGGCCACCTCCAGGACTACGCCCACCTGGGGGGAGTCGAGGTGCTGGAGGAACAGCGTAGAGATCACCTTGAAGCCCCTGAACCCCCTTG
>JAPWTO010000019.1:0-15603 GCA_028276005.1 Acidilobus sp.
CCGTTGGGGTCCTTGGCGAGGCCGTAACCCTCGCGGAGCTCTACGGCGTGAGCCCTTCAACGCTGCAGGAGGTCATGAAGAGGACGGCCTTTTCCGAGGTCGCCAACAAGTACCTGCCGCGCATGCTTGACCCGAGCTCGCCTGTCCACTTCAGGCTCTCGCTGGCCGCGAAGGACCTCGAGTACGCCAGCAGGGCCGCCTTTGACGCGGGCGTGCCGCTCCATATAGTCTCCACGGCGTCAAGGCTGTTCAAGCAGGCAGAGGTCCACGGGCTTGGGACCCACGACTACACTAAGGTCCTTGACTTCATGAGGCCCAGGAGGGCCTCATAGCTTTGACCCAGGCGTCACTGGTCCGCAGCGGCCCATTCAATCACAGGCCCTCCTAGCAATTGCGCAGGGTCCTTTGGGGGCTGAATTCTTTTTCACGTCAATGAAGGCCCCTTTTATAGTAATACTTGTGAGAGATCTCATGGATGACCCCTCACCTGATGGGGGCGATGCCCCAAGGGCGATAAGGCGGATGAGGCGATGAGGGGTCATGGATCCCGTAGATGGGGGCCCCGCGCCGTTGGGCCCGACGGCCGCTCATGATGCTCGCAGGTGCCATTGGGGCCCTGCGGGCGAGGTGGAAGTCCCTACGCTCGATCATGATGAACAGATGATTGAAGTGAGGGTGAAGGGACGAACGGTTATTTACTAACTCATAATGTCAAGCCTGCTGGCGGCCAGCGCCCCAAGGCTGCTCCTGTCGCACTGAGGCAAGGGGTGAAGGGGCCCAGGGCTCAGGCTGAAGGACCTCATGAGGTCTGTCAGGGCCTGGGGGCTCTCGGCCCCAAAGGCCAGGACGTCGCCGCCCTTTGACCTGGAGATGGCCTCATCGACCTGCCTGGAGGACGTAAGGTACAGGAGCGCCTGAAGGGATGGCGTCCTGAGCCTCGCGAGCCCTGACGAGTAGTCCTCCTCTACGTACGACAGGGCGACGGCCAGGGTGCACGGGTCCGGCTCCCCTATTAGCCTAACCAAGAGCCTGGAGGGCGGAAGGCCCCTGGAGGCCGACTCCAGGAGCTCGTCAGGAACCCTCACGCCCCTGCACACAGCTATGTACCGCTTCCCCCAGGGCAGCTCAGCCTCATATGCAGTGCAGCTCAGCAGCTGACACCGGGGACGCTGAGTGAGAGCTTGAGGGTTAAATTGCATATGAGGTACTCGGGTTGCACGAGACCTACCTGCACGTAGACGGGCGGCCCAGACCCGCTGAAGGCCAGGACCATCGGCACTCCCGTTATCCCGTGCTGGATCAGGAAGCTCGTCGTCGAGTTGACGAGGCCGAGGTAGCCTGAGGCCTCCTGCTGGGTCACGTTATAGCCCAAATCGTCGGCTATCTCAATAAGCGTCAGGTTCGTTGGCATTATGAGCTGAGGCGTCTGTCCCTCCTCATAAAGTAATATGTAATGGACGTAGAACGCGTAGTTCACGTCCAGGACCTCGGCGAAGGCCTTGGCCCCGTACTTGTTGTAGATTAGGTCGAGGAGCTCGAGCATCTGTGTTGAGTACTCGTGAATTGGAAGCCCCAGGAAGATCACGCGGGCCTGGCTAGTGTTAGCGGAGATGTAGTAAAGGAACGGCAAAGTGGCGTTGAGCTCGAGGGCGCAGTAGGGGCACTCAGGGTCATAAACTATGACTATCACCTTTGAGGAGTTAGAGGGGCCAAGGGCAGGCGTCTCGCTCAGGCCAGGCATTGACTCGATGCCTGCGAGCGTGAGCTGCGTGCTTGTTGTAGTGGAGGTTGACGTGGTGTGCGGTGGAGGGCTCGAGGAGGTGGAGGTTAAGCCTGTAGTGGTCACTCCTGTAACGCTCGTCATAGTGGTCGTTGATGTTGAAGTGGGGGTCAGGTAGCTCCTGAGGCCCCAGTAGAGGACAGCGGCGACAACGGCTATCAGGACTATGATGAAGGCGGCCGAGGACCTCGCTATTGACCTGCCTCTCAAGGCTCTCTGGGAGGCAACGGGGCCCGTCGGTTAAAAACTAGGGTCCAGCTCCCTTATGGGCTCGTACCGTTTCACGGTCATCGCCTCATCATGTTCCCTGCACCCCGCTCGGGGCCTCATCGGGCTTGGGGGCTTTCAGGCCGCCCCAGGGGCCCCACATCTTTGAGTGAACAGACACGTACATCCTGTAGGCGTCGGCTGCAACGACGCCCTATAAGCCTAGTTAAAATTGAAACAGCTACAGAAGGCTAGGAGCCTGAGGTGGCCTGGCCCGTCTCCTGCTGGGACTTCTGGGTTATGCTCTTGAGCTCCTTCTCAAGCTCCTTCTCTATCTCCTCGATGGGCTTGGGCGGAGGCGTCGTTATGAGCGTGTAGCCTATCCAGGCCAATATGGCCAGCACCGCTATTACTATTATTGAGTCGGTGAGCTTTAGCAGGAAGATCGAGGCCTCTGACGAGAGAGGAGGCAGCCAGAGGGCCACGTTATAAACTACTATGATCACTATCGACACTATGAGCAGGAGGGAGCCTGTGGCCTTACTGCTCGGCATCCCCTAGACCCCCTGGTGACGCTGAGGGCCTAGCTTTTAAAGTTAAGTCGCTGGGTCTTCTGAAGCCACCCTAAAACCTCGGTGAGTATATCTTTGGAGACGTCATCAATAGGCCTTGGCTCCTCGCCCACGGACCCAGGGACCCTGACGACCTTAACGCCAGCCTTTGAGGCCCTCTCGAGGACCTCGCTGAAGGCCTCCTTGACCTTTAACAGAAAGGCCTCATCCTCATAAGCCTCAACGGCCCTCCTCGCGGCTATCCTGCTCAGAGCAAGCCTGACGGGCACGTCTATGTAAACTATGACGTCAGCCTCCCTGGCGAAGGAGTTGAGCGACCACAGCCACTCCTTAGGGGCCCCTGCGCTGCCCTGGTAGGCTATAGAGCTGTACTTGTACCTGTCTGTGACCACTACGTAGTTCAGCTCGAGCGCGCTGAGGACCCCCCTCCCGCCAGGAAGGCTTTCGTCGCCCCTGAGGTGCCATGCTCTGTCAGCCGCGAACAGGAGGGCCATCAGGTAGGGGTCAGGCCTCTTGGTCGACAGGAGGGACCTTATGAGCTTCCCCACGGGGCCTTCCGTGGGCTCCTTGGTGTAGACGGACCTGAGGCCGAGGGACTCAAGGGACTTGACGAGGAGCTTTGAGTGCGTGCTGAGCCCGCTGCCGTCTATCCCCTCAACCGCTATCAGCGCGCCGGCCAAGCCGGGGTAAAACTGTCTTGACCCCCTTTATTGGCTGGTGACCCTGTATCGGATAAGCGTTATTTTTCTGAATAATATCAAAGTTTAGGCAAGCTTAAAAATCTTGAAGGCCAATAGGAGGAGCGAGCGCCTTGGACTACGCCAAGATCAGGGATTACATGAGGACCTTCGGCCCCGCATGGCTAGTAATGATAGCAGACGTAGACGTAGCTTCCATAGTCACGGGCCTCCAGGTCGGGGCCAGCTGGGGCTATAGGATGGTTCTGGTCATGCTCCTCCTGGCGGTGCCCCTCTTCGTGATACAGGACGTGGCCGGGACCCTGGGCACCGTGAGCGGCATGGGCCTTGGGACCGCCGTGAGGAGGCTCTACGGCAGGAGGGTGGCGACGGCTGCGGCGATCCCGATGGCCCTACTTGACGTGCTTGAGTACGTTGCCGAGTACGCCGGCATAGCCCTGGGGCTGGGCCTCCTGGGCCTGCCGGTACTGCCCGTGCTTCTGCTCGTGTTCGTCCTTCACATAGTCGTGGCCTGGACCGGCCGCTACAGGCACGTGGAGGCCTTCCTGCTCCCCTTCAGCTTCTTACTGGTGGCCACGATAGTGGCCTCAGTGGCCATGATGAGGCTCAGCCCTGCAACCGTTATGGGCTCCATGGTCACGAGCATGCCCCTGCAGGACAGGGAATTCGACTACATGCTGGCGGCCAGCGTGGGGTCCGTCATAATGCCCTGGATGCTCTTCTTCCACTCGGGCGCTGACGCGAGGAAGGGCCTCTCCAGGAAGGACCTAAGGCCTGAGAGGGCCGAGACCCTCATAGGGGCCCTGGTCTCGGAGGCCCTCATGGCAATCACGGTCATAGACGGCGTGGCCATAGGTGACGTGAGGGGCTATCTGGACCCCTCCATTATGGTGGCTGCCCTGAGGCCCTTCGGGCAGGCGGCCAGGTACATAATGGGGCTAGGCTTCGTGTTCTCAGGCTTCCTGGCCCTGATAGTAATCTCCCTGGCCTCAGCCTGGGGCTTTATGGAGTCGCTTGGCGTCAGGAGGGGCTCGACGACGTTCAGGCTCATATACGTCCTTGAGTCTCTGCCGGCCCTCCTGGTTGTGCTGATATCAAGGAACCTCGTGGAGCTCATGCTTGACCTGATGGTCTCCTTCACGATAGTCCTGGCGCCCCTGCTGTACCTCCTGGGCAGGGTAGCCTCAAGGAGCGACATAATGGGCGAGGAGAGGCTGAAGGGGGCCAGGGCGGTGGCCTACTGGGTCCTCTCGGCGCTCGTGGTAGCTAGCGGCCTTGCAGTCCTGTTCCCTATAGGATAGCTGTCTCAAAGCTAGCGTTGACCTCCTCCCCGCCCTAAAGGGCGAGGCTTTCCTATGTAAACACCGTGAAGCTCGTAAAGCCAGCGATCCACGCTGCGGTGAGGGTCGCCAGCCAGATGGGAGCCCCGTGGCGTTTGGTTCGACCGGGGCCCATGATGTGTGGGTGAAGGCTGGTGATCCCGCGCCGAGGCCCAACTCCCGAAAGCGGGGAAACGCGCTACTGCTTAAGGCCTCCCAAGGCTATGAAACTCTGGGGGCCGCTTGCCAGAGGATCTGACGTTCCAGATCCTTGACGTGAGTTACGAGGTTGAGGCAGGCCGCCCGGTCATCGAGATATGGGCCAGGGACGACAAGGACAGGAGAATAGTGCTGCTGGACGACAGCTTCAGGCCCTACTTCTACGCCCTGCTCGAGGAGGGGCAGGACCCGAGCGCTGCCAGCGCTGCGATCAGGAGGCTCTCCAAGCCGAGGAGCCCCATAACAGGCGTAGACCTTGTGGAGGCCAGGTACTTTGGACGACAGGTCAAGGCCCTGAGGGTACAGACCGTCATCCCTGAGACCGTGAGGGACTACAGGGAGGAGGTGGCAAAGCTCCCCGGCGTCAAGGAGGTGCTGGAGGCTGACGTAAGGTTCTCCATAAGGTACATCATAGACAAGAACCTGTACCCTATGAGGTGGTACAGGGCCAGCGGGGAGAGGGTTCAGAGGAACGACTTCGCGGTCGACGCCGTTTACAAGCTGGGCTCAGATCTAGCTGAGGAGCCCTCGTTGGCTGACGTGGACCCCCTCGAGGGCCTCAGGGTAATGGCCTTTGACGTAGAGGCCTACAACCCTCAGGGCTCGCCCAACCCCTCCAGGGACCCAGTTGTGGTGATAGGGGTGGCCTTTAATGATGGCGAGAAAGCGCAGCTCCAGGCCAAAGGCCACGACGACAAGGACGTACTTAGGGAGTTCGTGGAGCTCGTCAGGGAGAAGGACCCCGACATAATAGTTGGGTACAACCAGAACTCCTTTGACTGGCCCTACCTGCTTGAGAGGGCCAAGGTAAACGGCCTGAAGCTCGAGGTGGGCAGGAAGAGGGGGGCAGAGCCCAGCCCCAGCGTCTTTGGCCACATATCAGTTCAGGGCAGGCTCAACGTTGACCTCTACAACTTCGCCGAGGAGATAGAGGAGGTCAAGGTTAAGTCACTTGACGAGGTGGCTGACTACCTCGGGGTCATGCCGAAGGACAAGAGGGTCAACATAGAGTGGTGGAAGATAGCGGAGTACTGGGACAGCCCGGAGAGGCGCGGGCTCCTGCTGGCCTATAACATGGATGACGTGACCTCGACCCTCGGGCTGGCCTACCAGTTCCTGCCCTTCGGGGCCCAGCTCAGCCAGATAAGCGGCCTCCCCCTTGACCAGGTTGCCGCCGCGAGCGTCGCCTTCAGGCTAGAGATGAGGTTCATGAGGGAGGCCAGGAAGCTGGGCGAGCTCGTGCCTAACAGGAAGGAGGAGGAGACGAGGGCCTTCGAGACCTATATGGGGGCTATAGTCCTTGAACCCAAGCCCGGCGTCCATAGGGACGTCGCTGTCCTCGACTTTGCTAGCATGTACCCAAGCATAATGGTCAAGTACAACGTGGGGCCTGACACACTGCTTAAGGAGGGCGAGCACTGTGAAAGGGAAAACCAGGCCCCTGGGGTGGGCCACAGGTTCTGCGCTGACAGGCCAGCCTTCTTCAGGAGGGTCCTTGAGAGGTTCCTCAAGTGGAGGGCCGAGGTCAAGGGTGCCATGAAGAAGTACCCCGAGAGCTCACCCCAGTACAGGCTCCTGAACGAGAGGCAGAGGGCGATAAAGGTCCTGGCCAACGCGAGCTACGGCTACATGGGCTGGGCCGCGGCTAGGTGGTACTGCAAGGGGTGCGCGGAGTCCGTTACCGCCTGGGGAAGGGAGCTCATAACTAAGGCCGTCTCCATAGCCAGGTCGCTAGGTCTACAGGTGTACTATGGTGACACAGACAGCCTGTTCGTGGCTAACGAGCCCGAGAAGGTCTCAAGGCTCATAGAGGAGATAACCAAGGGCCTCGAGTTTGACATAAAGGTGGACAAGGTCTACAGCAGGGTCTTCTTCACCGAGGCCAAGAAGAGGTATGTCGGCCTCACCGCCGACGGTAAGATCGACATAGTGGGCTTTGAGGCGGTGAGGGGGGACTGGAGCGAGCTGGCTAAGGAGACGCAGGCCAACGTCGCCGAGATAGTTCTGAGGACGGGCGACGTCAGGAAGGCAGTTGAGTACGTTAAGGCCGTCATAAATGACCTGAGGTCAGGGAAGGCAAACGTAGAGAAGCTGGTCATATGGAAGACGCTGACCAAGGGACTCGACGAGTACGAGGCCGAGGCGCCTCACGTATATGCTGCCAGGATGATGGAGAAGCTCGGCTTCAGGGTGGACGTCGGGTCCAAGATAGGTTACGTGATAGTTAAGGGCGAAGGGCCTGTCTCAAGGAGGGCCAGGCCCTACTTCATAGTGAAGCCCACCGAGGTAGACTATAACTATTACATAGATAAGCAGGTGGTGCCAGCGGCCCTGAGGATCCTGGAGCTCTTCGGCGTCAGCGAGAGGGAGCTCAAGTCGGGGGCCAGGCAGGCCTCCCTGTTCGACTACCTGGGCAAAAAAGGAGGTTAAGTAAGGTCACTGAACGTCATAAATATTACGTCTCCCTTCTTAGACGTGACCTTGCTGCCTATGCGGGCCCCGATGAGCAGGGCTATGCCCTTCTCCGACGCAACGTCAAGGAGCCTCTGGGTCACTATGCCGTCAAAAACGACAGCATAGACCTTGCCTGGCTCCACCTGCTGCATCCAGCTGAAGAGGTCCTTCACCTTCACCCTCTCCACCTCGTTCCAGGACCTGTCGTAGGCCACGGCCTCGAGGGTCCCCTTGAGGTCCTTTATGCCGTCTATGACCTTCCTTGGCACCGCCATAGTGGTCACGGCCTGCTGCTCAGCCTGCTGGAGGGGCGCCTGGGGCTGCTGAACCTCGGCCGCTGGGGCCTGCTGAGCAGGCGCAGCAGCCTGCTGCTCAGCCTGCTGGGCCTGTTCAGCTACGGGCGGCGCGGGCTGGACTTCAGTGGGCTGAGGGGCAACCTCGGGTTGAGCGGGCTGAGGCGCCTGGGGAGCGGAGGGCGCAGGCGCCTGGGGCTGCTGAACCACCTCCTTGAGCAGCTGTTTGGCCACCTCCTCTGCTGGGACCATCTGGGCCAGGGCCCTCGCTATCTCCTTCCCTGTGAGCTGTTCAACCTCCATCCCCTTGGGGGCCCTGGCCACATAGTCAACGTGCATCTGGTTAAGCATGTTCTTAAGTATGAGCTCCCCTCCCCTGTCACCGTCAACGAAAAGTATGACCTTCTTGTTCTTGGCCAGCTCGAGGATCGTCCTAGGCGCCTTCTCCTTGGCCCCGCCCAGGGCTATCACGTTCGTGTAGCCGTACCTGAGCAGGTTGATCACGTCAGCCCTTCCCTCAACAACTATTAGCGTGTCGGACCTCTCAACGTCAGGCCCCGCCGGCAGCTTGTCCTCGCCGTACTCTATTACCTTGGGCGGGGCCTCAGCCTTCTGGGAGACCTGCCTTATGATCTCCTTGATGTCAGGCTCCTGCTCCTTGACCTGCTGGAGCAGCTCGCGCGCCCTCTGAACTATCCACTTCAGCTTCTCGGCCCTGAGGTCCTCAATGGACTCCACCGTGACCCTGGCTGAGTAGGGCCCCACGCGGTCAACTGTCTCAAGCATCGCGGCCAGGATAACTGTCTCCACGCGGTCCAGGTTACTCGGGATCTGGATCACGCCGACGGTCTTAGTTCCCTGGTACTTCAGGTCTAGGTGGACCCTCCCTATCTTGTCCTTGTTCTGTAGCTCCTCCAGGTTGAACTCTGAGCCCAGGAGGCCCTCCGTCTGCCCAAACACAGCGCCTATTATGTCATGCTTTTCAACCCTTCCGTCGACCTCAAATGAGGCCTTTATCAGATACTTCAAGTCCTCTCACCCTTTAAGCTACGTCATGTGACGCTGGGTTCCATCAGCCAAATCACTTGGAGGGAGTTAAGGATAATAAGGTTAGTTCAGGAAAGCCTTCTCCTAAATAATGATATAGCTCTATGTAATCAGCAGGGCCTGAGCACGATCCTAGTAGGGCTAATTCTGCAAGCAAGGTAAAAAGGGGCTGAGAGAACATAAACAACGGCGCCGGGGTGGCCGAGCGGTCCAAGGCGACGGGCTCGAGACCCGTTGCTCTTAAAGGGGCGCGTGGGTTCGAATCCCACCCCCGGCGTCGCTAGGACCTGACCTCCTCCGCCTGAAGGGCGAGGCCTGTCGTTCATTTTGTCAGCTGTCGGTCAGCAACAGACCAATAAACTTAATAAAAATAATAAAAATAAAATAGTTTTTATTTTCGATTTAGATTCGTTAAGCCGGGACTATCTTCCTGACGTACTTGCCGGTGCTCTTGTCCCTGAAGAGCTGGGCCTTCAGAGCCTTGACATGCTTTGGAGCGAGCGTCCATGACTTGATTAGCTTGTAGCCGGCCTCCTGGCCCTTCTTCAGGCTCATTACCCTCCTCTTGCCGTCAGGGAGCTCGAAGAGGCCTACCTCAACCCTAGCCGGCTTCCTGGTGATGACCCACTCCTTCACCAACTCTAGGTTCTGGGCCATACTCACTCACCCGCTGTGCTCGGGTAGTTGTGGTCGGCCAAAGCTTAAAAAGACATCGCCGTCTTACGACAATCCTTCAAGGATCCCTTCCCCACGGACGTATTACCCATTGACCTTCGGCGCGATACGCAAAATAGCCAGCCCTCGCCCGAGAGGGGCTTGGGGGCCGTAGTCCAGCTTGGTAGGATGCGAGGCTTGGGCCCTCGTGGTCCCGGGTTCAAATCCCGGCGGCCCCACCACTTAGTTCTCATGGCCCTGGAAGCGAACCTGGGAACAACTTATATCCCCGCTGTAATGATATGCTGTGGGTGCTGGCTGGGTCGCTAAGAGGATACTCTGGCTCAGGGGTGACCCGGAGGCCATAAGGGAGCTCAAATCAAGGCTGTGGCTCCTCAGGCCGCAGGGCGTGTACGTTACCTTTGACCCAGCGTCGCAGTGGGACGTAGCAGTTATGCCGCTGCCTGAGTCGCCTGAGTCAAAGGCCTTCAGCGTTGTGCAGGCTAAGGGGCCGGCCGTAAGCGATGAGGACCCCCTGAGGGCGCTCCTCCTGGCCCTCGCGTACCCGAAGGATGGCTTTTCCACGCTCAGGATCGGCGTGGACCCTGGCCAGAGGCTCTGCGGGCTTGCAGCCGTGGCCGACGGCTTGATCATAGAGGCGCGCTCTGTCACATGTGACGAGGTGGCCGAGCGGGCAGAGAGGCTCGTGAGGGCGGCGCCTGCCGCCAGGTTCAGCCTCGTCCTGGGGTCAGGGAGCGGGTGGGAGGAGGTGGCGTCAAGGCTGCTCGAGAGGGGCCTGAGCTTCACGGTAGCCGACGAGATGGGCACCACGAACTCCGCGGCTGACCTACTGCCCCTCAGGCTCAGGGACAGGAACGCGAGGGCGGCGGTTCGCCTAGCGCTCCTACAGGTGGTCAATCATTAAATAATGAGCGCTAGCTCCATAAGTTGGAGGGCGATTCGATGAAGGCCTCGCTGGCGTCGTTCGTGGAGAGGATAGGCTATGAAGACGTTGGCCTGCTCTCCCCTGACTTTGAGCCGGCCGCCGCGCTGAAGAGGTCCCAGGGAGGGCCTAGGGCCCTCAGGTTCTCAGTGAGGGGCTCAGAGCTCCAGGCTGTGGGCAACGTAACCGACACGAGGCCCAAGGTCATGACGGCGCTGGAAGCGAGCGACCTGAAGGAAGCTTACAGGAAGCTGTTGTCAGCGCTTTCGTCGCCTCAGCGACTTATCGAGGCCTCTCCTCCTCCCCTCAGGGAGGCCAGCAGGGGGCTCCTGTCACTGCCTACCATAAGGTTCTACGAGCGCGACGGGGGCTATTACCTCACGAGCGGGGTCTTTGTGGCCTGCTACATGGGGGTATGCAACGCAAGCGTTCACAGGGTCATGGTCCTTGACGAGAGGAGGGGCGCCGTGAGGCTCGTGCCGAGGCACCTCTGGTACCTCTACCAGCAGGCCAGGTCAAGGGGGGAGGACCTCCCAGTTACCGTAATGATCGGCGTCCACCCGGCCATTATGCTGACGGCCGCTTCCTCGCCTCCTCTGGGCGTATTTGAGCTGGAGGCCGCCTCGGCCCTCCTCGGGGGCCTAGAGGTCTTCAGGAGCCCTGTCCACGGCAACCCAGTCCCTGTAGGGGTCTCAGCAGTGATCGAGGGCTACCTGACAGGTGAGCTCGTTGACGAAGGGCCCTTCGTAGAGGCCATGGGCGGCTACGACAGGGTGAGGAAGCAGCCGGTCCTGGCCGTGAGGAGGGTGCTGATAAATGTAGAGGAGCCAGCTCACGTGATCCTTCCAGGGGGTTATGAGCACGGGATGCTGATGGGGTTCCCCCGGGAGGCCGCCATATGGGACGCCGTCTCAAGGGCCGTGCCCGAGGTTATCGCGGTGAGGCTGACCCAGGCCAGCGGCCACTGGCTTCACGCGGTGATATCGATAAGGAAGAGCCATGACGGGGACCCAAAGAACGCCATAATGGCGGCCTTCGGCGCCCACCCCAGCCTCAAACACGTTGTCATAGTAGATGACGATATAAACGTTGATGACCCTGGTCAGGTCGAGTGGGCCATAGCCACGAGGTTCCAGGCCGACAGGGGGCTGATGGTGGTGTACAGGGCGAGGGGGTCGACGCTTGACCCCAGCTCAGTAGATGACGGCATGACGAGCAAGGTCGGGATAGACGCTACTAAGCCCCTGGGCTCAGACCTAAAGTTTGAAAGGGCGAGAATACCAAGGCTTGAAGGGTAATCTTAGATAGCTATTTAAGACGGCTACCCAGTTACGTCCTCAGATGCCGCTTGACCGCGGAGGACAGGCTCTCAGTAATTACGAGGAACCTCGCTGAGGTGATAACGGAGGCCGAGCTGAAGGAGAAGCTGGGGTCAGGCCAGAGGCTGAGGGGGTACATAGGGTACGAGCCGAGCGGCCTGGTCCATATAGGGCACCTGATATGGATGAACAAGGTCAGGGACCTCGTGGAGGCAGGGGTGCACTTCTTGATCCTTGAGGCCACATGGCACGCCATGATTAACGACAAGCTGGGGGGCGACATAGGTCTCATAAGGAAGGCCGCGTGGCTGATGAGGGAGGTCATGAGGTCCGTCGGCGTTGACGTTGACCGCGTAGAGTTCGTTGACGCTGAGAGGCTGGCATCGGATAAGGACTACTGGGCCCTGGTAATAAGGGTCATGAAGATGACAAGCCTGGCGAGGATGAGGAGGGCCCTCACCATAATGGGGAGGAGTGTTGATGAGGCCGAGCTCGACACCTCAAAGCTCATCTACCCCGCTATGCAGGTCTCCGACATAATTTACCTGGACCTCGACCTGGCCCTAGGGGGGCTTGACCAGAGGAAGGCCCACGTACTCCAGAGGGAGGTGGCGGAGCGCATGGGCCGCAAGAAGGTCATAGCGCTTCACACGCCCATCCTCACAGGGCTCAGCGGGGGGAAGAGGATGGAGGGGGCCGAGAAGGATGAGGAGGTGGCTGCCTTCAAGATGTCCAAGTCCAAGGCCTCAGACGCGATATTCGTTAACGACGCGCCTGAGGAGATAAGGGCGAAGGTCAGGGCCGCCTACTGCCCTCCGAGGCAGGTCGAGTTCAACCCAGTGATGGAAATTAACAAGTACCTGCTGTTCGCGAGGCCGGGCTTCACGCTTCACGTTGACAGGCCTCAGAAGTACGGGGGGCCCGTGGACTTCTACTCCTATGAGGAGCTGGAGAGGGCGTACGTTGAGGGGAGGCTTCACCCGGCCGACCTCAAGGAGGCCACGGCCGAGTCGCTTGTAAGGCTCCTTGAGGGGCCCAGGAAGCTCTTCGAGAGGCCCGACGTCGTCCAGCTCGTTAAGGTCCTTGAGTCCAAGGTCACCAGGTGATATTTTTAGTAGCCCACCGCTCAGCAATGTAGGAGGCCAGCGCCATGGTCAGCAGGAGGGTGTTCGCAGCCGCGCTGAGGGCGCTCCTCGACAACGGCTTCAGGTTCACGATCATCGGGGGCTCCGTGATAAGCATAGCCGCGGAGCTTGACGACATGGGTGACGACATAGACCTGTTTGCAGAGTCCCCCAGCGTAGTGGAGGCCGAGGAGGCCTATGGGAGGGCGGCCGACCTTAACCACTGGGACCTCGGCCAGACTTGGCTGGGGACGCCGAGGATCACCATGGTGGTCGAGGCTGAGGAGGTACCAGTGGAGTTTTACGATAACCTCTACGACTTCTACGTGCCGGAGAGGTTCATCCACGAGGCCAAGAGGGTTGACGTGGAGGGGGTCAAGGTCAAGGTCATAAAGCCAGAGGAGTACCTGGCCCTCAAGGGGAGGGCGGGCAGGGAGGAGGACTTGGAGGGCCTCAAGAGGGTGGCTGACCTGGTGAAGAGGGGCAGGCTGAAGGTAAGCTATGAAGAGATAGAGAAAGCTGTCGAGGAGTTCGACGAGGCCCAGATAATCATGAGGAGGCTTCGCGAGGCAGGCATAATCAGGGCCTAGCGTTATTTTATTCTCGCTCTCACAGGGCCCTCAGGGATCAGCCTTGATAAGGCTAGCCAAGGTGCTGGTGACTATGGGCCCATCTACGTCGGACTACGCCGTGGTCAGAAGGATGCTCGCCGCTGGAGCCAACGGTTTCAGGATCAACATGAGCCACGGGGACGAGGCCCAGTGGTCTTCATTTGTCGACATGGTTAGGAAGGCGTCAGAGGAGCTAGGCCTTGACGTGGCCTTGATAGCTGACCTGGAGGGCCCAAGGGTGAGGCTCGGCTCGTTCGATGGGCTTGACGTCAAGCCTGGGGACGTTGTGAAGTTCAAGTACAAGGACGCAGGCGGTGAGGGGGTACCTGTTGACAGCAGGGCCTTCTTTGACACCATAGAGAGGGGCGACAGGGTCCTAGTGGACGACGGCAGGGTTGTCCTGACCGCGGAGGACGTTGAGAGGGACCAGGCCACGTTGAGGGTGGTCTCAGGCTCAAGGCTCGAGGCCAGGAAGGGCGTCGTCGTGGCAGGCAAGGAGTACGACCTGCCCCCGCTCACGGACAAGGACCTGAAGGACATAGGGTTCATAGCCTCGAAGGACTTCGACTACGTCATGGCCAGCTTCGTCAGGAGCGCCAGGCACATAGACGTAATTAAGAGGGCTTTGAGGGAGGCAGGGGCCAAGGACGCTAAGATCCTGGCCAAGATAGAGACCCCAAGCGGCGTGGTCAACATTGATGAGATAGCAGAGTCAGCCGACGGCATCATTGTGGCAAGGGGCGACCTAGGTATGCACTTCCCACTTGAGGACATACCGGTCATACAGAGAAGGATCATAGAGGCCTCGAGGAAGAGGCTGAAGCCGGCGATTCTCGCTACAGAGATATTCATGAGCATGATAGAGAGGCCCCTGCCCACCAGGGGGGAGATCTCAGACGTCTACGCTGGGGTGGAGGAAGGCGTCGATGGCTTCCTAGTGACGTCAGAGACCTCAATAGGGAAGTACCCAGTCGAGGTCGTCTCCTGGCTCAACAGGGTCATCGAAGAGGCCAACAAGAACGTGAGGCCGAGGAGGGTGGAGCCCATCACCGCAGGCCTTGACGCAAGGATATCAAGGGGTGTCGTGGAGCTCGCCCAGAGCGTCGGGGCTTCAATAGTGGCATACGCGGCTGACTATGACGCTGCCAGGCTGTTGGCGGCCTTCAGGCCGCCCTCCCCCGTTTACGTAGGCGTCTCAGACAGGAGGCTGGCCAGGCTGCTGAGCGTGCTGTGGGGCATGAGCACGGTCACGGTCAAGGACGGACTTGACGAGGTTAAGGGCCTTGAGGAGACGGAGAGGGAGCTCAGGGCCAGGGGCCTCCTGGGTCCTGGCTCACTGGTGGTGGAGCTCTCGTGGTCCCTTGACAGGGCCACGGCTATAGTTAAGGTTAGACAGATGCTCTAACCCTGGGCCTTAGGCCTTCTGGCCAGGCGCAGCCTGCCCTCAACGGCCTCTAGGACGCCCCTGCTGGTGAGCCTTTCGAGGGCTAGCCTCCAGTAGGAGCCGAAGTCCTCAGGCCTGACTCCGTACCACTCCGTGAAGACCTTCCTCAGGTCCTCCTCTGACAGGCCCCCGCGGGCCCTCTCGTCCTCCCTGAATACCCGCTCTATGAACTGGGTCAGGTCCTCAAGCCTCGTCCACGGGTACTGGAACCAAGTCCAGTCCTTAACCTCAATATAGTAGTAGTCAGGCTTGAACTTGGCTATGGGGCTTATCCACTGAAGAGCGGCAGTCCTAACGTCCTCAGGCTTCCACTCCGCCCTAATGAAGTCCCTTGCCAAGGCCAGGGTCTCGCCTGTGTCCACTATGTCGTCAACGACGAGGACCTTAAGTCCCCTGGCCTCGATACTGTAGGCGTTCCTTATTATGGCCTTCTGGGCGGCCTTCGCGGCCTCAACCCAGTGCTGGCTCTGAAGGCTCACCAGGTCCGTGATGCCAAGGTAGTCGCACAGGAGCCTCGCAGGCACATAGCCTCCCCTGGCTACCGCCACAACCATGTCTGGGGTCCAGCCAGAGGACTCTATCACCTTACCGAGGCCCAGGCTCCACTCCACTATTTCATCCCAGGAGACTAGCTTAACGGGAACCCTTGGCACTTATATCCCCAAGGCCCTCAGCTGAGGACTCTTAAAAGCGTGTCGCAGGCTCACACTGATAGGTAACGCGAAGACCGTAGAGGAGGTGAAGGACTTGAACGTGGTAGCTGTTGACGTAGGGGCGACCAACCTGAGGGCCGCGCTGTTCTCAGGCACCTCGCCGGTGAGGCTTAGGAAGGTCCCGACGCCCAGGACGTCAGGCGACGACCTGATAATGACAATCATAGGTCTAATCAAGGAGGTCAGTCAAGGTGAGGACTTTAACG
>JAPWTO010000020.1:0-15519 GCA_028276005.1 Acidilobus sp.
GGTCCTTTACGCCGAGAGGGTCTCTTCATCCCAGTTCGCCAGGGAGGCCCAGATGTCGTCACCCCCTGAGATGAGCGTCGTCCTCAGGAACTCAAGCCTCTACCTCCTGGTCAGCTCGTCAGTCCCCATCAACATAAGCTACGCTGTGATACAGGAGGCGGGCAGGGTCTACGTTGAGAGGGTTAACGAGAGCGTCTCGGAGCAGGCCCTCCTGAGGCTCCTCACCAACTACAGCTGTCAGAACGTCAGCATATTCCTCGTCAGCTCCACAGGAGCGGTGTTCAGGTACGAGCCCTATAACGACCCCCTGCTCATGGGCAGGGCGCCTCAGGGCGTTGACTACTTCAGCTGCGCCTTCCTCAACTCCACGGGCCCCTCGAGCGCCTCCTCAGGCCCAGGGTACCAGCAGGTCTACCTGGGGCCTGACTCCTTCAGGCTTCCAAACAACGTGGCGCTCGTAGGGCTTCAGGGTAGCGGGGGCTCCTTTGAGAGCGCAGGGAAGCTCCAGGTCAAGGTCAGGATGAGCGGGTGGTTCTGCAGCGAGAGCGTAGTGGCAAGCGTCGGTAATGTCAACATCTCAAGGTCCTTCAGCGGCCCAATAGCCTACCTCGGCTGGGTTAACGTGAGCGGCGTCAACGTGAGCCTCCTCGCATTCTGCCAAGGGTGGAGCACGGGCATCGTGATACTGCCCGCCTCAGGCTACATCACCTTCAGCGCCGTCGCGAACGCAACCGTCACGGCCCAGACGCCCTACACTTCGCCCATAGGCCCTGTCACCGCCGCGGCCCTCGGCTTCACTGGCAACTTCACGGCCAGCGGCTCCACGAAGTTCCTTGGGTCAGGCTGGACCAGCAGTGGGCTATACTACTACTGGGGCTTCTACTCGCGGGCCAGCGGCAATGGGACGACCCCAGGGCCCATCGCGCTGCTCATAGGCTACGGTCTCAGCACGGCCAGCGGCAGCTTCACCTTGAGCGCCGTCATAAACGCAACGGTCATGGAGTTCACGGGCAACGCCAGCCTCACCCTTGAGGTGCCCGACCCCGTCACGTTCAAGGCCTTAAGCCTCTCGGCGTCAGGTTCATACCCGCCCATGATCGGCGCCCTCGTGAACTCCCTACACTACGTGACCTCCTCGATCTACATGACCTTCTACACGCAGGAGGGCGCCGTCACTAGGTCTGTCAGCTCGGGGGAGTTCCTGGTGCCGTTCTACCAGGTCGCCGTGACTATGCCTTATGGGCCCTCAGGGCTGCTCGAGGTAGGCCCCCAGCTCAAGCCTACCAGCAACGGCTGGATAGCCTACGCCGTTAACGTCACTCCGTTCCCCTTCGTCACGCCAACCATGTTGGAGCTCAACTCAACTGGAGTGGGAACCTTGGTGCTTGTGTCGCCAACGTGGCTCAGCGACCCACTTCAGGTAGGGCAGTTAACGGAGGACGGCCCGGTCATAGCTATACCTCTCGGCGTAGACCCCCTCAGCTGCGTCAGCCCCATGGTGGCGCGGCTGAGCCTTCAGGGCTACCAGGCCTACGTGGGGCTCCCCTGGTCCAACCTGAGCGAGGATATGGCCCCAGGCACCTACCTGCTGTACTGTAAGGGGCAGGGCGGCTACCTGGCCATAGTATCATAATAGGGGCCCGCGGAAAGCCCTAGCGCGGCCTTGGAGTCGCTGGGACCAGAGGTCATATATGACGAGGCCCGCTGGAGGAACCTGGCCGCCAAGAGGGGCAGGGCGACGCCTGTCCTGAGGGCCCTCATGGGGGCAGGCCTCGAGGCCTACGTGTTCGGGAGCGTGGCTAGGGGCGACGTGAAGCCAGGGAGCGACGTTGACGTCATTATCCTTGACCCGGCGCCGCCCTACCTGGTCGAGCTGGCTATCGAGAGGGCAGGCCTCAGGGCCTACAGCAAGCAGATAGTTCAGGCCACCCCCTCCTACGTCCCAAAGGCCTACATATACCTGGACCCCGACGAGGAGCTTGTCGTCAGCTTCCCCCTGGCCATGATGAGGCCCAGGGAGCAGGAGTTCTACAGGTGGGGAGGCCTGCTTGACGCCAAGGGGGTCCTGGAGGGGAGAAGGGTGCCTGGCGTCAACAAGGAGCTGATAGCGATAATCCCTACGCCCAGGGGGCACGTTGAGGTCCCCGTGGCGGGCCACGAGGGGGAGGTGGCCAGGCTCCTCAGGGTCTCAATGGACATAGTGAGGGAGAGGCTCAGCGTCCTCGGCAGGAGGAGGGAGGTGGGCAGGACAGGCACGTTCATAAAGGAGGAGGTGCCTCCTGACGAGCCCATAGAGGAGGCCGTGAGGAGGCTGGCTGAGAGGAACGAGTTCTTCAGGAGGGCCGTCACGGCCTGAGCTCGGCTTTATAAAGGACAGGGCTAACAGGTGAAGGGGACCACCATGAGCGAGCAGCCTGTCCGCATATCGCTGGTTGTGTCAGAGTTCAACTATGACGTGACCAGGATCATGGAGGAGAAGGCGATCTCGCACGCGAGGTTCCTGGGCGCCGAGGTGCCCATAGTCTTCAGGGTGCCAGGGGTCTACGACTCCCCCCTCGGCGTGCTCCAGGTGATAAAGCTCGACTACGTCGATGCCGTGGCCGTCATAGGGGCCGTCATACAGGGCGAGACAAAGCATGACGAGGTCGTGGCCAACCAGGCCGCCAGGGCGCTTATAGACATAAGCCTCCAGTACGGCAAGCCCGTGACCCTGGGCGTCATAGGCCCAGGCGCCTCAAGGGTTCAGGCCCTCGAGAGGGCTGAGGAGTACGCCAGGAGGGCCGTGGAGGCCGCTGTCAAGCTCGTGAGGAGGCAGAGGGCGCTGGCGGGCTCCAGGCCTGCCGCGGGCCAGACGCTCACGGTGGGGTGAAGTTGGAGGTAAAGCTGACCCTGGTGGAGCTCAGGAGCTACAGGGATTGGACTGAGCTCCTTGGGAGCGACAGGGAGTGGAGGATACAGTCAACCCAGGCCAGGCTATACGAGGTGGCCTCAAGGGCCTCCGCATCCGCCTCCGCCCTGGCCGTGCCCCTGAGGTATGACTATATTCTGCTCGTCACAACAGGGCTTGAGGAAACGGAGGTCAAGGAGGTAGTTGACGAGATAGCCGCGGCCGCCCCCGTGGGCGTGAGGCACGCCTCGGCGTGCGCCAAGAGGCCCACTGATGCCGTTGCCAAGGCCTTCAGGGCCCTGAGGGGAGGGCTGGCTGACCCCTGCCTCGGGGACCTGACGGTCATAGCTCACGTAGACCTTGACGATGTGACCTCCCTCACCGAGTCCACCGATCCAGTCGAGGCCTATAGGCAGGTCCAGTCGCTCCTGAACGGCGTGTCCTCAGCGGCCTTCCCAGCCGGCGGCATAGTCCAGTACCTCGGGGGCGACAACATACTCGTCATAATGCCCACTGAGGGCTATGAGAGGCTCGCCCAGGACCTGGCCTCGCTCGCCAAGGTCAAGGTGGGGGTAGGCGTCGCGCGGAGCGGGAGGGAGGCCTCAGCGTTAGCCACTGAGGCCCTTGACGAGATAAGGAGGAACAGGTCCCTGGGGCCTGTGAGGGTTAGAACCTCCGAGGCCCTCCTCAGTACACGATCCCCCTGAAGGCCACCCTGTGAGGTCCCCCTGGGCCCCAGGAGTACCCCTTGGGCCTGAGCGTGGGCCCCGCGAGCTCCTGTAGCCCCTCCCTCTCCTGCCCAACCCATATCATGGCCCAGGCCCTGAGCAGGTCCAGGTCATCCAGCTGCCTGCGGGCCCTGTCGCTGACCCCTATATCAAGCCCCTCGTCCACGTGAACCCTCGATATTGGGGTAACGGGCCCACAGGTGTACATCAGCACGAGGCCCCCGTAAAGGGTAGCGTACCAGAGGGACTTGTGCTCCCAGCCCCAGCTCGGGTCGGGGCTGAAGGGGCTGAGGGAGCTGTACTGCTCCTCCAGCCTAGACGATATCAGCGGGTCAGGCCCGAAGGGCGCGCTCTCAAGGACAGCTGACACAGCTAAACACCTAGACGAGGCCAGGATAACTGCTGGCCTGACCTGGAAGGAGCTCAAGGGGCTCAGCCTCACATGTGTATAGTTGTCGAGGCGCCGCCCCGGGCTCCCCCTACCTCGGCGTTGAAGTAACCCACTATGACCGCGTACTCGTTGACCAGGGTCCTCACGGTCCCCCCTATTGAGGAGGGGTTTATCTGATCCTCGTACAGCACCCTGCTGACAACTATGGTGTCAGGGCTCTCAAGCTGAGGCTGAAATATTACGACGCAGTCAGGGCATATGTTTATGAGCCTCGTGAGGAGCTCCGTCATGGACCTCAGCCTGTCCCTCTCGGGCATAGAGTCCATGACCGCCCTGTGCTGGTCCGCCACCTTGACTATCATGCTAAGCACCAGCCTCTCTGTCTTCGTCTTAGGCTTCTGGACCCCTATCATGACCCTCAGCGGGGCCTTGACTGTGGCGTTCAGGGCCCACTCTATTGGCACGTTAGAGGGGACCTGAACCTCCTCAACGTCTATGTCCTCCTCTTTAAGCCACCTTATGACGTCTTCCTTAAGTCCCAAGGGGTACCCCCCTACGCCACAATAGCATACACTTATAATCCTCCATGAAGAATTTACCTCCCAAAAGCCAGCTCGGTGAGAACATGAAGATAGAGGACCTGTTGGCCAGACTTGACAGGCTTAAGGAGTTCCTAACGGTAAAGCCCCTCTACTGGGACTTCGAGACCAACGAGTTCGTGTGGCTTGACACAAGGCAGATCCCCTGGGCCGAGGTGTACGTTAGGACCAAGGACTACAGGAGGGTGGCCCAGGCGATAAAGGACATGGAGATCAGGGGCGCGCCAGCCATAGGCGTCTCAGCGGGCTTCGGAATGGCGCTGGCCGCGGTCCACTCTAAGGCCTCGAGGAGCGCTCAGCTGATTGAGGAGCTCAGAGTCGCCAAGGACGTCCTGTCCAAGACGAGGCCGACGGCCTTCAACCTGTTCTGGGCCCTGGACAGGGTCATGAGGGTTGCCGAGGCCGCCGCTGATAAAGAGGACGACGCCGACGCCGTGAGGGAGGCCGTCCTGAGGGAGGCGCTGACCATGTACATTGAGGACATAGAGAACAACGTCAACATGGGGCGCCATGGCTCCAGGCTGATAAATGACGGGGCCAGGATAGTGACCCACTGCAACACGGGCTCCTTGGCCACGGCTGGCTTCGGCACGGCCCTTGGCGTCATAAGGTATGCCTGGCTTGAGGGCAAGAGGATAGGGGTCTACGCCGATGAGACAAGGCCCCTCCTGCAGGGCGCCAGGCTCACGGTCTGGGAGCTCAAGAAGGACGGCATACCTGTGACATTACTAGTTGACGGAGCCTCGGGGCTGCTCTTCAGGAGGGGCATGGCGGACCTAGCCATAGTGGGGGCCGACAGGATAACGCTGACTGGCCACGTGGCCAACAAGATAGGCACCTACAACCTGGCCCTCGCGGCCAACGCCAGCAGGAGGCCCTTCTACGTTGCGGCCCCGACCAGCACGGTACAGCCCGTTGAGGGCGAGGAGCACATAGTCATTGAAGAGAGGTCGCCTGACGAGGTCAGGACGGTGCTAGGTAAGCTGACCATAACTGTCGAGGGAGTTGAAGCCTTTAACCCTGCCTTTGACGTGACTCCTCCTGAGCTCGTGACAGCCATCATAACTGAGAAAGGGGTAGCCAGGAGCCCATACACCAGGAGCCTCAGGGAAATCCTTGGCTTAACGTAACAGCCCATTGTTTAACGTTTTTAAGCCCTAAGGGCAACCAGCGCCTTGGCGAAGGCCTTGGCAAGGATCCCCTGTACCGTAGATGAGCTCAAGCCCCCAGCGGAGGGCAAGCTAGCAAGGTATGAGAACGGGAGGCTCATAGTCCCAGACAACCTCATCGTGGCCTACTTCAAGGGTGACGGCATAGGCCCCGAGATCGTTGACAGCGCCATCAAGGTCATGAACGCGGCCGTTGAGAAGGCCTACGGCGGCTCCAGGAAGCTGGTCTGGTGGGAGGTGGCAGCGGGCGACCTGGCTGAGCAGGAGTGCGGGAACAGGCTGCCTGAGGCCACTCTTCAGGCCTTCAAGATGGCCAGGGTCAACCTGAAGGGCCCCCTGACAACGCCTGTCGGCGGCGGCTGGAGGAGCATAAACGTCGCGATAAGGATGGTCCTTGACCTCTACTCCAACGTGAGGCCCGTCAAGTGGTACGGCCAGCCGGCCCCTCACTGCCACCCAGAGAAGATAGACTGGGTGATATTCAGGGAGAACACCGAGGACCTCTACGCCGGCATAGAGTGGCCCGCCAACAGCCCCGAGGCCCAGAAGATCAGGGACTTCCTTAAGAAGGAGTTCGGTATCGAGCTCACACCTGACACGGGCATCGGCATAAAGCCGATATCAAGGTGGAAGACGCAGAGGCATGTGAGGAGGGCCATGGAGTGGGCCATAAGGAACGGCTACAAGTACGTGACCATAATGCATAAGGGCAACATAATGAAGTACACGGAGGGCGCCTTCAAGGACTGGGCCTACGAGCTTATACTGAAGGAGTTCAGGGACTACGTGGTGACGGAGGAAGAGGTCAACACCAAGTACGGCGGTAAGGCCCCGCCGGACAAGATAATAGTCAACGACAGGATAGCCGACAACATGCTCCAACAGATAATCACGAGACCGGGCGACTACAACGTCATAGTCACGCCTAACCTGAACGGTGACTACATAAGCGACGAGGCGAACGCCCTGGTCGGCGGCATAGGCATGGCCGCTGGCCTCGACATGGGTGACGGGATAGCCCTCGCCGAGCCTGTTCACGGCACTGCCCCCAAGTACGCCGGCAAGAACGTGATAAACCCCACTGCTGAGATAGTTAGCGGCATGTACCTACTGAGCGACTTCGTTGGCTGGAGGGAGGTCAGGCTACTGGTCGAGCACGCGATAAGGCAGGCCATAGCTCACAAGCAGGTGACCTACGACCTGGCCAGGGAGATGCCGGGCGTCCAGCCCATATCAACAACCGAGTACACGGACGTCCTGATAGGCTACATAAAGGAGGCCGACCTCAAGGCGCTGAAGGGCCAGTGAAGCCCTTTTATTTCTCTTCCCCCTTTTCTATCGTCTCAAGCAGCCCGCACAACTCGCTCAGTGACCTGATCCTGTACCTTGCCACGCTTAACACCGCAGGGTCGTCACCCATGGCCACTGGGTAACCTACTATCCTCATGGCCTCAACGTCCCACCTTGAGTCACCGACGTACACTGCGTTCTCGGGCGGGACGCCGAGCTCGTAGAGGACTGCCCTCACGGCCTTCGCCTTGTTGACCCCTACCATGGGTAGCCCTCCGGGCACGAGGCGCCAGCGCTTGTCGAAGCTCAGCTGGTTAGCCACCCAGAGGTCAGCCCCCACCGCCGCAGCGACCCTGGCCACCAGGAGGTCGATCCCCCCGCTAACAAGCGCTATCCTCCTGCCGCTCCTGTGGACGCAGCTGGCCACATCCTGGGCCTCCCCCCTTATCGGGATCCCTGAGAGTATCTTCTCAAGGTCCCACCTCGTTATCCTCCCTCCAGTAGCCTCCACCCAGAGCTGGGTGTCAAGCCTCATCCACTCCGCGTAGTTTATCTCGCCCCTCTCGAACCTCTCTGCTATCTCCCTGGCCCTCTCCTGGACCCCAAGGGCCCTGTGTACGAACCCCCAGCTGCTGTCCACCTCAGTCAGGACGCCGTCAACGTCAAAGATCACGGCCCTTACCTTCATCGCCGCACCACCACAGCGTGCCTCCCCTTCTGGCTAGCGCCTCAGCGATCGCTCCTGGGTCCTTGCAATAAAACATGTGGGGCCTCAGGGAGTCCGTGGCCCCCGCCATCCCGAGGGGGAAGAGGCCTTCCAGGGGCTCTATGTATGAGGCGAGGCCGTCCTCGGCCGGCCTGCCGTAGCGCCCAACCTCATAGTAGATGAAGACGGGCCTGGCCAGGGGGCTTGAGGAGACGCTGTCTATGTGCCACCACAGCCTCTGGGGCCCCCTCAGGTGCCTTGAAACCCTGGCCCTGATACCTCCAGGGCCCCCGGCGCTGCCCACGTATATGAGGTAGCCTGCCTCCGCCTTGGCCAGGGCCCTCCCGCGCCTGTCCCTTATCTCAACGGGTCCCTCAAGCCTGAAGCAAACAGCGTAGACGCCCTTCTCAGCGGGCAGGAGAGGGCGGCGTCCGCTACCCCGGAGAGGCTCATCGCCAGCGGCTCCCTCCGGGCACAACTTACGTCACCCGCCGCCAAGGGACCGAGGGCGCCTGAAGTTAAAGTAGTGTCACGCTCTCCCAGGTGCGGGCTATGCCTTGAAGGTGCTGATAGCAGGCCTCATACCCAGCGACTCTGGGAAGACTGTTCTGGCAGCTAGCCTGGTCAAGGCCCTCCTCAGGGAGGGCGTCTCAGCGACCCCGGTCAAGCCCCTCGGCGCCACTGACCTCTGGGGGCACCCGGAGGCGCTCAACAGGTCAAAGGAGGCCAGGCTCGTGGTCACCTGGGACGGCTACGTCCTCCACAGGGCGTCAGGGGGAAGGCTGCCAATAGAGGTGATTAACCCCATAGGGGCCCTCCTGGCTCCCACGCCCCCCTCCAGCTACAGGAGCAGGTCAAGCTACGAGGCCTCCCTCGTGGAGCCCTACAGGAGGGCGGTGCTGACGAGGGTCACGGGCTGCGCGGGGGGCAGCAGGTCGCTGCACCTGGCCAACGCCGACGCCATGTCAAGGGTCTCCCAGCAGGTCAGCGAGGCGCTGCAGGAGGTGATCATGTACCTTACGCCTCCCCCTACGCCGGCCAGCGACGAGGCCATAGCGGGCATATTCTCAGGCGCCGGCTCAACGGCCGCCGACACCTGCCTCGCCATGGCTGAGGCCTCCAGCGACGCGGTGATAGTGGAGTCGAACAGCGACGTAGTTGCCCCAACGCCCTTATCGTCGTATCCCTCCCTGGCCATCATGGTGGCGCCGGGGGAGGCCTACCTGGTTGAGGGGACCAGGCTCTCAAGGGCCCTTGAGGCCATAGCCATGTCAGGCAGGCCATGGGCGGCGAAGGCCATGGAGGCGCTTGAGCTGACGGGCCACCTGGGCAGGGTCGACCTGCCCCTCCTCGAGGACCCTGACGAGGGCTACCCGCCTGACGTTATCTCGCCACTCGTCGAGGCCGTGAAGGGCAGGCTGAGAAAGGGCTGACGGAAAAATGAATCCCTTGCCCCATAAGGTCTAGACTCTCTAAATAGAGAAGCTTAAAACCTTTCTCTAGCAATAGAATTAGATGGTGAGCGGCTTGGCGCTGTTCGTCGACATACTTGACATACAGCTCCAGGTCCTGGCCTGGGGTCTGCTGGTCGGCGCCGCCTGGGTCCTGCTGAGGTTCGGGATGCCGAGAGGGGAGACTGAGAAGCTTGACAAGGGCTTCGGCTACGCCTTCTTCACGATAGGCCTCTACGCCTTCGTAACCGGCCTCTGGGCGACCTTCGTGTGGCCGCTGCCCAGCAGCTACAACCTGGTGCTCTCCGACCCCTACGCGCTCTTCGGCATAGCCTACCTGGCCCTCAGCCTCGCCCTGATCTACGGGGCTGACCTCAGGGGCGTCATGTATATGATAGCCTTCCTCTCGCTCTCCGTCTTCATCTACGGCGCTGACATCTACCATTATCACATGACAAACGAGCCCGCTGCCGCGGCAGCCATGTACATCTTCATCGCCCTGGCGGCCCTCCTGAGCCCCCTGCTGACCTACAGGAGTACCTCGAGGTGGTTCGCCTACATAGAGATAGTGCTCCTGGTGATAGGAGCTCTCTTGTCGGCCTACATAGGGGCCTCAGCAGCGTTTGAGCACACCGCCGACTGGGTCAAGTGGGTTCCCTTCTACGGCTGATGATGGCCTAAAGGGAGCGCCCTCTCCCCAACGTCTTTTTTCCTTTATATCCTAGCTGACAGCGGGGCTGAAGGACTTGTCGCTGCAGCTCCCAAGCCAGGAGGGCATCATACGCTTTGACCCAGCGACGGGGAGCTGGGCTAAGCTCGGCGAGCTCAAAAAGTCGGGCCTGGCCGAGGGCTTCAACATAGTTTACTTCAGGAACCTCATGTGTTCGGCCTGCCGCCTCCTGGACATTAAGTTCCCTGACCTGGTCGACATGTACGGCTGCAGGGCGACCATAACCGTGGTGACCTGCATGTGGTTCTCCAAGCTCTGCCTCACGCACGCGGCCAGGAGGGCCTTCGAGGAGTTCAAGGTCAGGGAGTCACCGACGATCTACGCGGCCTTCGTCAGGGGAGGGTCCGTGGTCAGGGAGGCTGTGATCATAGGGACCCTCTCGCTGAGCGAGTACAGGTCCTACTTAGCCAAGTCGGTTGGCCTGAGGGCATGTAGTTAACACTTAAATAAAAGAAGTGTCAGTTAAAGAACGTGTGAGACCTTGAATAACCGCAGGAGGGCGTTAGCCCTAGGTCTCCTCGCCCTGGTCCTTGCAGTTGTGGTCGTTCCCCTGGTCAACATGCCAGTCGTGCTCAAGTCAGCCAGGGCCCAGCAGGGCTCTGGCCAGGTGTACTCAAACTTCACCGTCTCGTGGAGCGGCAACCTGACTGTGTACCTGTACGGGGTCTCGCCCTCCTCTAAGGTGCTCCTCTGGTGGGGCATAGAGCCGTACCCGCAGGGGCCGTGGTACACGACCAGCGGCAAGCCAGGCAACATGGAGACGCCGATGACCTATAACTCCACGCTGAAGGCGTTCGTGGCCACCATAGGGCCCTTCGAGAACGGCACATACGTGGCCTACGTCTTTAACGTGAACGGGACAATCTGGATAAACTACAATAACCACGCCTTCTGGAACTGGAACGTCATAATTAACCCTCCCATGGACATAATAGGCTACACTAAGGCCTGGGTGCTTCCCAACGGCTCAATAGTTATAACGACGATAGGCAGGCCGCCTGATCAGATGATACTCTGGTGGGGCCTGACGTCAGGCCCTCAGACGGGCCTGCCGTGGTACACAACTGCAGGCACCTCTGGGGCCAACCAGACGGTCATGACGTACAACCCGCTCTGGGGCAACTACACGGCCGTCATAGGTCCCTTCGAGCCTGGCCAGTGGGTGCAGTGGGTCTACCACGACGTCTACACCGGCTGGTGGATACACAACAGCAACGTGAGCTCAAGCGCTAACTTCGCCATACAGGACGTCTACACGCCGGTCCACGCCGTGGCCATGCACACCAGCCAGCTCGTCTACGAAGTCGGGCAGCAGGTGGTAATGAACGTGACCGTTCAGAACGAGGGGCCGGCCATGAACTACACCATAGCGCTCCAGGTAGGGACCGAGGCGGTCTCAAACAGGACCGTTGAGCTGTCGAGCGGGTACTCTAACCTGACCTTCACGTTCCCGGCCAACTTCCCAATGGGCATCTATAACGTCTTCCTGTTGGTAGGACTTAAGGGCTTGTGGCAGAACAGCACCGTCGGGCAGCTCTACATAGTTAACACCACGGGCAGGAAGCCGCTGAGCGTCGTCATAGTCTGGAACATGCACCAGCCGCTCTACCTTGAGCCCAACGGCACGTGGGGCCAGCCCTGGGTGCAGATGCACACAGGCCAGGACCTCTACTGGAACGGGAGCCTCGTGGGCGCCTACGAGCTCCAGGCTATGTTGCTTAACGAGTTCCCCAACGTCAACGTGAGCATCGACTTCACGCCGGTGCTCCTCTACCAGTGGGAGGCATTCCTGCACCAGGGCAGCCCGACGTTCATGGGATCAGGGGTGCTGGTAAGCCATGACCAGCAGGCCACGGAGGAGACGTTAGCCCTCTACAAGAAGTTAGTCCAGGAGGGCAGGCTTCAGGTCCTTACGGTGCCCTTCTACCACCCGCTTGAGGCGCTAGTCTATGACAACGGCTGGCAGTCAGACCTCCTGGCCCAGCTCCTCATGGGCGAGAACATGACCTACACGGTCTTCGGCGTGAGAGCCAACGGCGCCTGGACCCCAGAGATGGCCTTCAACATGGGCCTGCCGTGGCTCTACGCTGACGCTGGCATAAACGTGACAGTACTTGACTACCAGGCCTTCATCCAGATGGCCCCGGCCCTCACCGTCGTGAGCGGCAACACGAGCCTGGGTCCCTACGGCATCTATGTAGTACAGAACTCCCTGGGCCAGAGGATGTACGTGCTATTCAGGGACACCGCGCTCTCCAACATGTTCAGCTTCATATTCTTCAGCCAGTCACCCCAGCTCACCCAGCAGATGCTCCTCCAGTACCTAGTGAAGGTCTACATGGAGCACCCAGGGGCTGTGGTCGTGGTGGCCCTTGACGGTGAGAACCCAATAATATTCAACCCGATGCCTCTGTCCGCGAAGGATCTCTACGCTATCTACCAGGCCCTGTCTGAGGCTGAGGGCGAGGGCTGGCTCGTAACCCAGACGGTGAACCAGGCCATAGAGACCCATCAGGTGGCGGCCGTGCTTACGAACTTGCCAGAGGAGAGCTGGGCCACCAACCTCAACAACTGGAACAACGGATACCCGGCCAAGGTCTACATATGGGACAACGTGAGCCTTGCCAGGGAGTACCTGGTCGCGTATTCGGCCATGCTAGGCATGCCTATATCGCCTGTGGTGCCGCTTTCCTTCGCCCACGCGCCAAACGCTAGCGTGAGCTCCTTTGAGGCAATGACTAGCGAGCCAGCTTACGTCACTGTGAACGGAGTGACCTATGTGAACCCGCTCTACATGTACTACACCATGTGGAACTGGCTCTACGCGAGCGAGGGCAGCGACTGGACGTACGCGGCAGGGCCGCCTAACAACGGGCCGCAGTGGTTCTGGGTCCAGCCAGTCATATACGACCAGGCAATAGTGAGCTACGTGAGGCAGGCGTTCTCGAAGGTGACGCCCTTCAGCGTCGTCACTAACGGGCAGAGCAAGGTCCTCATAAACTTCTACAACAACCTGACCTCCGCCCAGGCCCCGCTGCCTGTCCACCTGTACCTGGTGATATCTAATGGCACAGCCAACGTCAGCGAGTACGTGACGCTCGGCGAGCAGGTCTCAGCGGTCACCACCAACATAACCGTGGCCCCAGGCTCTGCTGTCACCGTCTACCTCTACGCGCCCGTGACGCAGCCCGAGCTCGGCGCCGCGGTGACCCCCGTGTCGAACAACGGCCTGCTGATAGGCGAGTACACGCTGACGGCCCAGAAGGAGGTCGTGACTACGACAGCCCCGCCCTCGCCGTCAACCGCGTCAACTTTTACTACGCTAACTGTTACTACGCCGAGCACTACGGTGACCACAACAGAGACTTCAACTACTGCGATCTGGGTAGTGGTAGGCATAGTCATTGTGGCCGTCATAATAGCTGTCCTGATAGGGGTCTCGAGACGCTAAGCCTGGCGTAATGTCTATCCTTTCTTTTTTATTCCTCTATCCTTACTTAAGGCAGCCTTACGGGCGCTATAGTTATGAGGCTCAGGAGCAGGAGCAGCGTTAAGAGCTCAACGGCCGCGGCCGCCTCGCGACCAGCTCTGAACCTTGAAAGCGTTTCCCTCAGGGCCTGGCCTCCGTCGCTCTCTACGCCGAAGCCCGGGAGGGGGAAGGCAAGGGGCGCGGCGTTCACGAGCGCCAGGCCGAAGTTCACCACATACATGGCTGAGACGAAGCTCATGAGCCACGGAACTGAGAAGGCCTGTACTACCTCTATGCCGAGCCTGGTGTAGCCGGTGGGCTTGAACACTGTGAGGTTTCTTAGGACCCCCTGGTATAACACAGATAGGGTCACGACAGCCGCCCCGGACCCCTCAGCCCCCGACATGACGAGAGCCCTGAGACCCTGCTCAACGGTCCTCACGGGGGTCCCGTTGACGGCCACTATAACCATGCCCGGCTGGAGCCCAGCGTAGGACGCCGGCGAGCCGGGCTGAACGCTAGTTACCTGGACCCCGTTGGCCAGGTAAGGCGCCAGGTAACCCATGAGGTACATGAAGGCGAGGCCGAGGGCCAGGTTGGCCGCGACCCCGGCCGAGTATATCATGACCTTTGACCTAACCTTTGAGGCCCTCATGGCCTCCTCCTCAGGCTCCACGAAGGCCGCGGGTATGAAGGCAAGCAGCAGGAAGCCAGCGCTCCTTATGGGGACGCCGACGGACCTCGCCACGACCGCGTGAGAGAGCTCATGGACTAGGACCGCCACCCCGACGGCCAGAAGTATGTAGACGAGCTCGTTCAGCCCCACCGTGACGCCAGGTATCAGGGGCACGAAGCCCTCCTGGGAGGCGGCCTGCGTCGGCGCTATGTACCTCCCTACGAACAGCTCGGCGCTGACGTAGTAGAACAGGGCCGCTGAGACCATGGCGAGGGGTACCGATACCAGGCCGTAGGTCCTGATCAGCCCCGCCCTAGTCCCCGGCGCGTAAGGGGCTCTGCTGTACCTGAGCCTGTAGACCAGGAGGAAGGGGTATACCGTCAGGGGCCCCCTGGTCCCCCTGACCACGAGGTATAGGGCTAGCCAGGCTACTATGAAGGCGGCTGTTGCGTAGGCCCAGGCAGGGATCATCTCCAGCTCCTCAGGTACTCCCTCTGCGCGGGCGTAAGTTCGTCTATCCTTACCCCCATGGTCTCCAGCTTGAGCCTGGCGACGAGCTCGTCCTGCTCGCGGGGCACGTCATAGACCTTCGGGGTCAGCCTGCCCCTGTTCTGGACGTGGTAGAGCACCGAGAGGGCCTGGTTGGCGAAGCTCATGTCCATTACCTCGCTGGGGTGCCCCTCAGCAGCCACCAGGTTAACTAGCCTGCCCTCGGCCAGCAGGTAGAGCCTCCTGCCGTCGGGGAGCTTGTACTCGACAACGTTGGGCCTCACGGCCCTCTTAGAGACGGCTATGGACTCCAGGTCGGAGACGCTCACCTCCACGTTGAAGTGGCCTGCGTTGGCCAGGATTGCGCCGTCCTTCATCTTAAGCATGTGCTCCTTAGTTATCACGTCCCTGTCCCCGGTGGCCGTTACGAAGACCTCGCCTACCTCAGCCGCCTCAGGCATGGACATCACGTCGAAGCCGTCCATCACCGCCTCGAGCGCCCTTATGGGGTCAACCTCGGTCACTATAACGCGGGCCCCCATCCCTCTCAACCTCATCGCTATCCCGCGGCCCACCCAGCCGTAGCCCGCTACCACGACCCTCTTGCCAGCCAGGAGCGCGTTCGTGGCCCTGAGTATGCCGTCAACTGTGCTCTGGCCCGTGCCGTACCTGTTGTCGAAGAGGTACTTGGTCAGGGCGTTGTTCACGGCTATCACAGGGTAAAGGAGCTTCCCCTCGGCCTCGAGGGCCCTCAGCCTTATGACGCCCGTTGTAGTCTCCTCGTTGCCCCCTATGACGCTCTTGCCCACCTCAGGCATGGACTGGTGTATGGTCACGTGAAGGTCAGCGCCGTCATCTATGACTATGTCTGGCCTTGCCCTGGCCGCCTCAGCTATGGCCCCGAAGTACTCCTGCTCGTTCATGCCCCTCCACG
>JAPWTO010000021.1:0-15508 GCA_028276005.1 Acidilobus sp.
TGGCGGGCCAGCTCAAGATAACGGGTAACGTGCTGGACACCATGAACCTGAAGAGGCTCATAGACGCAGGGCTCGGTAAGAGCTGAGGTCAACGTAGCTGGGACCGTCAACCCTGGCGACCAACCACCCCCTTGTCCTTTTTACGATCGCTGACCTCGTGTCCAGAGCCGAGAGTATGCCGGAGTCGCGCCCGTTGACCAGGAGGAGGTGGGCCCTCAGCCCCTCCTCAATAGGCCTTGGGCTCAGGTCCAGGGCCCTGTAGCCGCCCACCAGGAGGGCCTCAAGTACTTTCCCTGGGGCGTCCCGAAGGCCCTGCTGCCTCGCTATGAGGAGCGCTACCTCGGCCTCACCCCAAGGGTCAGGCTCAGACCAGGCGGCGTTGTCCGTACCCAGCCCCAGCCTCACGCCAGCCGTGAGGGCCTCAGCGACAGGCGGCGGCCTGAGGGAGTGCCACATGTTGCTCCTGGGGCACATCACGAGCCCTATGCCGGCTTCAGCGAGGGCCTCGAGGTCCCCCCTTGAGAGGTAGGTCCCATGGACGACGGCCGTGAACCTGGCAGCTATGGCTATCTCTAGGTCCCCCATGGCCCTGTTGATGGGGTCCTCTGCCACGTGAGTCAGGGAAGGCCTATGCCTCGCGGCGAGCTCGGAGACGAGGCTTGGCGGGTAGTCGAGGGGGCTTGAGAGCCCGAGGCCCGAGCATCCCTCAGGGAAGCCGGGGCCGGGCGTACCAAGCACCAGGACATCCATGTCCTTAGGCAGGGAGGCCCTGGCGAGCTGGGCCTCAGCGCAGCCAGCGCCTCCTCCCTCCCTGAAGTCCGCCAGGAGGCCCACGCCGCGCGCGTACGCGGCCCAGTAGGTCCTCGCTATTGAGGCGACGGTCTCGGCGTGCCCCAGGGAGCCCAGGAGCCTGTACTTGAGGCCCTTGGGAGGGGCGACGAGGTCATGGAGCCCAAGCTCGGGCCCGAACTCGGGGAAGGCGCCGTCAGCGCTGTGAACGTGGGCGTTCGCTGGCTGGGGCAGCGCCACAGCCCATGAGCCACCAAGGGAGTCAGCGGGGCACGAGCCCCAGCCCTCTATGGACTCCACCAGGCCGTTGGCCGAGATGCTTATGCAGGCGCCCTGCCTGGGCTCAAGCCCCTCACCGACGAGGGCCAGCGAGGCCCTGATGTACATGTTCCTCAGCGAGACCTTAAAGTCCCTGACCTTTAAATAGGGCTTAGGCCAAGGGAGGAGGGCCGCAGGGATGTCTTACATCGAGAAGATGAGCAGGCTTGTAGCCCTCAACCAGCTCTACATACTCATCTACAGCGTGTTGGCGGCCATAATTGGGGTTAACATCTACCTCTTCCTCCTGGTGTTCGTCTTCATAGCCATAAGCATGATAGTCCAGAGCGTCCTGACCAGCAGCAACCTGAACGAGAAGGGCAGCTACGTGCCTGAGATACTCTCAGGCAAGAGGCTCTTCCACGAGGACAACACGAGGGCCATACAGACGAGGGACCAGCTGATATACCTTGACCTGCAGGAGCAGACAAAGTTCTCCCTCTACACAACCTTTGGCGTCCTGATAGGCCTGGCGTACTTCTTCGCGCTGTGGAAGTACATACCTGACCTCGCGTCCCTCATAGCGCTGAATCTCTATGGCTCTTCCGCCCTCAAGTCGCTGCCGCTCTGGGAGGCCAGGCTTGCCCTCTTCCTGGCCTTCCTGGCCTACTTCGAAGGCTACTTCGTAATAAACCAGGGCATAATGATGTGGGCCCTGAGCAGGGTCAAGAAGCTCCCAGCCCTCAACATACCAACCTCTTACATAGTCACAGACAAGGGGGTAGTCATAAAGGGCCTCATGACTACCAAGGGCGTGAGGTTCCCACTACCTCCTGATGCGAGGCTCAACTTGGACAAGAACAGGAGGTTCGTGGAGCTCGTGAGGGACGGGAGGAGGACCGTGACCAAGCTGAGGCTCTACACAAGGAACCCGGATAAGCTTTACGACATACTTAGGAGGGTCGCCCTGGCCTCCTCCCAGCAACAGGAGGGCTAAGCGTACTTACTTCTCCTTAAAAGCGTTTTCAGCCGGAAGGGACCATGACTCCTAAAAAGAGGTCCCCGCAACAGGTGCCAGAGGCTGATGAGCGCGTCACAGGACGAGCAGGTATATGCGCTGCTGAGGCCGTACGTGGCGGCCTGGTTCAGGGAGAAGTACGGCTCCTTCACAGAGCCCCAGCTTGGGGCCATACCCCTGATAAAGGCCGAGAAGAGCGTGCTCATCTCGAGCCCCACGGGCACGGGCAAGACGCTGGCGGCTTTCCTGGCAATACTTGACGAGCTCTTCGCAATGGGCGAGAGGGGGACCCTCGAGGACAAGATATACGCTGTCTACGTGAGCCCCCTCAGAGCCCTTGACAACGACATGTACAGGAACCTCCTGGCCCCGCTGAGGGAGATAACGGAGAAGGCCAAGTCAATGGGCTACGACCTGCCTGAGATAAGGGTTGCCACGAGGACCAGCGACACCTCGCCTAATGAGAAGCAGAGGATGCTCAGGAGGCCGCCCCACATACTGATAACGACCCCTGAGAGCCTGGCCATAAGCCTCGTGGCCCCGAGGTTCAGGGAGAGACTGTCGACGGCCAGGTGGGTCATAGTTGACGAGATACACGAGCTGGCCTCAAGCAAGAGGGGCTCCCACCTCGCCCTGACGCTTGAGAGGCTTGAGGAGCTGGTCAGGGAGGCCGGCCTGCCTGGGCTGCAGAGGATAGGCCTCTCGGCGACCATAGCGCCGCTCGAGGACGTGGCCCTTTTCCTCGGGGGCTACGACGATGAGGGGAGGCCGAGGCCCGTCGAGATAGTTGACGCCAGGTTCGCCAAGCCCTTCGACGTAAGGGTGGTCACGCCCAAGGTGGACCTCATACATGGGGACCCCGACAAGATAAACGAGGAGATCTACAACACCATAGCCGACCTGTCGAAGACCGCCAGGACGACCCTTGTCTTCACTAACACGAGAAGCGCCACGGAGAGGGTTGTGTTCAGGCTTAAGAAGCTCATGAGCTCAAGGGGCTATATCGATATGGACGAGATAGAGGCCCACCACAGCAGCCTCTCGAGGGACGTGAGGCTTGACGTTGAGGAGAAGCTGAAGAGGGGCCTACTGAGGCTTGTCGTCTCGAGCACAAGCCTTGAGCTCGGTATAGACATAGGGTACATAGACCTTGTGGTCCTCCTGAGCAGTCCCAAGAGCATGAGCAGGCTCCTCCAGAGGGTGGGCAGGTCAGGACATCACATAACCCAGGTGAGCAGGGGCATCCTGGTCGTGGTGGACAGGGACGACCTCGTTGAGTGCACGGTGCTGGCCAGGGCGGCCATGGACAGGAAGATAGACAGAGTCCACATACCTAGGGGCCCGCTTGACGTGCTGGCCCAGCACGTAGTCGGCATGTCAATTGAGAGGAGGTGGAGGATAGACGAGGCCTACAGGGTGATAAGGAGGGCCTACCCCTTCCACGGCCTCAGCTGGGACGACTACATGTTAGTGCTCAGGTTCCTCGGAGGGGACGAGGGGCTGGAGGGTGAGGGCGTCTACTCCAAGATAAGGCTTGACGAGGAGCTTGGCGAGTTCGGGAGGAAGAGGAGCGCGAGGATGATCTACCAGCTCAACGCCGGCACTATACCTGACGAGGCCAAGATCAAGGTGATATCGAAGGGCAAGAACATAGGGTCCCTTGAGGAGGAGTTTGTGGAGATACTGGAGCCCGGCGACATATTCGTCCTGGGCGGCAAGACCTACAGGTTCCTCAAGGCGGACGGCATGAAGGCGTTCGTTGAGCCCGCTGAGCACGAGAGGCCGACTGTGCCGAGCTGGTTCAGCGAGATGCTGCCCCTGGCCTTCGACAGCGCCCTCCTCGTGGGCGAGTTCAGGGAGACGATAGGGAGGCTCATAGAGGAGGGAAGGGTTGACGAGGCCCGGAGGCTTCTGATGGAGGAGTACAGGCTTGAGCCCCACGCCGCCGAGGAGGTGATTCAGTACGTCTGGGAGCAGCTCGCGTACGTGGGCGTCGTGCCTGGCAGGAGGACGGTGCTGATTGAGTACTTCCAGGACGATGAGGGGGAGTGGAACCTAGTCTTCCACACTCTCTTTGGGAGGAGGACGAACGACGCGCTCTCAAGGGCGTTCGCCAGCGTCCTGGCCGACACCCTTGGGGTCCCGGTCAAGGTCTCAGTCACGGACAACGCCTTCATGTTGACCTACGAGGGGAGGGCGCCTGACGAGGGCCTCGTAAGGGGCCTGCTCTTAACGGTTAACAGCAGGAGCCTGAGGGACATCCTCGAGAGGGCAATAGCCAGGACTGAGATGATGAGGAGGAGGTTCAGGCACGTGGCCCAGAGGAGCTTCATGATACTCAGGAGGTACAGGGGGCACGAGAGGAGCCCTGAGAGGATGCAGCTGAGCGCCCAGAGGCTCCTTGATGTCATGCTTGAGCTCATGCCGGAAAGCCCAGTAGTCAAGGAGACCTTCAGGGAGATACTTGAGGACTACATGGACATAGAGAGCGCCAAGAAGGTGCTGGACTGGATAGCCAGGGGCGAGGTCAAGGTTGTCGTCAGGGGCCCGCTCCCGTACCCGTCGCCGTTCGCCCACAACGCATTCGTAAGGGGCTACAGCGACGTGGTGCTGATGGAGGACAAGAGGAAGATACTGGCATACCTTCACGACAAGGTGATGGAGTACCTGAGGTCAAAGGGCAAGGCGCCCGAGGCCCTCAGCCCCGGGGCAGCCCTCCAGGGCGTTGACGGCGACGGAGGGGGCCAGCAGGCCGTCACACGTATCCCCTCTCAACAAGCTTCCTAGAGGCCGAGGCCCAGGGCCCGTCCAGGGCCAGCAGGGGCGAGATGATGGCTAGGGCCACCAGGGATGAGTAGAGGCTGAAGCTGAACGAGTTCAGGGAGTAGGAGAGCATTATGACTGGCACCATGACTATAATGGCCAGCACGAGTCCCCTAATGCCTGCCTGTCCTGGGGTGAAGCCCTCGTACCTGAGCTGGGGCATCATGACCAGGCTGGCCGAGGCGAAGTAGGCAAGCACTGATAGCGTGGGGGTCGTTATGAGGAGCTGGGGCAGCAGGCCTATGGCCGGCCAGACGCCGAGAAGCCAGATGACCAGGTACGCTATGGAGAACGGGGCAAGTGAGGCCAGGGTCACCAACGCCCAGCTCAGGGCGCTCAGCCTCAGGTACCTCCCTGGGCTTAGGGAGGTGAAGGCGAGCCAGGGCCTCTCGTTGATGACGTCAGAGGAGCTGAAGCCTATGAAGAGGACCTCAGCTATGACAGCTGGCATGTAGAGGAGCCAGAAGGCCATGGTCCCTCCTGACCTAGCGTCCCTGACGGCCTGGTAGCCGGTGGGCAGGAGCCCCAGGGCGTAGAGGGCCAGGGCGGCGGCCAGCAGGGAGAGAGAGGCGGCCGCCATGTAGCCCATGAACTTCAGCAGGCTCACCCTCCTGCTGAAGTACCTTGAGCCCCCTGCGCTGAAGCCGCCGACCCTGCCGCTCAGGGTGATCGAGTTGAGCTTCATCCTCAGCAGGGCCGCTGGGCCCTTGGCGCCCTGGAAGGACAGGACAGGCCCCTCTGACGGGGAGGGCTGCGAGGCCTGGGAGCCCACTATGAGCGGGGCCCTGCCCAGCCTCCTCAGCGTGTAAGAGGTGAGCCCGACCGAGAGGGCCGCCAGCGTCAGGGTGCCAGCGAGGAAGTGGGCGGAGAAGAAGCTAGACGGGCTCACGGGGTTCCAGACGCCTGAGGCCGCCCAGAGGGCTATGCCTGAGGCCGCCAGCGCCCTCCTCTTGGCGGGCAGCTCGGCAACTGAGGCCGAGAGTGACGTCAAGAGCAGGACGAAGAGGACCAGGTCAAAGGCCGCGTAGCCTGGGGGCACCTCAACGAAGGGCAGGTACCAGCCGAGCCATGCGACTGTCAGGAGGCCGCCAAGCATGAGCTGACCTACGTAGAGGGAGAACGCAAGCTCAGACCTGCTCACGGGCAGCGTAAAGAGGTAGTCCCTGTCTGACTTGAGGACTGCCATCCCGCCCTGCATTGAGGAGAGGAATAGGAGGACGGCGGAATATACTATGGCCATGACCCTGTAGGCCCTGACGTCAGCCGGGGGAAGGGTCACGCGGCCCGTGTAGAGGTAGGCAGCGCTGACCAGGCCGTAGGCGACCATGACGAGGGTTAACGCCACCAGTCCCCTGCTCAGCCTGGTCCTTACGACGAACCACGCCAGCCTCAGCCTTCCCGCGGCGTCCAAGGGTACCCTATGAGTGAAGCCCAGGAGGCTATTTACAGGCGCCTAGGAGTACCCGCCCTCTACCAGGTTGAGGGCAGCCCTCCTCCAAGGGCACCTCGTAAGCATGAGGGGCAGGGCGGCTGCTAAGAAGGCTATGGAGACGTATAGGCTCAGCATAGGCCCCCCGATGCCAGACGCTGACAAGAGGGGAACAGTGAACGTGCTGAACATCACTGACATGAGCAGCAGGAACACAAAGACCTGCTTGCCGCTCACGCGGGTCGTGGCGAGGCCCTCGAACTTGATCTGTGGCGTCAGGACGAAGTAGGCCGTGAGGAAGTGAGAGATGAGGGCCACGGAGGGCACCATTATGAGGAGCAGCGGCACGACCGCGAGGCACCCAGGCACCCCGATGAGCCCCAGGACAGCGTATGATAAGGTCAGGGGGACGTTGAGGATCAAGGACTGGGCGAACGTTGTGAGCCCGCTCGACCTCATGTAGCTGCCTGGCTCAAGCGAGGTGAAGGCGAGCCAGGGCCTCTCGAGGCCCACGAAGGCCGTTGGCAGCTCCATGGCTGTGAGAATCATTGAGTACATGGGCGGAAAGGCTACGACGAGGAAGAACGCCATGAAGCCCCCCAGGTCCCTGGGCCTCACGGGCAGCGTGAAGAGGTAGTCCCTGTCGGACTTCAGCGCTAGCATCTGGGCCCCCCGCTGGGACCGAGGTCAGCATCAGTATGGCCAACACGAGGGTCATGTAACCTCTGAGGAACTCGGTGAAACCCGATGTAGGTGGCGAGCGGGCCTTAGAAAACGTCATAGAGAGGCCAGCCACCAGCATGACTACTGCCATGAACAGCAGGAGCGCTAGGGCGCCCCCTGAGAGCCTCGTCTTGATCATGAACCTTATCAGCCTAAGGGCCGACACTTCTCATCATCCTAGCCACCACGCTCTCTATGGGCTCCTCCTCGTGGGCCATCCTCCTCAGGTCCTCAAAGGTCCCCTGCCATATCAGCCTCCCGTTGGATATCATGACTATGTTGCTGGTCAGCCTCCCGGCCACGCTCATTATATGCGTCGAGACCAGGAAGGTCGCGTCCATATTCGAGAGCACTGAGACCACCTCCTCCTGGGTCGGTATGTCGAGGTAGTTGAGGGGCTCGTCGAGGAGGAGGACCTTGGGCTCGTGTATGATGGCCAGGGCTATTGCCAACCTCTGTACGTTACCCCTTGAGAGAGCTGAGACCCTGTACCTCTCATACTTCCTAAGCCCCAGGAGGTCCATGACCTTCTCGGCCCTGTCCCTCGGGTCATCAAGGCCCCTCAGGGCAGCTATGTACTCCAGGTTCTCCCTCACCGTCAGGGCCAGGTAGGGGGTCGCGTCCTCAGGCAGGTAGCCTATATACCTCTTGACCTCATAGTCCTCCACGGGGTCCTTCCCAAGGACCCTCACGACGCCAGCGTCGGGCTTTAGCAGGCCTGCCAGGAGCCTCAGCGTCGTTGTCTTGCCGGCCCCGTTGGGGCCCAGGAGGGCATACCTTCCCCCCTCGGGCACCTCGAAGGAGAGGCCCCTCAGGGCCGGGGTTGAGCCGTAGAACTTGGCGACGTCCTTAACCAGTATCGCTGCCACGCTGACCCCAGCGCCTCCTTGGCGGCCTGACTTTAAACTCTTCAGGCAGGTTGGCAAGCGTTGCGCCTACCAGCTCAGGCCCCCTGGCGTACCAGGCCAGCGAGGCCCCCACTCCCAGGGCCCACATGGCTGCCGCGAACATCAGGTACTCAACTGGCGTCATGGAGGCAGTGACCAGGTAGCTGGCGGCCAGCAGGACGTAGGCGGCTACTCTGACCAGCGAGATCCCTGTCCCCCTGAAGTTAGTTGGGAAGGAGAGGGACTCCAGGACGTTCCTTGAGGCCCACACGGTCTCGGTGAAGACGCCGTTAGCCAGCAGGAGCGCTAAGAACGGCGCAGGCCCGAGCCTGAGGACGAAGATCGCGGCCACGGTGGTCACGAGCCCTCCTAGGTAGCTGGCTATGGTGAAGCCCTTGCTGCCCACGTAGGTGACAAGGTAGGCGGCTATGAAGCCGCCTAGGACCTCGCCTATGAAGTACATCAGGAGTATCTCGTTGGAGACGCTCGGGAACTCCTCAGGCCCTATGCTGAGGGCCAACAGGCCAAAGGTGAGCACCGAGGATATGGCCATGAGGGTAAGCGAGGCCAGGACGAACCTAGCGCTCTCGTAGCCCAGGCTGACCCTCCCCCTCCTCTCCCTCGGCAGCGAGGCCCAGGGCCTGGACTCGGGCACGAGCGACCTGGTTATGACCAGGATCGATATGGCGAGCCCTATGAGGACGCCTAATGTCAGCCTCTCAGCGCTGACCGATATACTGCTCGTCATTAGGGCTACAGCGGCGGCCACGACTGCACCTACGTTTCCAACGTTGGTTATCAGAACTACCGCCCTCTCCTTTATGTCGACGGGGGCGCTCTCAACTACGTAGCTCAGCACTACAGGTATCTCGCCCCCTATGGCGGAGTACACTATGAGCAGCCCGGCCAGCAACTCGTATACGTTGGACGAAAGGATCACGAGGGCAGAGCCAACGGCGTATACGGCCAGCATGCTCAAGTACGTCAGCTTCCTCCCCCGCAGGTCCGTCAGCCTCCCAAAGGTGGAGTTGCCTATGATGGTGCCTATCGGCATCGTGATGAAGAGCAGGGAGGCAGCCCAGCCCGGCACGAAGGGCCACTGGACTGAAATTGGCGAGAGGGTGACGAACACCCCCTCTAGGAACATGTCAAGGGTTGTCGAGAGCATCACTAGCTTCTGCTCCCTTGTCAGCATGGTGGTCCTACCACGCCGCAATATATGGTACCTTAAAAGCGTTAGGGGAGGACCCTTGACCTCGACGACTCCTCCAGGGCCTTCATTATGGCGTCAGCAACGGCGGCCCCTATGAGCTCCCTTGTCAGCCCCTGTCCGGCCCTGGCGTTGAGCCTCTGGGGGCCTGGAGAGGGTCTTGAGAAGACCCTGGCCCCCCTGGGCGAGGGCAATGCCCTCTCACACTCCCCAAAGCTTACGCATGGGTACCCGAGGGCCCTGAGCACCTCCCTCTCGGCCTCGCTAGCGTGCCCCACGTCAATGTCAAGGGCCTCCCAGTAGTCAACGAGCAAGAGCCTGACGCCCTCAGGCAGGGACGGCATGAGGTCCCTGAGGGCGGCCTGGATAGCTGGCGAGTTCCCGTAGTGGCCGTTCACGAAGGCCACAGCCCTGGCCCCGCCCTCTACAAGGGACCTGGCTATCCCCTGTACTAGGCCTACCAGGTGCTGGAGGGGCACCGATATGGTCCCAGGGGTCCCCTGCCATTCAGCTGAGAGGCCGTAGGGAACTGCCGGCATGAGGACGCATGGGGTCCCCGAGCGCTCTAAGTGCTCGCAGGCCGCCTCCGAGACGGCCTCAGCTATCATGAGGTCGGTGCCCAGAGGTCCCTCGCAGTGCTGCTCAACGCTGCCCACGGGCACAACGAAGACAGCCCTCTCAGCTAGCTCCCTGAACTGCCCTGACGAGAGCTCGACATACCTCATCAAAGCGCCTCCCCTGGCCGAAGGCTCCAGGGGCTTAACAGTGTTGGCAATAACGCCGCCATTAGTAAAAAATGAGAAAAATCCCACGGACTCTCTGGCCTGGGGGAGGCCCAGTGGGCAAGGTCAAGGTGAAGTTCCTGGGCTACATAGCTGACCTGGCAGGCGCCTCAGAGGCAGATGTTGACGTCGAGGGGGAGGCCAGGGTTGAGGACATAGCCCCGGTCGTAAGGAAGCTCAGGAGGTCAGACTACGTTCTCCTTGTTGATGGCAAGGGGGCAGAGCCCGATACGCCTGTGAGGCCCGGGAGCGTCGTAGTGATACTGCCCGAGACGGGCGGCGGCTAGGAGGAAGCCAGCCACCTGGTCAGGGTTATGTCGTCAACCGCCCCACAGACCCCGCCCCCGCAGAGCACGGGGGCCACGTCAACGCCCTCATCCTCCATCACCCTTGCGGCCTCCGAGACCGTGGCCCCCTCGTCTATGTAGGCACCTGGCGGCACTGGCATGTCTGAGACCCTTGCCATGAGCCTCTCCTGCCCCTCCCTCGCATACCTCGCCACAACCTCCCTCACGGTCAGGACGCCAATGAGGAGGTCGCCGTCAAGGACCAGCACCCCGCTCGTGCCCTTTGAGATCATGGCCTGGGCGGCCTCGAGAAGCGTTGCCCCAAGGTCAACGTAGGGGTAGGACTTGACCAGGGCCCCGCTGAGGGGCCTGTTGCCGAGGGCGGACATGGCCAGGGCAGCCACAACGTCATGGGTCGTCAGTATGCCGAGGGGGTTCGTCTCGGAGCCCACGATGACGGAGGTCACGTTGTTCGACGCCATGACCTTGGCCGCCTCAAGCAGCGTTACCGTGGGCTCAAGGAAGGCGGGCACCTCAAGGCCCGCCTCGGAGATCCTGAGGGAAGAGGGGTCAGCCCCAGTCGCCAGGATCCTGACCAGGTGGTAGGCGCTGAAGACGCCTATGACCCTCCCCTCCTCAGTTACAGCTAGCCTCCTCACGCCCGCAGAGGCCATGAACTCGGCCGCCTCCCTGACAGTGCTTGTCGAGGGGACGGTGAGGACGGGCTTAGAGGACCTGGCCAGGACTGTCTCAATCAAGGCCATCACCTTCAGGCCCTAAGGACTATCCTGCCGTCCCTCTCCCTTGAGAAGAGGAGGCCGAGGGCCTCCCTGGCCTCGGAGAGCTTGAGCTTCTTCCACACCCTGACCTTAAGCAGCCCCCTCGAGGCGAGCTCCAGGAGCCTTGCCATCTCCCTCCTCGTGCCTCCCGTGGTGCCTATGACCCTGAGCTCCCTCGAGTAGATGTCGCTGATTGACTCGAGGCCCACCTCCCCGGTCAGGGCCCCGAAGGTCACGAGCTTCCCCCTCCTGTCGAGGAGCCTGAGGCTTGTCGTGATGGTCCTCTTCCCTATGGAGTCAATGACGACGTCTGCCAGCCTGTTGCCGCCGGTCATCCTCTTAAGGGCCTCAAGGCTCTGCTCAAGTGGGGCCACCTCATCAGCCCCGAGCTCCTTAAGCCACCCCTTGCTAGTGACGGCAAGCACCCTGGCCCCCATGAGCTTAGCGAATTGCACCGCGAACTGGCCGGTGTTGCCGCTGGCCCCTATGACTACTACGGTGTCGCCTGGGACCACGCCGGCCTCGAGGAGCGCGTGGAAGGGGGTGAGGGCTGCGACGGGGATCGAGGCTGCCAGGTCCCAGTCAACGGAGTCGGGCAGCCTGAACACGTTAGTAGCCCTCGCTATGGCGTACTCCGCCCAGCCCCCGTTGCTGGAGACGCCGTAGAGGCCGCCGTTGCGACAGAGGTGTTCATGGCCCGCTAGGCAGAGGTCGCAGGTGCCGTCGAAGAGCCTCGGGTAGACTACGACCCTGTCGCCGGGCTCCACTCCCTGAACCCCCTGGCCTACCTTAACGACCTCCCCAGCCACCTCGACGCCAGGTATGTGGGGCATGGGGCTAACGTTTCTCATGCCCGTGACCGTGTAGTAGTCGACGGGGTTGACGCCTGAGGCCATGACCTTTATCATTACCTCGCCTGGGCCGGGCGAGGGGTCAGGCACGTCGGTGAACCTGAGGTGGTCAGGTCCAAAGGCCTGAAGCAGGTTTGCCTTCAAGGTTCCCCTTCCTCTTGGGCAGGTCGGGAATATTAAAGGGTCCGTGCGCATTTCGCGGCCGGACAGGACGTAGGAGTTCAGCTCTCATATGGGTTTACGTTGTTTTCGGTCATCGCCTCATCCTTATTCCCCTGCATCTCGCTCAGAGCCTCATCGGGCTTGGGGGCGTTCAGGGCCACCCCAGGGGCCCCGCATCTTGAGTGCTCTTTCACGTACCTCCTGTAGACGTTGTTTGCAAAACGCCTTATAAACTTATTATGAAAAACCGAAACAGCTATGGAAGGCTTTAATAGTTGGATACCGTATCCAGAGGGGAGAAGATGCGGGTCGGCATAGTCACCAGCAGGACAGCTGAGCCGCTGGTCAGGGAGACGGTCAGCGGTGTCAAGGACGTGGAGGCCATGGTTGTAGCGCTGCCAGTCCCGGTCATATCAGTGCTCTCGACCAGGGCCATAGCGTCAATCATAAGGTCGAGGCCTGCCCTGGCCAAGGCCCTCTCCTCAGTTGATATGGTCATACTGCCAGGCACCGTGAGCGGGGACGCCGGCGAGGTGGCCAAGGTTGTAACGAGGCCCGCGTACAAGGGTCCTAAGTCCCTTGGCGAGCTCCCGGCCACCCTGGCCCAGGTCGCCAGGGGCGCCCAGCTCGACGCCGTTAAGAGCGCCGACGAGGTCCTGGGCTCCCTTATGCCGAGCCTGAGCTACGAGGAGGCCTTCAGGGTCGGCGACAGGCCCGTGGCGCGCAGGGGCCCTCCACTCGTCATTATGTCTGAGATCGACCCCTCCGTGCCGCCAGGCAAGGTTGCCGAGGCTGCCGCCAGGCTGTCGGGGGACGGCGCTGACGTAATAATTGTAGGCGCCGACCCCTCGTGGCGCCCTGAGGAGATAGCCTCAAGGGTGAGGGAGGCGCTCAGGGCTGGGAGGCCTGTCCTGGCCGAGGCGCCTAACGAGGAGTTCGCTGAGCAAGCCCTGGGGGCGGGGGCTGAGGGCGTTGTAGCGGCCGCGGCCCTTGCTGTCAGGGCCAGGGACCTGCTCAGTGGAAAGGTGGTGGTGACCTCCTCAGGCGACCTCAGTGAGCTGTCCGATGCCGAGGGTAGGCTCTCGGGCTCAAGGCTTATCCTTGACCCCGTCATTGAGGTGCCGCCGCTCGGCATGGTGAGGAGCCTCTCCAGGTACCTCGAGGCCTCCTCGAGGCTCAGGTCGCCCATCCTGTTCTCGGCAGCTGACGTAACGGAGGACGTTGAGGCCGACACGCTCGGGGTCCACGCGCTGCTCTCCCTGATGGCTGTCGAGCTGAGGGCCTCGGCCTACCTGGTGGTGGAGGAGACGTACAAGTCGTACAGGTCAACGGCTGAGGCCAGGGAGGCCCTGAGGCTGGCTGAGACGGCCTGGCAGCTCAGGTCCACCGAGAGGGGGATGTTCAGCAGGCTCCTCGTAGTGAAGCAGGACGTCAGGCCCCCGAGGGCGGTCCAGGCCGCTGAGGCAGAGGAGGTAGGGTACGTAGAGCCCAAGGTCTCAGCGGACAAGTACGTGGTTATCAACGCCGACCACGAGAGGGGGAGGGTCGTGGTCACCTTCTTCAGGGACGGCTCTCCTCAGGGCGCTGTGGCCGGCCGACACGCCCTGAGCGTGGCCAGGGCGGCAGTGAGGAGGTTTGGCCTAGACCCTGAGCACGCAGCATACCTCGGCTATGAGCTGGCGAAGGCGGAGATTTCGCTGAAGCTCGGCAAGACCTACGTTCAGGACGAGCCCCTCATAGTTGTGCCCTGGGAGAGGAACGGCAACTCAGGGTGCTGAAGGCCTCCTGTCAAGGGGCCTGTGTCTTTAACATCCTCAGCCGACGGGAAACACTAAAAGCCCGCCTAGGTCCACTGCGTAAGGGATGATCTGGCCGACATAGACTGAGGCAAGGGCCTATGAGGATGGGTCGATCGAGTGACCTCCTTCACTTCGGCCCCATTATGACGGCCCTTAGCCTTGACCTTCTAGAGAAGAGCACGTAACTTATGACGGCGAAGTCAACTAATATGGCGGCGTGCATAATGGTGCAGTACAAGCATATGGCCCTTATCACTGCGAGCTCGACATAGACCAAGTAGGGAACCACGGCGATGCCAGCGAACCTCCACACGAAGAGGGCCCTCAGCGCCAGCCTGGCCGCCGCCAGGGGCGCCAGGCATACTATCAGCGAGAGGCAGATGTTAATAATAAACCACGCGGCCGCCAGGGCGTCAAGCGAGAAGGGGCCTACCCTCGAGTACGGGCTCGTGAGGACGGCGTAGCAGTTGAGCTGAATCCCACCTGAGTTGGGGTGGTACTGGCAGAGCGGAGGGAGCCTGTGAAGGGTGTAGAACTCATAGAGCACCAGGGCTGAGGCGGCCAGGCCGAAGGAGGACATGGTGAGCAGGAGGGCTAGCTCGACCGGAGTCGCCCTCAGCCTCACTGTGATACCTCCGTCAGGGTCGGCCTCAGGGCCCTTATCAAGTCCTTAACCGACACCTGGGCCAGGCTCGTCGGCGTCCCTCCACCTACCCAGACGCTCTCCTTTGAGGCTACGGACGAGTCCATTATGACCTTAAGCCCCCTTATGCACTCCGACAGGGGCGTTACCCCTCCTGGCATGAGGCCAGTGAGCTCGGCTATCTCATCAGGTGAGGCCATCCTTATCTTGCTCGCCTTCATGAGAGCTGAGAGCTTCCTGTAGTCGAGCTTTCTGTCGCCGGGCAGCAGGACCGCCATGGGCCTGCCATCAACTATTAGCAGGAGGGTCTTGACTATTTCTGATGGGGGCGCGCCTGCGGCCTTTGAGGCAGCGTCGACGGTCTCCACGCTCTCCCCGAAGTCAACTATCCTCGCGTTGACGTTGTGCCTTCTTACGAAGTCCTCGGGCGAATCAATGCAGGCCGCGGTTGGCCACCGCCACTAATGTGGGGCTGCAGGGTTTTATGCTAGTCCTCACAAGCCTAGACAAGAGGGCCTTGCCCCCCTTAGTGATAGCTTCCCTGGCCCTGGCAATAGCGTCGATGGTGGTCTCGCTGGTCAAGGTGACGAGGCGTTGCCGTGGAGGGTGTGCGCAGAGGAGATAGTGAGCGTGGCCATGAGGCTCGAGTCCATGGGCTACGGGCTACACGGCCACGACGTGACCGTGAGGGCATGCCTCTGCTACGCGGACAAGGAGGGGCACGCCGACGTTGAGGCCCTCGCCTCATCCCTAAGGGACTTGCTGAGGCCCGTTGATCACAGGCCCCTCTGGGAGGCCGTGGGGGGCGAGGGGAGCCTTGAGGACCTCGTCGCCTACGTCCATGGGAAGCTCAGGCCGAGTCCCTGCTACGTCTCAGCCTCAGTGCCAGGCAGGCTCGTTGAGCTTATAGAGGAGGCCTAAACCTATTACCTCCTGGGACAGGCAGGCCGAGGAGCAGGGTTTGGAGCTCAGGCCTCCCCGCGGCTTCAGGGACGTGCCGCCCGAGCTCGCTATACTCAGGAAGGAGATAATATCAAGGCTTGAGGCCGTCTACAGGAGGTATGGCTT
>JAPWTO010000001.1:0-56052 GCA_028276005.1 Acidilobus sp.
TGTGATCACGCTCTCCCTGGCGGTGCTTGCAGTAATAGAGAGGGGAAGGGTCAGTCCAGTAGGGCTTGAGCCTCCCTCAACGCCTTTGCCCTTCCGCAGGATCCTGGAGTTCGCAACGCTTCTCTTCCTGATAACGGCCATAGCTAAGGTTGTAAGCGTGGCAGCCCCCTCATACCTGCCCCTCACGATAGGGGTCGGCGCCCTCGGTAACGCGTTAAGCGCTGTCATAGCGGTTGGCCTGCTCTATGCCAGGCACCTGATAAGCGCGCAGGCCGCTAGCCAGCTGTCGGCGCTGTCGCTTGCCGTGGGCATTATAGAGAAGGCTCCCCTCTCATTAATGTCAAGGGACAGCGAGTTCCGGAAGATCGTCAGCGTCGGCTCACTAGTATTAGCTGCCGCCGCTATCTTGCTCACGGCAGTCCCGCTTTAGGTCCGGTGTCCCCTTTGGTCGGCCGGCCAGGGGAGAGGATCCCATAGGTAATAATAACGAGTAGCAGATAGGGCGTTAGGGTCCTCAGCGATCTTGCTTGAGGATATAGGTTCCGCAGCAACTAGGAACCAGGGAGCGAGTGTGGCTCAGGAGAACCGCAAGCCTAAGGACATAACTGAGCTGCCGGGGGTTGGCCCTACTACGGCAGAGAAGCTTGTAGAGAGCGGCTTCTCGACAATAGAGGCCATAGCGGTGGCGACGCCCCAGGAGATAGCTCAGGCGGCAGGCATACCGCTGCAGACGGCCCAGAAGATAGTTGAGGCCGCCAGGCAGGCCCTCGACATACGGTTCAAGACAGCCCTTGAGCTTAAGAAGGAGAGGATGACCATAAGGAAGATAACCACGGGAAGCAAGGCCCTAGATGACCTCCTGGGCGGAGGGGTGGAGACAAAGCAGATCACGGAGTTCTTTGGCGAGTACGGCACCGGCAAGACCCAGGTATGTCACCAGCTGGCCGTCAACGTGCAGCTGCCTGAGGACAAGGGAGGACTTAGCGCTAAGGCCGTTTACATAGACACCGAGGGCACGTTCAGGTGGGAGAGGATAGACCAGATGGCGAGGGGGCTCGGGCTTGACCCAGACAAGGTCATGGATAACATCTACTGGATAAGGGCCATCAACAGCCATCACCAGATGGCTATAGTGGACTCCCTCTTTGACCTGCTCAGCAAGGACAACGTTAAGCTTGTGGTCGTGGACTCCCTGACAAGCCACTTCAGGGCCGAGTTCCCAGGGAGGGAGAACCTGGCCGCCAGGCAGCAGCTGCTGAACAGGCACCTGCACCAGCTCATGAGGCTGGCCGAGGTCTACGACGCGGCCGTGGTGGTGACGAACCAGGTGATGTCAAGGCCTGACGTGTTCTACGGCGACCCCACGGCAGCCGTGGGAGGTAACGTTGTCGCTCACGCCCCAGGGATAAGGGTTCAGCTCAAGAAGAGCAGGGGCAACAAGAGGATAGCCAGGATCGTTGACGCGCCCCACCTACCTGAGGGGGAGACGGTATTCGCTATAACTGAGTACGGCATAAGGGACGCAGAGGAGGAGTGATGGGGTCTCAGGGCTGGATCCTCGCCCTCCCCTGGCTGGTAGCTGTAGCTATGACCATATGGCCGACCATACTCGATGTAAAGTACAGGGAGGTGCCGGAGCACTTCTGGGTTGTGGGGTCAAAGCTCGGACTCGCCGTCTCCCTCATGGCTTATCTTGGGCTTTACCCGCCACGGCTCCTGGCAGCTTACTACGGCCTGAGCCTCCTAGGGGCTGGCGTGGTAGGCCTCGCCTCACTCCTTGGCCTAATGGGGCCAGGGGACTTCTGGGCGGCTTTAGCACTATCGTTAACGCTGCCTGCGCCCTTGCCAGGCTCCCTCGTTATTCCACCCATATACATAGTGTTGTTCGTGGCCTCCCTCGCCGAGCTTGCGTCAAGGGCTATAATATCGTACAGGGTCTGCGGGTCGCTGAGCTGTCTCGACGGGGCAGTGGTGCCCTGCGGCCTGCTGCTGAGGGAGCTGAAGTGGTGGTTCCCAGTTACATCAAGGGCGGTCTCAGACGTGCCCAGCGAGGCAGTCATAAGGTCGTGCCCTAATGCCAACGGTCAGGTCAAGGCGAGGCCGGGGCTCCCCTATGTCGCATTTATTCTACTCGCCTTACCTGTGTCGCTGGCCGTAGAGGCCCTCGCGAGGGTGCCCTGAATGGACTGGCCAAGGCCATGGTACTCAATACTGTGGGCTCCATGGAGGATGAGCTATATCACAAACGTTGTTGAGAAGAGGGAAGGGGGCTGCTTTCTCTGCGAGTCCCCCAAGATGGGCGACGACAGGAAGGCGCTGATAGTTTACCGCGGGAGGCAGGCCTTCATTATACTTAACAGGTACCCATATAACACCGGCCACCTCATGGTGGCGCCCTATAGACACGTGTCAAGCCTTGAAGACCTGACGGACGAAGAGCTCCTTGAGATGATAAGGCTTGTGAAGGCTTCGATGGAGGCCCTGAGGCAGGCCTACAGGCCAGAGGGCTTCAACATAGGCGTAAACATAGGCGACGTGGCTGGCGCTGGGGTCCCGGGGCACGTCCACATACACGTGGTGCCGAGGTGGAAGGGGGACGCGAACTACATAACTGTGATAGGCGGGACCAAGGTCATTTCACAGGCCCTTGAGGAGACTTATGACCTACTTAGGCCAAAGCTTGAGGAGGCCGTGAGGAGGTATGGGCTCAGCTAGCCAGAGGCTAATACTTGTAGCCCACAACGACCTCGATGGCGAGGCCTCAGCAGCGGCCTACCTTAGGATAGCCTCAGCGGACCTGGCAGGCTCGTTAGTTTTCTTCGCGGAGCCCTATAACCTTCACGAGACAATGGAGGAGGTTAGGGGCGCTGCCTCTAAGGGCGATAAAGTCGTAATAATGGACATAGGCTTCAATGATGACTCAACCCCGAAGGCGTTGTCCATCCTGTCCGAGCTCGTGAGTAGGGGCGTAGCCGTGGAGTGGTACGATCACCACGTTTGGGAAGAAAAAGAGGTCGAGCTTGCGACTAAGAGCGGGGTGAAGCTCTTCGTTGACAGAAGCACGTGCGGGGCTGGCGTCGTTGTTCGCTACGCGTCAAAGGCCTACGGAGTCCAACCAGACGACTTTCTCCTAAGGCTTGAGAGCGCTGTCTGCTCAGCCGACCTGTGGACTTGGCAGGACCCCCTTGCCCCAAAGTTGGTCAGGGCCGCGAACAGCGTAGCTGAGCCTACGAAGCAGCCCTGGAGGCTGAGGCTCATAGAGAAGTTCCGCTCAGGCGTCCTATGGGATGAGGAGCTTGAGGGCGGGCTTAAGACGTACCTTACGGCTGAGCTAAGGAACTCTGCTGGCGACCTATCCACGATGAGCGTCTTTGAGGAGGGGGGTTGCAGGGTCGCCGCCATATTAAGGCGGCTTGAGCCGCCGTCGGATAGCATAATCGGCTCCATGGTTACGTCAAGATCTGACGCCAAAGTGTCTGTCATGGTTAAGAGGAGGGGCTTCGGAAGGGTTTCGCTCTCGCTGAGGAGCAGGGGGTCGGCAAACGTCCAGGTCATAGCTAAAGGCCTTGGAGGCGGGGGCCATCCGAAGGCCTCTGGAGCCTCGCTGAGGGTGAACGTCCTCATTTACCTGTTGAGCTACCTGGCACCAAGGCTTTTGACTAGGCATGTTTCAAGAAAGGTCACGGAGATCGCTATAAGGCTTGGCGCATGTAAGGGGGACCAGGGCGTTGGTCCTGAGAACGTTTATACTTACTGAGAGGGTTTGGAGGCCTCCTCTTCAGGCTTAGCCTCCTGCTGAGGCTGCTGAGCTACCTGCTGGGCCTGGGCAGGCTTCTCTTCAGCTTTCTCTTCAGCCTTCTCCTTGGCCGCTCTCCTGGCCTCGGCCCTCTCCTTCTTACGCTTGGCCACCTCGGCGTCGACGTCCACGACATTTTTGCAACCCAGCTTTGAGATGACATCATCGACCTGGGACGGGTCAACCTTAAGGGTATAAAGATACCTCTTAGTCCTGAGCTTTACCTTCGCTCTGCCGTCTCTCGTGACCCTCTTCACGCGGCACTCTATAGCCTTCGGCGCTACCTTAAGGGCCTCGTCCAGGCTGTAAAGCTCGACAGGCATCGCAGACCCAGCTTTACGCCTCTAAGAGGGGTTTTTAAGTTATGGACCCCGCTCATTGAACGTCTTCATCTTTAAAATGGAGAACCTGACCTTGTCACCCTCCTTTGGCTTAAAGTTCGAGAACCCCCTTATCTCCTCACCCTTAAAGTCGATATGTACTAGGTACTTGCCCATTATGAACTCAACGCCCTCAACCGTACCTTCATAGGGCCCCTCGCCAATTGCCACGTCCTCTGCCCTGAGGCCCACATACCCGTCCACATTGAAGACCTTGCCGTCAACTATGGCCATTGGCGGGTCGCCGACAAATGACGCGACGTACTTGTTTGCTGGGTCATTGTAAAGTTCTTCGGGGGTCCCGACCTGTAAGATCCTGCCATCCATCATTACAGCCATGCGGTCAGCCTCGGCCATGGCCTCTATCTGGTCATGGGTCACGTAGATGGTCGTTATCCTCTCCCTCCTCTGAAGGTCCTTGATGAACCTTCTCGCGGCTATCCTCTGGGGCGCGTCAATGTTACTCAGCGGCTCGTCAAGGAGCAGCACGCGGGGCCTCTTGACCAGGGCCCTGGCCAGGGCGACCCTCTGCTGCTGTCCGCCAGACAGCTGCGAGGGCAGCCTGTTAAGCAGGTCCTTTATGCCAAGCTCCTCAGCGATATCAAGGACCCTCTTCCTTGCGTCCGGCTCCCTCTCTATGGGCATCAATATGTTCTCAAATACCGTCTTGTGAGGGTAAAGGACGTAGTTCTGGAAAAGCATGGAAACGGACCTCTTAGCTGGAGGCCGGTCAGTCACTTCGACACCGTCTATATAGATCCTGCCTGAGTTGACCTTCTCAAGCCCCGCTATGCAACGGAGTAGCGTTGTCTTGCCGGAGCCTGAGTAGCCGAGTATAACGAAGAGCTCGCCATCCTTTATCTCGAGGTTTACCCCTTTCAGGACCAGATGATTGCCATAGCTCTTGTACAGGTCCTTGATCAGTACGCCCAAAGTTAACCCCTTTGGGCGATGCAGAAGAGGGTTTTTAGTACTTATCAACGCTAAGGTGTTTTCAGGTGCTTTTGCAGAACGCCCTAGCGCCCGGTCCCGGCTTGGAGGGGCCTGCGAGGCCTTTCGGACCTCACTGGCCCTCTCCAACGCGGCCGGCTTAACTTCCGGGTTCGAAACGAGTCCGGGTGTTGCCCGACCGCTATGGCCGGGCCGGGCATGAATGGAGGTTCAGTCTGACGGTAAATAAGCGTTTATGGCGCTTAGCCCTTGACCTCCACGTGCGCCCTTCTGGCGGCCTCAAGGAACTCATCATAGGTCAGTGGCAGCCACTTCCTCAGCTCCTCGTAGAGGTCCCTCGTTACGTAGCTTCTACCCTTCTCACTAAGCTCCTTCGTTATCTCCCTGTAGGCCCTTGCGACCCTGTCCTTCTTAGTCATAGTAGTTATTATAGCCCTCTCAATGTCACCATTGTAGACATACCTTGACTTGAGGATGACCTCTATGATCCTGTTTATCCTCTCGGGCACCCCGATGACGGACCCCCTGAGCTCTACTTTCCTTGGAACCCCCCACGGCACAAGGCTGTCAAGCATCCTGCTGAGGCCCGGCCTCGGGATCTTGTCAACTATGCCGCCTATCAAGAAGGCGTCAGCGGTGTTGACGTCCTCAGGCCTCAGGGGCGTTGTGGCGTCAGGCCTCAGTATTATTACCTTATCCGCGTCGTAGCCCCACAGGATCTCGCTGGGCCTCGCGTTGACTATAGAGACCTTGTTGACTCCCATTACCTCATTTAGCCACCTCGCGGTCTCCTCATCAGCCCCCGTTATTGAGAGGTGGGCGTCCCATAGGTGCTCCCTTATCACTGACAGCGCCACTGCCAGCTGAAGCCTCAGCTTTGACAGCTCCTCTGGCGTGTGAAGGAACTTCATGCTGAGGTCAACAACAAAGAGGGGCAGGGGCGGCTGAGGGAGATAATCAAGGAGCCCCCTCCAGGGAATGGTCCTCTCAGTGGGCTCAGGCCTCTTGACGAGGACCGCGTCAGACTTGACGTCACCTTTCCCGTAGACTATTGACTTCTTAGAGCCCTTCCACTCGACCTCAAATACCTTCTTCCCTCTCCAGTCCTCCTCGGCCAGGAAGTACTCTCTTACTAGCGTTTCGACTGCCACGTACTGAAAGCCTAGCCTGTAGAGCTTGTCGCCTTCAAGCCACTCCCTAGAGCCAAGCACGTTGTATCCATAGTTGTCCATCAGCCTGAGGAGGGCCTCAGACGGCCTTGTTCCAACCTGCCCCTTATCGCCCGTGCTTGGCACCCCTATACCATGAAGTCCTCAAGTGTCTTACGGGGTCTTTTAACCTTCCTGACAAAGGCCTCCGTTCCCTCCAACGTGGACCAGGAGTACCTAATTATTGGAAGCCTGAGCCCCCTGTTCAGGACCTCCATGACCCAGCTCACGGTCTCGGGGTCCGCTGGGTACCCGCTTCCCCTGACGCCGTACATCAGCCTCAGCACGTCAAGCCTTCGGTCCCTGATAACCTTGGCGATTATGCTGGCGGCCGACACGACGGCATATTTCGAGTCAGCCTTAGGCTCAACCACCAGGTCGCCCCTGTAGCCCAGATCCCTTAACCTCCTGGGCAGCTCCCTGAGCTCGCCGAACTTATCAATGTAAATAGCCTTTACGGCCCTGGGCCCCTTCAGTCTGTTAAATACTATCTTAAGGAGGTCACTGGCTCTCCTCTCCTCCAGCCTGTTTATGTTCTCAGAGTCTATCTCCTTCGGGGGTATGGGCAGGACAGCGAAGACCCCTATCTTAATGAGCTCACCGTAGAGCTCCTCACGCTGGCCCCTGCTGAGCTCCTTGCTGTCCCTCACGCCAATCTTCTTAAGCAGGGGCTCCTTAGAGTCCTCGATAGCGAAGGCAGCTATCATGAGGTCTCCAACTAGGCTACCCCTGCCAGCCTCATCTATTCCAACTATCCACAAAGCGGTCACTGCCTTCAGGCCCTGCTGTAGGAGGCGAAGTTCAAGAGCCCTGCGCCTGGCCCCCGCTCGACGTCTCCTGGTACTGCTCACTTATTCTCTTCTTCCACTCATCCACTACGTCATAGCCGTAGAGCTCCTTTAGCGCCTCTCTCCCAGCTTCGCTGACCATGTCAGGGCTCCATGGGGGGTCAAAGGTGACCTCTATCTCAAGGTTCTCCTCGCTTAGCCCTGGTATCTTGTCAAGCAGGGCCTGCTCAACGTAGGCGAGTATGGACCCCGTGACTGGACACCCAATGGCGGTAAGCGTCATCAATATCTTCACCTTTGGCTTTCCATCGGTTCTCCTAGCGTCTATCACATAGATTAGCCCAAGGTCATAAACGTTGACGGGTATCTCGGGGTCGTAGACCTCCCTGAGGGCTTCCTCGGCTAGCTGTATCAGGTCCTCGTCGCCGCTCACCTTGAGGAACGGTGGCCTCTTGGCGGTGCTCAACCTGTCCACCTTCACCTGCGTTATAGCCTAGAACTAAGGATTATAATGCTTGGTTACTTACGCCTTCTCGTCCTTGTCTTCATTGTCATAGGTTAGGACCTTTTCCCTGTAGAGCTTAAGCACGATGAAATATGAAATCCAGGGGGAGGCAAGCACCACAGCCGAGCCCACCCAGAGGAGGACACGTCCTAGCCTCGGGCTTAGGCCGATGAGGACGCCCCCAATTAAGGCTATCGTAAACGTGATTATCAGCTTATTCCTGACAGCCCTCCTCAGTAATCTCTCCACCGAGCGACCTCGCCCCACCCTTTACCACCTCAAGTGCCCTGAGCGCGAGCTCCCTCGCCTCGTCCCTTGTGCGTGCTGAGGCAAGCACCCTTATCTCAAGCACGGGCCCCCTTATCTCGTGACCCTTGGGGTGGCTCTTGACGTAACAGCCGGGGTTCTTCCGCTCAGCCTCCTCAACGTAGGGGGCAAGGGATGACTCAGGCACTCCCACTACAACGAAGCCACAGTCGATGACCTCAAGGGGCGGGGCCAGCTGCCTAAACCTAGGCATAAGCTCCTCGAACATGGCCTGCATTTCAACTGGGACGCCAGGGAGTGACGCTATGAGCGCCTCGCCAGCCGCGACGAGGGACCCCGGCGCCGTCCCGACAGGGTTCCATATAGGCTCAGCTCCCTCGGGCAGGTAGGCCATCTTCTCCCTCTCCTTGGTCATCTGCATGCCGCCGCTCTCGTACCTCTGCCTCACCCACTGCAGGGCCTGCTCATTAAGCCTGAGGGGCCTGTTGATGGCCCGGGCCACGGCCTCAAGGGTCCTGTCGTCATATGTTGGCCCAAGACCCCCTGTCGTTATTATGACCTTTACGTCGTCCCTTGAGAGGGCCCTCTTTATCTCCTCCGCCACCTCGGCCGGCTCGTCAGGGGTAACTATTATCCTCTCAACGCTGAAGCCCAGGAAGGTCAACTTTCTGGCAAGCCATGAGGCATTGGTGTTAACGATCCTCCCTATCAGCAGTTCATTACCTATTGTGAGGATCCACGCCTTAGGCTTCCTCATTATGGCCAACCCAAACACCGTGGCTGAAGGGCTGCAGGCGCTTTAAGGTATTACTGGCTTAGCTCCCCTTACACGTTCCCAGGACGAATAAGGCGCAGGGATCAGGGGTGGCCCTTGAAGCTATACAGCAGGCGGTTAGTCAGCTGTTCGGTCACATAGGGCCTACGAACTTCACGGGCGTAGGCTACGCCTTAGTGTTGACGGGGCTCGTGCTGCTGCTCGGCATTATAGTAATAGGGTCTGCAATACTCATAGCCAGAGGCGTTAAGGCCATGGGTAACATGACCCCTGGCAGGTTCGTCGCCGCGCTCATAGCGGTGGCGGTGGTCTTCATTATCGCTGGGGCGCTCTTCCCGTAGTGGCCACGACCTTTTCTTCCTCGGCAACAGCAAGCCTTCTTTTAAGGTGCTTTAACCTCACGAAGTCCTCCCTGGCCCTCTCATCAAGCACCATAGATATGAACTTGAGGGCCTTCTCATAGCTTGGCAGTATAACGTAGTCCAGCGCATTTATCAGCCTCTGGGTGTCCTTAAGCTCCTCTATCAGCCTCTTCACAGTCTCCTCGTACTGGGCGAGCCTGAGGATGGCCGGCAGCTCCTCCCTCAACATTACAAAGCTTTCAATGAGATCAGGGGAGGCGCCCGGAGGTATGGCAGGGCTGGCGAGGGACTCGGGCACCAGCTGGAACACGGGGGTCTTGACCGAGAACAGCACCATGGTTGACGCCCTGACCCTCAGGCTCTCCCTGGCGGCCTCAGCTATGGCCCATGTCCTGTCAATGCCCTCTGCGGCCTCCCCCCTGTAAAAGGTGGTGAACAGCTCCTCAAGAACTCCGTAGACCTCCTTCTGATAACGGTTGTACTCCTCGGCCACGCTCCTTATGTAGTGAAGGAGTACCTCCCTCTTCTCCTCCATAATCCTCCTTATCCTTCTTATCGTCGCGTACTCCCTTCTCAGCCTTATCAGGTTTATCTTCGTTGGCAGCGTTGACCTGACGTCTATGGCCAAGCGGGCTCCCGTGGGCGCGGGGCAGGGCTAGCTTAAAGCTCTAGCAGGCCCAGCTATGTGGGAGCGATGGAGCTAAGGGTGCTGGACTCTAAGAAGAGGACAATACAGGTTGTGCCGAGGAGCGAGGAGGACCTCTGGACTTTAGCAGTGTATATCAGGGAGGGCGATAGGGTCAGGACTGTCGTTCTCAGGGACGTGGCGGGGAGGGATGCCAAGCAGAAGGAGAGGAGGCCTATTGAGGTAACCCTTCGGGTTGAGTCCGTCGAGTTCCAGCCGTTCTCAGGCTCCCTGAGGGTCTTCGGTGTAATAGAGGAGGGCCCTGAGAGGTTCGGGGTCAGGGGCAAGCATCAGTCGGCGTACATAACGCTCAACCAGTCCATAGTCCTGATAAGGGAGGAGGGCTGGAGCGATAAGGTCCTGAAGAAGTTTATGGAGAGCGGGCCAAGAGGGCGGGCCGTCCTGGTGGCTGTAGACTATGAAAGCGCTGCCGTGGCCATCATGACCCCAGTTGGCCTCAGGACCGTGCTTGAGCAGGACCTCTTACTGGGCCCTAAGGACGACCCTGCAAGGGAGAGGAGGCTTGAGGAGGCCTTGGCCCAGCTCGCCGAGACCTTGGTTAAGGAGGCCTCGCAGGCTGGCGCCTCGGTAATAGTTATAGCCAGCCCAGGCCAGATCAGGGAGGTCCTAGCCGAGAAGGTCAGGTCCTTAGCTCCACACCTGCATATAATCACCGATAGCGTCTCAGGCGGCGGCCTCGAGGGAATATATGAAGTTACGAGGAGGGACTCTGTACTAAAGGCCCTGAGGGAGATGGATTCCGTCGCAGCACAGGAGGTCATCGAGGAGTTCCTGGTGAGGGTTTCGAGCGACCCGTCGCTGGTGGCCTACACCTTAGATGACGTGGCTTTCGCTGCCGAGGCCGGCGCCGTGGAGGAGGCCGTAATCATTGACGAGTACCTCTACGCCAGTGATGACGAGCAGAGGGAGAAGTTCAGGAGGCTGATGGAGCTCATAGAGCAGAAGGGGGGCAGAGTGATAATAATAACCCGGGACTCGCCAGCGGCCTCAACGATATTCAACATGGGAGGAGTCATAGCTATCCTAAGGTATCGGCTCCAGAGGACGAGTGGTTAGGAAAGGGCTCTGAGGACAAGGTTCAGATCGCTCTCGTGCGCCACTATTAAGTCACCTAGGGGCCTAACATCAGATATGTCAACATCGACGTCATTACCACTGACATCAACGGCCCTAGCGCCGCACTCCCTTGCAAGGCCTATGGCGGCAGCGGCGTCGACGTTCCTCAGCTTCTTCCTGAGGTCTACGTAGGCGAGCCCCCGCCCTAGGCCCACCATGGCTATCTCGAGCGCGGCGCTCCCGAGGCTCCTCAGCTTAAGGTCCTTCACCAAGCTGAACAGCCTCGCCACCCTGACTGCGTCCTCCAGCGACTCAACGTAGGTGAACACTATCCTCCTGGGCTGGGGCCTCGGGCTGACCCTCTCATCATTTACATAACAGCCTTGCCCCCTGGCAAAGGAGAGCGCGGGCCCGCCAAGCTGGGATATCGCGCCTGCCACCACCTCGCTTAACCTCCTGGAGCTCGGCCTCGCTATGGCCACCGAGACAGAGGACCACGGTATGCAGTGCTCATAATTTAGGCTTCCGTCGAGGGGGTCCACCACAAATACGTAGCCGCCCGAGCCCGTGCGGCCGCTCTCCTCGGAGACCAGGGTGTACTCATTGAGCCTTGACCTGAGCCTCTCAGCTATTATTTCTTCAGCCTTCAGATCAGCCCTAATGGTATCACCCTTAACCACCTCCGTTAGCTCGCTACACCACCTGCTTATGAGGAACCTAGAGGCCTCCTCAGCCAGCTCAACAGCTAACCTTCTGAGCTCCTCTGGCTCCACCTAACGTCCCTCTAGTAGGCTGAGCCATCGCTATTTCAGCTTAAGCGTATGACGCAATCATTGAAGCCAGGGCCAAGGGAACGGCCACCACGTAGAGGGCTTCAAGCCCCCAGCCGGTTATGACTAGTCCAGCGAGTATGGGTGACAGGACCTCAGCCGCGCCTGATGACAGGGAGAAGACGTAGTTAGCCTTTACCTCTGATTGCGAGGATGTCATGGCCTGATAGAGCGTCGTAGGGTACACCAGGGCGTGAGGCACGGAGAACAGCAGCAGGCCTATTACGCTCAGTAACCCGCTTCTGGTAGCCAGCAGGATCACTGAGATCATAAGTGTCGTCACGGCCAGCTTCTGCGACCGTTCAACGTTTCTGAGGCCCATCGAGAGCCCCCTTATAGTACCTGATATTAGGAACAGCAGGGAAAGGAGGGCAAAGGAAGTCGTGACAGGCAGACAAACAACCTTGGAGGAGTAAAGGGGCCAATAGGAAAGGACTAGAGGCAGTATCAGGGAGTAGGCGAAATTTGAGGCGAAGGCCTTTGCGAACAGCCTCACTTTGAACATCTCAGCTACGTCGTCTACTGAGGGCAGCTCAACCCTCACACGGGGCAGCTCGACCCTGTAGGCTATAAGGAAGACCGCTATCGAGACGGAGACGACCGCAGCGCCTAGAAAGGACATTGTGACGCCTCTAAGCGACAGGATTGACGTAAAGGCCATGGCGGTGACCAGGCCTATAGAGAGGGCCAGCGAGTAGCTCGCGACCCCCTCAAAGGGTCTTTCAACAGATGACATTTTGTGAAGCAGTGGTGCAAGAATGGAACTAGCTATGCCGGACCCTATGCCAGAGAGGGGTATAGCTAACATTGCGGCGGAGGGGGACACGTAAAGCAGCAGGAGGCCTATGCCCAGCAGAACTAGCCCTACGAAACCAACGTAGTTCGGCTCCCTGATCAGGGCAGCCGCTATGGACCCAACTGCTATTGAGGCCCACAGGATGACGGTGAACAGGGCCACATTGGCCAGCTTGAACCCTGTTAGGGCTAGGAAAAGCGGTGTGACCGCCTGAAGTATGGCCGTTGAGAACCTTATGGAGGCCGTTGAGGCGGTTAAGGCCAGGGCCTCCTTCCTCAAGCGGCTTTAGTCCTCCTCAAGCGCCTTCCTGTAGACCTCTAAAAGCCTGTAACCGATAACCTCGGGGTTGTGCCTCTCCTTCACTATCTCTACTGCTCTCCTCGACAGTTTGCCCCTCAGCTTGTCATCAAGTATGAGGGCTTCAAGGGACTTCGTAACCGAGTTGACGTCGTCAATTTCCGTCACGAAGCCGCTGTCGGAGACCAGCTCAGGTAGGCCTCCGGCGCTAGAAACCACTGGAACGGCGCCATGTGCCATGGCCTCAAGGACCGTGAGGTTGTAGGCCTCAGCGCGGCTTGGCGCTAATACTATGTCTATAGTCGGCATTATCGTGTCATGAAGTACATCGTCCTCGACACGCGTCAGAACCCTCACGTTCCTGGGCAGGCCTAGAGACTTAAGCGGGCCTATTACTGTCAGCCTGGCGTCCTCTACGCCCCTTGAGGCCTTCATGAAGGCCTCTAAAGCTATGTCAAGGCCCTTCCTGTACAGGTCCCTTGCTACGATGAGCACGTTAACGCCCCTGTGACCCTTTGCAGCCATGGCCTCAAGCGGAGGGGGCACCACGTATATTCTTGACCTGTCGAATCCGTCGGCCATGAAGCCCTTAGCGGCCCATGAAGTCCACGTAATTACCGCCCTACAGGTGCTAAGCTTCACCTTGATAAGCTCTGACAGCAGCTTCCTGGCCGCGCCGTCGACCTTGAGGTAGCCCTCCAGATACTGCCCTGGGCTTTGGTCAGCCTCGTGGACGCATGGTATTGCAAACCTTGTGAAGTCCACAAAGAACGTGTGGGCTAGGTCTAGGCCCTTCCCAATGGGCTCTCTTAGAAGCCGGGCTGCCTGCCTTACAAGGGCCCTAAGGCTGTCCAGCGGTGATAAGGCCTCATAGCTGGGAGGCGCCATGTAAAGCCTCGTTATGTTGTTAGGGAGGTAGTACTTCACGGTCGCAGGGGCGTGCTTGACTCTGAGCTGTGGCCCCCTCCTGAGGCCCCTGATCCTAGGATCCACCTCGGCTACCAGCAGGACCTTAAGGTGCCCGTCAAGGCCTTGGCCAACTGACAAGCTCAGCTCGTCACGCGTTAGTTCTCGCTCGGCCTCGCTTCGTAGTCCTGCAAAGGTCAATTGACTTCAGTTTGACATAAATAAGGTTAAAGTTATTTTAAGACGTGTGGACTCGCGGTCCACGCTTAACGAGCTAGGCCTCTTCAACCTCTCCTGGGGTGCACCTGTTCACGTAATCTGAGTCTACGGAGAGATCTGACTTTATCAGGCCTGCGTAGTAAGCGACGGTTGACGACATAAAGGCCTTGAAGGCGTCTCTGCTAAAGGAGAACATCGCATAATATTCTTCATTGACCTGCGGGTGCTCCTCTAGACATGCAAGAGAGGCGCTAGCTGACCTGGGGTCAACGACCATTGCCAGGAGGTTCAGGGCGCCCTTCGCCGCGTTGGCCTTCATGACGATCTCTCTCAGCCTCTCGACAAGCTCGGCGGCGATGCTGAAGTCAACCTTAGAGGCCGCAAGCGCCAGTAGCTCAGAGTCAGTGACGTAGCCTAGGTCAGCTCTAAACCCTAGCCATTCAGCTAGCCTCGCCTTGTTAACGCTCCCGTTGTGGGCCAGCGCTACAGACCTTTCATTAACCTGGACAAGGAAGGGCTGTGAGAACAGCGGGCTCCCCTTGGGTTCGCCCCTCGAAGCCATCCTTGCGTGCACTATCATCGCCTTGAAGCTGTCTGCTGCCTTAGCTATGAGGGCGTAGGTGGGGTCTTCCCACATGGAGGTCACGGACCTGTAGTGAAGCGCCCCTTGGTCGCCTATGGCGTAAAAGCCCCAGCCGTCAGCGTGAGAGCTCATGTTGTCGAAGGCGTCATGCTGAGCGGCCTTAGCCAAGGCCTCTAGCAGTGAACTTACTCCCTCTGAGCCACCACGCTTTATGGCTAACATCCTGCACAAGGCCGCTCCTAGAGGGAGAGCCCGAAGCCCCTTAAGAAGTAGTCCATCCTCTTGAGTTCCCTCAGGAAGTCCTTCCCCTGCTCCGTCAGGACCAGGTAGTTGCCGTCCTCGCTCCTCTCCTCAATCACAAGCCCCCTCTCCTCAAGCTCGGCTAAGTAGGCCAGGAACCTCTCATAGGGCACGTTCGACTCAGACAGCACGTGGGAGAACCTGGCCCTTCCGCCCTCCTTCTCTATGCTCCTGAGCAGGTCGAAGTATATCCTAAGCCTGCTCCTTGGAGGCGCTCTACTCAACCCTGTACCACCTTATCAGGAACGCCAGCAAGAGTAAGAACGACGCGAACTGCACCAGCTCGCCAACTATGTAGTAAAACGGCGTCATGGTGGCCGAGGCGTAGAGCATCGTGACGTGAGCCAACAGCAGTACGGTGAAGGCCAGGAGGACCAGCCTTGAGAGCGAGCTGCCGGACCTTGTAGAGAGCAGGAAGCCCTCGAACAGAATTATCATGAGGAGGAGTATAGAGAGGACCTGTGAGGCGTCAAAGACGAGGTGACCTAGGAGGAAGTACCTCCTCAGCTGACTTGGCGTTATCATTATGAGCGGCGCAAGGGACGAGGCCCCCCTCCAGAAGGTCTCGCGGGTGTAGCCGATGACTAGCAGCAGGTAGGCCAGGTTCTCCACCATGAGGTACGTGACGCTCATGAAGTCCGCCAGCCTGGCGTCCTCATAGACGTTCCCGAGCCTGAGCCCCAGTATCAGGCTCATAGCGCCCTGTAACATAAGGCCGACCCCGAGGAGCGCGAAGCTGAGGCTTAGGTAGGTAAGCAGGCCCACGTCTCCGATCTTAAGGTAGCGGTAGGCCGCGAAGCTCACGGCTAAGGCTATTAGGCCGCTGACCACGCTGAGGGCACCGCCGACCGCTATGAAGCCCAAGGAAGCCAAGGGTCTTGTGCCACCTTTGTCAAGTCAGCCTTGGCTTAAAAAGGCTCGCGACCTCAGAGTCGCCGCCTCCTCGATAATCCTCATGAAGAGCTCCTGCGAGGCCTCGTAGGCTTCCTCAAGGGCCAGGCCCTCGGCTATGTAGTAGTGTGACACCAGCGCCGTTATGATGTCACCAGCCCCTGTCCTGTCCTTAAGTCTTGGCCCTCTGGCAGGCATCGCCGTGGCCACGCCGCCAGAGAAGAGCACGGCCCCTCCGGGGCCCACCGTGTACATCACCGCCTCAAACCTCTGGGAGAGCCTCCTCGCGATTGGCAGGGGGCCATCGTCGTCGGACATGTGAACAAGCCTAGCGGACCCTGGCGGTATCTTGTCCCACCAGCCCTCGCCCAGCGACCTGGCGTAGCCCTGGACGTCGAGGACGGTGACCAGGGGTGAGCCTATAACGCCGAGCGCCTCAAGGGGCACTTCGTCAAAGTTCGGCGAGACCAAGACCAGGTCAGGTTTACACCTAAGGACAGCCGACCTCAACTCCTCAGCAGAGAGCGGGGAGGCCTTGGAGGCCACCTTTGTCCTCCTTTCACCGCTGGCCGCGTAGGTGTGATGCATCACGTAGCCCTTGTCATGCCTCTCGCAGCAGACGCGGGTTATGCCGAGGGACTGTTCAAACAGGACGGTGTCCTTGACCCTCAGGCCGAAGGGACCTATGCAACAGACTTCATAGCCCAGCCCTCTCAGCGCGAGCCCGGCAAACAGGGCAGGCCCTCCTGGCAGCTTCACAGTCCTCCTCTCGACCTCGAACTCTATCTCATCAAGGGTCGGCGCAGATATCACAAGGGCTCTCAACTCTGTTCACCCCTTAAGCACGGTCCTCTAGGCATGGGGAAGAGCTTGAGGTAGTCCAACATAACCCTGCGGGGTCCAGGCCTTGAGACGAGCGTCTGGTCGTCAGAGAAGATAACATGCTTTGCGTCGCGATTTTCAAGCTCATTTACAACCTCCGGCACGTCGGCGAGAGCTGCCACATATCCGCTCAGGTGCGAGGCCCTCCACCGGCCCTGGCGTCTATCCGCAAGGCCCTTTTAGACATTGTGGAAATAATTTTCTTCACCGCCTAGGCGTTTACTTACATTACGTAGAGATAAACACTTTTCGTTTATCTATCCGAGACTCGCAGAGCTGCTGCGGGTCCCTGATCACGAACTCCTCCAGGACCCTTCCGTCACGGTCAAACCTGACCCCCTCCTCCTTTAACAGGGCCCTCTTGGCCTCAGGCCCCCCAGGCGTGTAGCCCCCTATGCTCCTGTCAGACCTGATCACCCTGTGGCAAGGTATCTCAATAGGCCTCGGGTTCTTCTTGAGGGCCATGGCCACGACGCGGGGGTGCGTACCCACGCAGGAGGCTATAACGGCGTATGTAGTTACCTTGCCCCTGGGTATGCGGGAGACGACTTCATAGACTTTCTCAAATATTTTAGCTCCCTTCATGATGCTACAGGAATTAATATTGGTCCTGGCCTTAAAGCAAAGGGGATCCCAGGCTTGTCAGCGGGATCAGGGGGAAGCCGTGAGGAGATGGAGGAGGCCGCAAGGGCCCTCGGATCCTCAATAGGCGTCTTCATGGCTTCGCTCATCGAGGCTATGCCTCGTGTCCTCAGGGCCCTCTCGTCACAGGGCAGCGAAGTTCCCTACTCAAAGCTCGTTGACTGGGCGAACAGGACCATGCAGGCGGTCAGCGACACGATAGTGAGGGAGCTGCCCCCTGAGGAGGTCGCAAGGATGACAGAGGACGCCATTAGGTCGCTTAAGGGCATCGCTGCGATAGCGCTAGAGGTCTCGAAGGCCCTCGGGGACCCACAGGTCGTTGACATCATAAGGAAGACCGTAGAGGGGTTCAGGAAGGGGCTTCAGGCAGTCACGTCACCCAACCTCTCTGACCTCATGAGGGCCATGTCAGACCCTGACGTAATATACGCGGGCGTCGTGCTTCTGACCCTGCTTAAGGCTCTCGGCGAGGCCGTGAGGGCCTCCTCAGCCGTCTCCGGAGGAAGCGCTGAAACGAAGCCGTAACGCCTTCGCGTAGTTAACTGTAGCCCTTTGTCATAGTGATATGAAAGTTAGACAACGTGCCTGCAGTGGTCATAGGGGCTTGATAAGTACCGCCGAGGCCCTCCTGGCGAAGAACATGGTAGCGCCGAAGACAACAGCCACTATGGGCACAATGCTTAGTATTGTGGCCTGGTAGCCGGCGACAGTGACCATAGCTCCAAGGGCGGCCGGCAGCACAGAGCCTATAATCGTCATTATCGAGAAGAAGTAGCTGTTAGCGGCGTTGAGGCTCCTTAGGTCGAAGGTCCTAGATATTGATATGACGCTCAGCGTGTACGTAAGCCCATGCGGAATTCCAAGGATGAGCAGGGCAACCATGTAAACCAGTATGGTAGGAGAGGCCCAGGCGGCTACGAGGCCTATCAGCGTGAGGGTTGAGGAAAGCACCATGAGCCTCACTATGTTGTAGGGCGGCCTTATAGCTAGTACGAGCCTGCCTAAGAACGATGTTGAGTAGAAAAGCGAGTATAGCAGAAGCGCCAAGGAGCTGCTTACGTGGAACCTGTACTCGGCGTAGAGGCCAGCGAAGCTCGTTATGAAGGCGAAGGGGACGGAGTACATCAGATTGTTAAGTAAGGCTGCGATGAACCCGTTGTTGGTAAGTATTGAGGTCACCTTGGGCCTGGCCGAGCCATCGATAGGGCGCTCTTCCTCGGGGAACCTGACCAGGGGCGCAGCGACGGCAACGAGGGCCGCTATGGGCTCAAAGAAGATAAAGGAGTCCTTGAGTCCAACGTATTTAACTATTACAGAGTCTATGGCAGGGCCGATGAGGAGGGAGGTGCTAAGGGCAAGGGTGTATATCGTGAGTAGCCTCTCCCTCTGCCTTGGGTTGCTGATCGCGCCTGCCGATGTCATTATATTAGGCATTATCGGCCCAAGCACAGCCCCTGTGGCCACGGCCAGCGCCCATATCGTAAACGGGTTGGATTTTGAGTAGAACGGAAAGAGGACGGCGTAGGCCATAGCTGATGCTATGAAGAACCTCCTCCTGCTTCTCGCGGGCAGCCTTGCGTTTATGAAGCTGGTTGATATGAAGGTGCTGCCCATGAACGCCATGGCGAGTAGCCCTACCTCGAGGCCGTTGAAGTTGAAGAGGTGATGTGCCAGAAGGGGCATGGTCGTCGCTATCATGTTGTTCGAGGCCCTGGCCCCAAAGGTGGCTAGGGTCACCACTGCAGCCGCCACTGCAAACGACGTTGGCTTCTTGGCCGCGCTCAAGTACCTCACTCACTTATTAGCTGACTACCTTATTGGTCAACAGTCTTACGTATTATTGAGCGCAGATCATAAACTTTTATCTATGCTTGGTCCTAGTGATGTGCTCCTTCAGCGCCCTGTCCAACTTCTTAAACCTCACGCCCTCAGGCTTCAGGAGCCCCTCTTCACCTCAGGCTCACTGAAGGGTAGCCGCCCAGCCTGCTGTTGACGTTATGACCCTATGACACGGCTCTCTATTGGCCTTGGGTTCTCGCTGGGCGCTCTGGCCACAGCCATGGGCGATATGCCGAGGGCCTTGGCTATGGCCCCGTAGGTGATGACCCTGACCGCCATCTCTTAAGGCCCTCGGCGTTGCGGTCAGAGCCTTTTCAGAGAGGACCCCAAGCGGGGAGCTCAGGGCAGAGAGGCAAGCCCTCAGGCGCTATAAAACACGTCATTAGTTCATGGTAAGTAGGTCATTTGTGGCAATTTATGGGTTAGCTTTAGGAGAGCTGCCTCAGTGCGACCCCTTAGAACCCTGATAATGAATTATCTGGGTCGGGCAGCTGTTAGCGGCCGCCTCGATGCAGTCCTCATAATCATCGGGCGGGTCGCCCTCGCTTCTGCTTCCCTGCTGCTTGTTGTCGGGGTCAGCCCTCCACTTGGGGACTATCTCGGCCTTGCCGTCAAGCTCGTTCATCTCGAACACGTCGGGGCATAGGCTGACGCACACCATGTCAGCTATGCAGTTCTCGCGGGGTTCAATCCAGACCTTTACTGTCACTTTCCCACCTCACGTTTGAGGTTTCCAGAAGAAAGCTATAAAGTCCCGTAAATATGTAGAAAAAAGGAGGTTTCAGGTTCAAAGTATGAACTTGGGCGCGTTGAGCGCCTTCTGGTACCTGGCCTCCACGTCGTCCCAGTTGACTAGGCTCCACCAGCTGTCAACGTACTTGGCCCTGTCGTTCCTGTAGTCTATGTAGTAGGCGTGCTCAAAGACGTCGACTATTAGGAGCGGTATCAGGTTCGTCGTGACGACGTTGTTGTGCTTCTCCACCTGGAGTATCCTCAGCTCGCCGGTGACGGGGTCGTAGGCCAGTAAGGCCCACCCGACGCCCTCAACGTTCTTGGCCGCGTCGCCGAAGAGCTTCTGGAACTTCTCGAAGCCGCCGAAGTACTTATTTATGGCATCTGCTATGGCGCCGCCGGGCTTCCCTCCGCCCTTCCCCTTGGGGGCCATGTTAAGCCAGTAGAGCGCGTGAAGTAAATGCCCCCCGTAGTTGAACTCGAAGTCCCTTAGGACAGCCCTGACGTCGAGGCTTTCGACCTGTCCGTTCAGGTACTTCTCGAGCTTGTCAAGGGCTGCGTTGGCGCCGTTAACGTAGGCCAGGTGGTGCTTATCATGGTGATAGGTCAAGGTCTCCTTGCTTATCACAGGCTCCAACGCGTCGTAAGGATAAGGCAAGGGAGGAAGCTCATACCTCTTGAAAGACACCATTCCAGGTCCCAAGGGGCTGTAACAGAAACCCTTTATAAGCTTAGGTACGTTTCAAAGAGAACGGCTTACGCGGAACGCTTCTCTAAGCCTCCAGCAGCGTCTTTGCATCAACGCCATAGGCCTTGCTGAGGGCCTCCACAAGTCCCTCCCCGGGCCGGCCGGCGAACGTAACGACGCCCCTGCTGAGGACCAGCACCCTGTCGGCTTGGCCTGCGCGCCTAACGTCGTGCGTTGCAATTATCACCAGGGCGCCTTCGTTGACCAGCCCCCTGAAAAGCGCAAAGACCTTAGCGCGGTTGCTGACGTCAAGGAACTCCGTTGGTTCATCAGCTATTATCACGTCGCCTCCCCTTGAAAGCGCCGCTGCTATGGTGGCCAGCCTCTGCTCGCCACTGCTCAGCGTGCTGAACCTCCTCTCGGCGGCCCACTCTATCCCAAGGGCTGACAGGTACTCCCTTAGGCGCTTACGCCATGACCCGTCCTTGCCGTAGTTAATGGCCTCAGCGAGATCAACGACTCTAGTCATGGGGTCTAGGGAAAGCTGAGCAGGCACATACGAGACGCGGGCCCTGACCTTGTCTGGGGGCGCGCCGTCAATGAGCATAGAGCCCCGCGTGGGCCTGAGGACGCCGGCGAAGAGCCTCAGCAGCGTGGTCTTGCCAGCGCCGTTGGGGCCCAGCACCACGTTAAGGCCCCCGCACAGCTCAGCTGAGATGTCCTTAACTATCGCCTTACCCTTGACCTCGAACGTGAGCCCCTTCGCGACCATGCACGGCAAGCTACTCCCCCCTTGACTTAATCAAGATGTAGACCAGGAGGGGGGCCCCGAAGACGCTCGTGACGGCCGTCAGCGGGGCCTCAGATGGGAACAGGACGAGCCTGGCAATCACATCACTTAAGACGGCTATCTCGGCTCCCATGGCAGCCGAGGCCCAGAGAACTGTTGAGAACCTGACGCCAAAGGACCTCTTGGCGAGCCACGGCGCCACCAGGCCTATGAAGCCCACGGGCCCCGCCATTGAGACTAGGGCTGCTGTTATCAGTGAGGCGAGCGCGAAGGAGCTGAGCCTCACGAGCCTCACCCTGACGCCTATGGCCCTCGCTACCTCATCACCTAAGAGCAGGGAGTTAAGGGGGCGTGACAGCGCGGCCAGCGCAGCCGCTGCGGGGACCAAGATAATGAGGGTCCTCTCAACAAGGGACAGCGTCACGAAGGCCACGCTGCCGAACATCCAGTAGAGCGCTCCTGGCAGCTTGGGCCCAAGCATTATCATGATGAACATCGTGAGCCCGCTCAGCACGTATGAGAAGGCCACCCCGACCACGAGAAGGGTGACCGCACCCCCGCCCGCCAGGCCCGATATCGTGATCACGGCCAAGAGGGTCAGGAGGCCTCCAGCTATGGCGGCAGCGTAGAGGTCCCAGAACGAGGCCCTCCCCCAGAGGAGCGCCAAGGTTACCCCGAGGAGCGAGCCGCTAGCCACGCCTGCCAGGTATGGGTCAGCGAGGGGGTTCCTGAGCGTGAACTGAAGCGTCGAGCCTGAGATCGCGAGGCCAGCGCCCAGGACGCCGGCCGCCAGGGTCCTGACGGCCCTGTAGGTAAGGACGTCGAGGCTGAGCCTGCTCACCGGCAGGCCCACGAGGGCGGCTATGACCACAGGGAAGTCGACCGACCTGTACGGGCCTATAGATAAAGAAAGCAGGACTGAGAGGGGCAAGGAAATAGCGATCAGCGTCAGCGTGAGGCGCTCAGCCCTCAAAGCCTACCCCTGGTTTGCGAGAAGCGATGGGCTGAGGGTTGAAGGCGTTATCAGCTGAGGAACCGACGTCAGGTTGAAGGCCTGCGGGTTAAGTATAATTGCCAGGAGCTTAACAGCCATAGGTGTCAGAACGGCGGGCTCGCTCATCGCGCTCTCGTACCAGCCTCCTATAACGTAGACCCTGCCGTACTTGATCGCCGCTATGTTGACGTAAGCTGGCCCTATGGTTAAGTTAAGCCACTGGTAGAGTGAGCTGGCGTTGAAGAGGCCTCCGTTGCTCATGAGTATTATGACGCTGGGGTTCGCCTGAAGCAGGTCCTCAGAGCTTATGACTGGCCAGCCGCTGAGGTTCTGGAACACGTTGACTCCCCCGGCCAGCGTCATCATGTCATTTATGAACGTGCCTCCCCCAGCTACATAGGTGGGGTTTATCCAGAGGATCACAGTAGCGTTAACGTAGCTTGCATTCGCAAGGGATCTCTCGACAGCTGTTATCTGAGCCGACATGGACTCGACGAGCTTCACCGCGTTGTTAACGTGGCCTGTCGCCTCGCCGACCATTATTACGGCCCTGTACACGTCCTCAAGGGACTCAGAAGACGGGAGGAGTAGGACAGGTATTCCGTAGCTGGTCAGGGTTGACGCTATGTAGTTGTTGTAGCCCCACCCCGCGGTGCCTATGACAAGGTCGGGGCTGAGAGCCATTATCTGCTCAATGTCAGGGGAGGAGTACGTGCTGCTGATGACCTTCAGGGAGCCGTTGGCCACCATCTCGTGAACCGTGTCGTTAAACGGGGGCGGCAGGTACAGGACGCTGTTGTTGTCAACGGCTACAAGCTGGCCGCCGGCCCCCACTGCTAAGGCTATCTCGGTCGCGGCAGGATCTAGGGTAACTATTCTCATGGGCATTGAGGGGATCACTACGGTCCTGTTAAGGGCGTCAACTATGGTGACAGGGAACCTAACTTCACTCTCAAGTTGCGTCAGCTGGCTCTCCAGCGAGGCTATGCGGCCTGACAGGGTCGCGTTGAGCTCGGAGAGCTCCGAGCCAAGGGCTGAGGCCACCTCTGACAGCCTATTGATATTAGCCGTGGAGCTCTGGATAGTGGAATTTAGTGAGCTAACCCTTGAGCTGACGCCCTGGACTGTCGAGTTTAACGAGCCTACACTTGAACTGACGCTCTTCACCTGCCTCTCAAGCTGGGCGAGCTGAACAGTATTGTAAGCAGAGAGCAAAATAGCTACTACTAAGAGCACCACGAGGGTTGCCAACAGGCCCCTTTGAACAGAGCTCAAGCCTGATCCCTGGATACGGTATCCAGGTCCGTTATTTAAAGGTTCTTGAGGTCCTTAGCCTGGTAGAGAGCCTTGAAGGGCTTTTGAAATGACCTCCTGCTTAACGCAGTTATAGACCTTGCCGTAACCTATCTTGCGGGGGACCTTGCTCGAGTCAGTTAACGAGGCCGTGGCCCTCGTTTCCAGGGAACAGGTGAGGGGGGCCTCCTGGTCAGCCGAGACCCTGGCCAGGGCAGTGATCGATGACGCTAGGTCAGGGAGGGCCAGCTGCAGACAGATCTACGAGCTCGAGGGCGTCCTGATGAGCGCTAACCCAACAATGGGAAGCATAGCCAGCCTTGTCTGGACGCTGAAGGAGGCGTGCATGTGGGGCGTCCCCCTTGACGTGGCGGCCGAGGCGTTCATTGAGTACGTGAGGGTCTCGAGGTCCGAGGTGGCCTCCCACGCCAGGGACCTGGTGAAGGACTCGCCGATAACGGCTATGACGCTTAGCTACAGCACGAACGTGATCAACGTCCTCCTGTCCCTGGGCCCCATGCTCAAGAAGGTCTACGTCCTTGAGAGCCTGCCTGGTGGCGAGGGGAGGCAAGCTGCCACTGAACTGAGGTCAAGGAGGGTCAACGTGGAGCTCCTTCCTGACACCGCGGCCAGCAGCGTGATAGGCCTTGTTGACGCCGTCCTGATAGGCGCTGATAACGTTACTCTGGACGGGTGCGTTTACAACAAGTTGGGCTCGAAGAACCTCACCATACTTGCCGGCTACTTCGGCAAGCCGGTCGTGGTGGCCTTCGAGCCCTATAAGATATCGCCTGAGGCCCGGTGCGGGGGCGTCAGGCTACTTGAGAGGAGCTACCAGGCGGAGCCATGGGGCGAGATCACCTATAAGGTCTTTGACGAGCTGACAAGCGACCTCGTTGACGCGGTCCTGAGCGTGAGGGGACTTGGCGATAACACTCAGCCCAACCTGATGGCCCTGAGAAAGGAATTTGAGGAGTGGATAACGAGAAGGCTCACTGGCGGGAGGTCGGCTTGACTCTCATCATGAAGCTGGCCAGGCGAAGGACTGCCAGGGGAAGGGATGTAGAGTCGGAGGTGCTGGGGGTAAGGCAGCTGCTCGCGGGGTTCATCGTGAAGCCGCCTCTTATTCCGCTGCTCGGGGCCCATGGGCTCTCAAGGCTTCGCGAGGCCCTCCAGGACAAGCTGGTGGTACTTGACCTAAAGGTTGACGATGACCCTGAGGACCTTGAGGGGCTGACCGACCTGGCGGGCTACGCTAACGCTGTCACAATCTCGTGGAGGGCGATCGCCAGCCCTAGGCGTGACCAGCTCGTTAAGGTCTTCGAGAGATCGGGCGTGAGGCCCGTGATAGCGGTGACCAATAGCGACGTGGCACTCTTGGGGCTGGATGAGCTGAGGGGGACCCTCATCCCAGCCGTTAAGGGCCTTACGTCCCTCATGGTCTTGCTCCCTGGCTCAGCAAAGGGGGTAGTGAAGGACCTAGTATCAACTATCCCGGGGGCTCTGGTGCTAATTGATGGGATGAGGCCAGGTGAGGGTCTCTGCGTCGGGGCCAGGTATGAGGTGATCGGGCAGAACGCCCTTGACGCAGAGGACCCTGTGGGCCACATCAGGATGACCATTTATGCGCAGAAGAGGGCAGCCGAGGAGTGCGGCGTCAGAGTATCGTAGCTCTCCCGCCTTGAAGCCAGCGGCCACCTACTCTTCTTACGCAGACCTTGCCTCTAAGTCCTTCGCTGGGTAACCGGGCTTCACGAGCCTTAGGAGGTCCTTAACTAGCGCTATCTTGTCCTCTGGTACGCCGTGCCTTCTTAAGGCGTCCTCCAGGCTAACACCTCTGCTGACCTCCTCAGAGACGGCGGTAGCCAGGTCGTAACCTAGGAGAGGTGAGAAGACGGTTATTAAGGCCTGGCTTGACTCGGCGAGCCTCCTCATCCTCTCAGCGTTGGCCTTAAGCCTCCTGACGACCATCGTCTCGACCTTCCTGAGGGCCTCAGATATCAGGGACGCCTCCAGCTGAACGTCATAGCCCACCAGCGGTATGCCCATGTTCAGCTCCAGCTCGCCGAGCGAGGAGGCCCAGGAGACGGCGGCGTCAAAGCCTATGACCTGGGCCATTGCCTGTATGACAGCCTCAAGGGTCACAGGGTTCTTCTTGCCTGGCATTATGCTGCTCCCCGCTACCTCAGTCGGTATCTCTACCTCGCCGAGGCCCGTGTTGGGGCCTGAGCTCAGGAGTCTGAGGTCCTGGCTCAGCCTGTACAGGTCAAGCGCCAGCGACCTGATGGTGCCGCTCAGGGCTACTAGGTCAGTGAGGCTCCTCATGGCCCTCATTTTGTTGGCCTGCCTCAGCTGAAGGCCTGTAAGCAATGAGAGTTCCCTGATGGCGACCTCCGCGAACCTGGGATGAGCGTTAAGGCCTGTACCCACGGCCGTGCCTCCGAGCGGGACCTCCAGGAGCCTCCCTGAGGCCTGCTCTATCATTGTGGCGTCGCCCTCCAGGGCGTCAGCGTAGGCCTCGAGCTCCATGCCGAAGGTCACTGGCAGGGCGTCCCTCAGGTGCGTCCTCCCTGGCTTGACAAAGTCCATGTACTCTAAGGCCCTGGCCCTCAGCGATGAGGCCAGCGACCTGGCCGCTGGGATGACGAGGTCCGAGGCGGCCTTATAGGCTGCCACCCTGACGGCCGTTGGCACAACGTCGTTACTTGACTGCCCCATGTTGACGTGGTCGTTCGGGTGGACCTCCCTATTGCACCTCTTCCTGGCGTGAGAAGCTATGACCTCATTGACGTTCATGTTCAGGCCCGTCCCAGACCCCGTCTGGAAGACGTCAACAGCCATCTCATTGTCGTAGAGCCCCTGGGACAGCCTCAGGGCCTCCTCATATATGCATGAGGCCAACCCCTCGTCAAGGAGGCCCAGCTCAGCGTTGGCCTTCGCTGCCGAGGCCTTCACGAGGCCCATGGCCCAGATTATGAGCCTTGGGAACCTGGTGCCCGTCTCAAGGTAATACTCCCTGGACCTCTCGGCGTAGCTCAAGGCAATCACCGCCAGGAGGGTGTGGGCAGAGGTATTAGGGAAAGGTATTGAGGGTTGTTCCTTAAAGTTATGGACAGGGCGCAGCCTTAAGAGGTAGGCTTAGGGGCGGCTTCCAAGCTCCTCTTGATGTGCACGGACCTCTGGATTACTGTAACCGCGGAGAGGACGGCTATAATGAGCACAATGATGTTGCATGCTAGGAGGCTGCCGGCCGCCGCAGCTATGGAGGCTAGGAGGAGCAGTATCGCCCTCTCGCCCCTCTCCATGAGGCCCACGCCCTCCATCTTGACGCCAAGCAGCTCCCCCTTCGACCTGGCGTAGCTGACCAGGAAGGAGAACATGAGGGTTACAAGGGAGAGGTAGGCGTTAGCGCCGAGGACGGCTATGGCGGTTATGAACATGGCGTCAGAGGCCCTGTCGGTCACGGAGTCCAGGTAGGAGCCGAAGGGCGTGGTCCTGCCCGAGGCCCTGGCCACAGCGCCATCTATTACATCCATAAGGCTTGAGAGCGCCACGAGGACTGGCACCGCCCAGCCCTCCCTTAGGGCTGCAACGATAGGGGCCAGGGCGGCTAGGGCCAGGCCCGTGTAAGTTATGTGGTCAGCCTTGACGCCTCGTCTGGCGAGCGCCTTGCCTATAGTTGACGGGGCCACCTTGTTGACCAGCTCCCTAAGCCTCCCCATCACCACATCTGATCACCAGGCCTCTGGCCTCCCTGATCGTAATGACGTCATACCCTTGCTTCACGTAGGCCTTCACTATATTCTTAAGCTTTAGGTAGAGGCCGGGGCCTGTCCACAGCCAGATATCGGGCCTCCAGTGCCTAAGCTTTACGAACTCCCAGGGGTGGGCGAACAATACAATGTAGTTGCTCCTTGGGGTCAGCCTAAGCAGCTCATGGGAATAGGGGACCCTGAGGACGCTGCTGGTCACCGACACAGGTACCCTGAGGAGGTTTCCATCGCAGAAGGGCTGCCTGACAAAGGGGGGCTTATACGAGGCCACGCTTGAGTCGACCTCTACCCCTAGGGTGACCAGGTCCTTCAGCAGTGGCCAGGGAAGCTTGAGGTTAGGCGCCCTGAACGAGACGACTTCAGAGAACCGCCTGAGGGTCCTCAGGGACCTGTCAATAAGGCTCAGCGCCTCCTCCCTGCTGACCCTGTCAAGCCTAACATGCCCGTACCCGTGGCTGCCGAGCTCGTGGCCTCTGTCAACGACCTCCTTGACGAGCCTTTCCCTCCCCTCGGCGACCTTCGCGTCGAAGAAGAAGGTTGCCCTGACCCTCAGCTCGTCAAGGAGGTCGAGCAGCCTAGGAAGGCCCTCGTCAACACCCCTGAGGGTGTTCAGGTAAGGGGGCGCGTCAGGCTCTACGTCGAACGACAGGGACAAGGCCCTCCTTGGCCCTTTCATGATACCTCCACTTCCTCTCACTACACCACTCGCCCGGCCTCACAGGGTCTCCTACTAGGCGGCGATATAGCCTGTAAACTAGGAACCTCCTGTCATTCTGAGAGCAGGAATTCAAGGCCTCCCTGTAGACAGGTAGGACATAGCTGTCTATCACGGCCTGGCAGTCGAAGAGCCTGGCCCTCTCCACTGACGCCCTTGAGGCAGAGCGGAACAGGGCCTGGTCCTCGTAGGCGTTGGCTATGGCCTCAGCCATGGAGGTCGCGTCATCAACTACGAAGCCGCTTTGTCCGTCCTCTACTAGGTCAAGTACGCCGGGTGACCTGTACACTACGGGGACTAAGCCCAGGGCCATCGCCTCGAGGACCGCCAGCCCAAAGGACTCTCTGTAACTGGTTAGGGCAAAGAAGTCAGCGCCCGACAGCATTTTAGCAACCTCATGCCTGGGTCTTGTACCGAGGAGCCTTACGTGGCCTTCTAGTCCTCTGCTGGCTATGAGCTTCCTCAGGTCTGCCGAGAGGACTCCGTCCCCTATGACGTAGAACACCGCCCTGGGCAGTCTCCTGAGGACCAGCTCAGCAACCCTAGCTATCTCAAGGGGGTTCTTTCTCCTCGAGAGCCTGGACGTTATTATGACGGCCGGGTTCCCCTCAAGCCTTTGAGAGGAGGCGGCCTCGCGCCACTTATTGACGTCTATGCAGTTAGGCGTCAGCCTTGAATTTCTCCCACTGATGACCTCGACGTCGTGCGAGGCGGCCCTCGAGACGCCAGTAAGCACTGTTGGCCACTTAAGCCCGTACTTGAGCAGCCTCCTCACGCCAGGTGGCAGGTCATTAGATATCAGGGAGTGATTCGTCAGGACGCTGGGCACGCCGATGCCGCCGCTCGCGACCATACTTGTCATAAGGCTCAGCGTAGAGGAGATCCCGTGTGAGTGCACTACGTCAAAGGCGTTACGCTTAATGAACAGAACAGACCTCGCGACAGCTAATGGGTCCAGGGTCACGTCATCCTTTACGTTAATAGGTGAGGGGGCCCTGTAGACGATATAGTGGTCTCCATCCTCAAGGACATGCGAGCTCTTTGTAGCCGTGTAGCCGTGCGTGACGACAAATACCTCATGCCCTCTCATGCCGAGCGCGCGGGCTAGCTCATGTATGCTTACCTCGACACCTCCGACTCGGGGGAGGAACCAGTCAGAAACCATGGCTATCCTAAGGCTTTCCAACCCTTCTCCTCCTCATGGTCTCCAAAATTCTTAGGCCGCCTGAGGTGGCGAGGACCGCAGCGCCGACGCCAGCGGGCAGAAGGGTGTCAACGACCCTTATCGCAACTAAGTAGACGGTAGAGATCTCCGCTGGGCAGCCCATGGCAGTAAGTACAGCTATGACCGTTAGGTCGAAGACGCCAGCGCCGGCGGGCGTCGGGGCCAGCGAGGATAGCCTTAGGGCCATGTATAGCGCTATTAGCTCGGCCAGGCTCAAGCTGAAGCCCAGGACCTCCAACATGTAGCCCACTTTAAAGATATCCAGTGCCAGTATGGCGGCGCTGACGCTAATATAGATGGCTAGCATCTCCTTGTCCGAGGCCAAAGCCTTAAGGCCGCCGATGAAGTCATTAAGGGCCTTCCTCGCCTTGGCGCTGACGCCGCTCTCCTGCAGCTCCACAAGGTAAAGGCTTGCGGGCAGGAGGGTCAGGTACCTGGCATACCTGAACACCAGGAGGCCAAGGACGAAGGCCCCGAGCACGACCCCCTCGCTCACCCACTCTAACGTAGTCGCGGATATGACCTTGGCCCTGTGCTCGTTCGGCACCCTGAGGTACGCAATCCTGAACGCCTCCTGCGACGCCTTGTTGCCTGGCAGGAAGACGCCTATTGGGAAACTTGACGCTATGGCCTCAAGGGCCCTTACGTATGAGACCTGAAGGCCAAGGCGCCTCAGGCCGCTCCTCCACCTCAGCCCCCAGAGGAGGGTCAGAACAAGGTTTATGGCAGAGCCTAGAGCGATGGCATAGCCTGCCAGCTTAAGGTAGTGTGCTAAGTTCAACATGTCTGTTAAGGGCGTCACTGCGGCTACAAGGCTGAGGTCTTCGCTTAAAAGCATTAAACAGTTTAGGCGGCACCGAGCTACGTATAACGTCCTCCGTTTATGTTTAGCACGTGCCCAGTTATGTTACCTGCTGTGACCGGGTTGGCGAGGAAGTAAATGGCCTCAGCCACGTCCTCAGGCCTAGCTATCCTGTTCAGCGGGTGCAACGACAAGATCTGAGCCCTCCTGGCCTGGTCTGAGAGGACCGAGGCGGTCATGTCAGTCTCTACGAAGCTGGGCGCCACAGCGTTCACCCTGATCCCGTACTTGGCCAGCTCTATGGCGAGCTTCTTGGTGAGGCCTATGAGGCCCGCCTTGGCAGCGGCATAGGCGACGCCGGCCACAACGTTGCCCGTCTCGCCGGATATGCTGGCTACGCTAACTATGGCTGCCCAGGGGGCCTTCTTGAGCAGCGGTAGCAGGTGCTTTATGACGTAGAACTGGCCTGAGAGGTCCACCTTTATTACCTCGTCCCACCTCTCAGGGGTCAGCTCCTCTGCTGTGTAGTAGTCTATGATGCCAGCGTTGTTAACCAATACGTTGACGTAAGGCAGGGCTGATGAGAGGGCCTGGGAGAACGCCTTAACGGAGGCGAGGTCTGAGACGTCAAGCTGGTAGTACATGGCTGAGGGGGAGCCTGCCGAGAGGGCGTCGTTAATGGTCTGCTCAGCGGCCTCCCTGTTCGACCTGTACGTTATGACGACCATGTAGCCCTCCCTGGCGAACCTAAGGGCTGTGGCCTTGCCGATGCCCCTGTCACCACCCGTTATCACCACGACCTTATCCTCGCCCTTCAAGGCGAACCCAAAGGGGTTACCTGGCGGTCCCGTTATTTTTAGGTTAGAGGTGGAGCACGCGGAAGATCATGTAGATGCCAACTAGCACTATAATGACGCCGTAGGCCCTCTGGAGGGTCTTCTTGGGCGCCTTCACGGCGAGGCCCGTGCCTACGTAGCCGCCCGCGACGCCGCCTATGACGTAAAGGGCCGATATGAGGAACAGGGTGTCGCCGTATACAGCGTACTCAAGCCCGCTCGCCACTCCGAAGGTGCCCACGCTTATCAGCGAGGTGCCTATGGCCCTAGCTATGCACAGCCCTGACGAGAACATGAGGGCCGGCACTATGAGGAAGCCGCCCCCTATGCCGAAGTAGCCGCTTATCAGCCCGACCAAGAAGCCAGAGGCCGCGACGATGGTAGCAACCCTTCTCGTCAGCCTTGGACACCTTGAGGCGGCCTCAAGGACTCTGTCAACTTCCTCCCTGGAGCCTGCCGAGGCCGAGTGCCTGAAGAAGCCTATGTAGACGCCCAGGACTATCATGGCTATGGCGAAGTAGAGGAGGAGGCTCTCGCCAGGAGTTATGTGGCCCAGGTAGGTGCCGAGGAGGGCCCCTATGAGGCCGACGCCGGCGAACAGCGCTCCGACCCTTGGCGCAACGTTCTTCTTCCTCAGGTGCATGTAGGAGTTTATGTAAGCGTTGATTCCCACAGCCAGCGCCGTAGTGCCAAGGGCTACGTGGGCGGCGTTAGGAATTGAGCTAATGCCCACAAGGTAAAGTAACAGGGGGACGGCAAGTATAGAGCCCCCGCCGCCTATGAGGCCCAGGGAGAACCCAACTACCACACCTGAGACCACGGAGAGGCCGTACTGCAGCGGGGTCAGGTACATTCTTTATCACCTAGACAGTCCTTTGACAGATTAAGTGTTATCAAGAGGTTTTAAGTCACTACATCTTAATTAGATATATAGATTTACTAACGTTAAGCTATGTCGAGGGCCCTGAGCTCCTTAAGCAGGTCATAGTAGGCAACTATCCTGCTCACGTTCTTGGTCCCCCTCGGGCCGGGCATCTTCATGAAGAACCTGTTAGTTGGAGCGTGCGTGCCGCGGACGCCCCTGTCGATCAGGGCCTTTGATATCGGTATAGCAGACGCCATCAGCCCAGCCAGGTTAGACTTATCGTTAATCCTGGCGTTGACTATTATCTCGTCCCTGAACCCGCCGAACCCTATGTACTCTATGTGCATAGAGACGAACTTCCTGTCCCCAAGGGGCTCAAGGTAGCCCGTGGGCTTTATGTAGTGCGGCGCGTCATAGCCCAGTATGTCATCAACTATGCTGCTCTTCGTTATCTCCTTTGAGTGGTTCCTCTCAGGCTCTGTCAGGCTCAGGAAGTCCGTGTTGCCCCCTATGTTGAACTGGGCTATCGAAGTCACCCTGCGCCCCCTCTCAGCTATGTGCTCCAGCAGGTCGGCCGTCAGCGGCGTGGCCCCCGTAGCAGCGTCGTCTCCGAGGACCAGGGCGCCCACCCTGTCGAAGTAGCTGACCACCCCTGGGCTGTTGGCGGCAGGCGGCGGCGTGAAGTTGACGAAGGCCACCTTATGCCCGCTCCTCCTGCTGTACTCCGCGGCGGCGTAGGCGTAGGCCATCGAGGCCCCCAGTTTGCACCTTGGGGCTAGCTTGATGAAGTCGAGCTCGCTCTCGGCGTAGCTGTAGGGCTCTGTGGTTATGACGTTAACTATTACGTCAGGCTGAAGCTTCTGAAGGGTGTTAACGACCTGCTCCACGGCGGCCATCGAGTCGCCTAGAAGGTCATCAAGGCCCAGCGCTGTCACGGGCAGGCCCCTCAGGCTGCCGCAGTGGACGCCTCGCTCAACTACTACGTCCTTCAGCGCCCTCGGAATCTGTTCATAGGGGACGAGCTTGCTGGCTATCTCATACATGTCCTTGCCGACCTTAGAGGCGTCAACGTCGAGGACCCCTACGACCTTAACGTCCTCAGGCCTGTAGGCCTTCAGGTGGTTCAGGAAGGGTATGCCCAGGGGCTCCACCTCCTTGGACTTTATCTTCTCAAGGCCTGCGAGGAAGTACGAAGAGCCCGCCCCTGCGCCTATCAGCAGCACCCTCACGGAGTTCATCGGCAACACTTCCAGCATTGTTGGCAGGGCTGGCGTTATTTATACTTTCACTTCTTGAAAGTAGTTCCTAGATCACTTCAGCTCCACTTCAGGCGCCGCTACCTCTGGCGTGAAGCTGATGTACTGGATCATACTGCCGCGTATCAGGACCTTCCCGAGCTTGGCCACCACCTGCCTGCCGTCCTTGACCTCAACGGAGTTCTCAAGCAGGAGGTTCATAGTGGAGTCAGTGACCTTTAGCTGGCCTATGTACTCCGTTCCATCCTTCAGCTTGACGTATACGTTGGTATTAACGGCCTCCCTCAGGTACCTCAGGGGGTTCATGACCTTATGCGACTGGTTGCTTGACACCACGGACCCCTCACGTTGTTCGTTTCATGCTGAGGGCTTTAGGACTTTAAAAGGTTAGCCTGAGGCCCATAGGGGGACCAAAGGTGTCGGCTGAGCTTGCCAGCGTGAGGTACGGGGACGGCGTAGTGCTGGTCAGAGTCGAGAAGGGCATTCTGTATCTGCTCAGGGACCCCAAGGGGGACCCGATAACGCCCTCACGGCTGTTCGAGGAGTTGCCTAACTCGATTAGGCTGCTGGAGGGCGCTCAGGCCTCAGAGCCTATAGGGGACTTAAAGCGTCAGCTTGAGCCCCCCGTGCCCAGTCCCTCAAAGATAATTGGCATAGGGAAGAACTTCAGGGAACATGCAATCGAGATGAAGTCGGAGGCGAGGCCCGTCTACTTCATGAAGGCCCCCAGCGCCCTGGTAGGACACCTCCACGTAATTGACGTGCCTGCCTTCGTTCAGAAGCCCGACTACGAGGGCGAGGTGGTTATAGTCATAGGCAGGAAGGTTAAGCTGGCCGGAGTTAAGGAGGCCAAGGAGTCAATACTGGGCTTCATGGCCGGAAACGACGTTACTGCCAGGGACCTTCAGTACGACGTGTGCATGCCCTGGTGCCTCTCGAAGAGCCTTGACACGTTCTCCCCGACGGGGCCTTACCTGAGGCTGATAAGCGACTACTCAGAGCTGGAGGGCCTCTGCTTAGAGACCTACCTCAACGGGGAGAGGGTCCAGAGGGGCTGCGCTAGCGATATGTCGCTTAGCTTCGCCGAGATAGTGGCTGACCTCTCTAGGTACATGACGCTTCTCCCCGGGGACCTGATATTCACAGGCACGCCGCCAGGCGTCGGCCACCCAAGGGGGCGTTACCTGAGGGACGGGGACCTGCTAGAGGTAGCTGTAAGCGGCCTCGACAGGCTCGTTAACCCGGTGAAGAGGGCTAGCCTCCGACCGTGACGCTTATTTAAAAGGCCCACGCCGCAGACAAGGCTGGTGCCAAGGTTGGAGTACGTAAAGCTTGGGAAGACCGAGGAGAGGGTCTCAAGGGTCGGGCTCGGCGCCTGGCAGTTCAGCGACGCGTGGGGCCTGACGGACTATGAGAGGGCCAAGGAGGTCATCAGGAAGGCCTACGAGCTAGGGATAACGCTCATCAACACGGCTATGGTCTACGGGGCAGGGATGAGCGAGAGGTTCATAGGTCAGGCCCTCAGGGACCTCCAGATAAAGAGGGACGAGGTGTTCATAGTGACGAAGATACCTGGGGAGTACCTTAACAGGGACGACGTATTCAGGGCTGTCAGGGGGTCCCTGTCAAGGCTTCAGTCAGACCACATAGACGCGCTCCTGGCCCACTGGCCGCCGGCCTGGCATAACTACCCGACCTGTGAGTACGCCAAGGCCTTTGAGGCCCTGATCAGGATGGGCAAGGTCAGGTACATAGGCCTGAGCAACTTCCCCATAGCGCTGGTGGAGGAGTTCAGGTCATGCCTGGCGAAGCACGATATAGAGATCTTCGAGATAAGGTACAACATCGTTGAGAGGAAGGCTGAGGAGGAGCACATACCGTACGCGGAGGCCAACGGGATAACTGTCCTCGCGTGGAGCCCCCTGGCCCAGGGCGCGGTCCTAGGCAAGTACAGGCCTGAGGACGTGAGCAAGCTGCAGGACGTAAGAAGGGGTAATCCGCTCTTCAGGCCCGAGAACTATAACCAGATAGTGAAGCTCGTTGAGGCTATGAAGGAGATAGCTGAGAAGAGGGGGAAGACGCTGTCCCAGGTGGCCCTCAACTTCATCATGACGGCAAGCCCTGTGGTCGTTCCGATACCCGGCGCTAAGAGCCCGCAGCAGGTAGAGGAGAACGCAGGGGCTGCCGGCTGGTCGCTGACCTATGAGGAGTGGTCGAGGCTTGACGAGATAAGCAGGTCACTCAGGATAAGCTACGTTACCATACCGGACTGACCTCCTTCAGCCCTGAAGGGGAGGCTTTGCCCTCTTAGGCCCTACTGTGTATGCGACGTGCTAGAGCTTTATAACTTGGACGCGTCGTCTTCTAGCGGGTGTTTGATTGTCTAGGCCAGTTCCGCTCTACGACGTTCATAAGGAGCTGGGCGCGACCTTTGGCGAGTTCGCTGGTTGGACGGTGCCTATGTCATATACTTCTACCATAGAGGAGCACATGGCCGTCAGGCAGTCAGCGGGCATCTTCGACATAAGTCACATGGGGAGGCTGAGGCTCAGGGGACCTGACGCCGCCCAGCTGCTGGACTACGCCTTCACGAAGGCGGTCTCAGCTACCAAGGAGGGCTTCATGAGCGGCCCCACCCTAGCCCTAAACGAGCACGCCAGGGTCATAGATGACGAGATGTGGTACAGGCTGCCCTCAGGCGAGTGGCTGGCTGTGCCAAACGCCGCCGCGAGGGAGAGGATGAAGTCACACCTCTCCTGGCTCGCGGGCCTCAAGGGGCTCAAGGTAGAGATGGAGGACCTCACTGAGGCCTTATCCATGCTTGCCCTGCAGGGCCCTAAGGCCGTTGAGGTCATGAGGGCCCTGGGGGCTGACTGGGCCGCCTCCCTCAGGCCCCTGGAGTTCAGGCTCAACGTAGCCTTAGCTGGAGCTAAGGCCTTCCTCGTGAGCAGGAGCGGGTGGACCGGCGAGGACGGCTTCGAGGTGTGGGCTGAGCACGCTGACGCCGAGAAGGTGCTCAGGGCTGCCATAGTTGCTGGGGCTAAGCCGACCGGCATAGCCGCAAGGGACACCCTGAGGATAGAGATGGGCTTCGTCCTGGGGGGCAACGAGTACGGCGAGGACCCTGTCAAGTACCCCTGCGCCCTCAGCCTCAGGTACGGCATGGGCGCCATAGACTGGTCTAAGAGGGGCTTCTACGGGGAGGAGGCCCTGAGGGCTTGTCGCCGCGAGGGGCTGAGGTGGGTCAGGGTAGGGGTCGAGATGAAGAAGTCGCACGCCAGGTTCGTGCCGAGGGGCGGCTATAAGGTGCTCGTTGACGACGTCGAGGTTGGGTGGGTCACAAGCGGCACCTTCAGCCCAGTCCTGGGCAGGGGCATAGGTCAGGCCTACGTTGACACCAGGTACGCGATATTCGGGGAGACCGTGACGATAGTTGATGAGAGGGGCAGGACTGGTGAAGGGAAGCTCGTGGACTTCCCGTTCATAAAGAAGTGAGCTAAGGCGGTCGCGATGGCCCAGGAGGTGAAGGTCAGGGCCTTCTTCGGCAACCTCTACCTCAGCTACAAGCCCCTGGTGAAGGCTGGCGCCCTCCTCTCCGTCAACGGCCTAGTAGTCATGGCCGGCGAGCCCAAGGCCGTCGAGGGGGCCTGCAAGGCCCTCAGCGGCTGTGAGGAGGTAGACCTCCCAGGGCGGGCGGCGGGGCCCGGCTTCATAGACTCACACCTTCACCTCACGGGCCTGGGCCTCCAGTTGAACACCCTTGACCTGAGGGGCGTGAGGAGCATAGCCGAGCTGAGGGACAAGGTCAGGGCGTTCCTGCAGGAGAGGAACCCCCCTGTGCTCATCGCGAGGGGCTGGGACCATGAGAGGATGGCGGAGAGGAGGTTCGTCACTAGGTTTGACGTAGACGACCTGGTCTCTGACAGGCCCGCTGTACTCGTCAGGATATGCGGCCACGTGGGGACCCTCAACACCTACGCCATGAGGCAGCTCGGGATAGATCGCCTGAGGGGCTCCCCAGACGTAGTCGTTGATGAGAGGGGCGAGCTAACGGGCGTCGTCAGGGAGGACGTGCTCCTTAAGGCGCTGAGGGCCCTTGAGCCTCCCCCCGAGCAGTACATGAGCTACGTGGCAGACGCCGCGAGGCTACTGCTCTCACAGGGGGTCACGACGGTGGGCTTCATGAACGTACCCCTGAGGCTCCTCACAGACCTGCTTTCGGAGGCCAGGAGGATGATGCTGAGGATGAGGCTATACCTTGACGTTGACGCCCTTGGCCTGCTGGAGGGGCTCGGCCTGGCGGGCGGCTTCGGCAATGAGTGGGTGAAGGTGATGGGAGTCAAGGTGTTCGCCGACGGCTCCCTTGGGGCCAGGACGGCGCTGCTCTCGGAGCCCTACGAGGACGCGCCCGGCGAGAGGGGGAAGCAGAACGTGAGCGTTGAGGAGTTGAGCAACATAATGTCCAGGGCCAGCAGGCTGGGGCTGGACGTCGCGGTTCATGCGATAGGCGACGGCGCCCTTGACCTCTTCCTTGCGGCCAGGGCAGCCTCAGGCGCTGGCGCAAGGGTTGAGCACGCCTCGCTGGTCAGGGACGACCAGCTTCTAGGGCTCAGGGGAGTCAGGGTGAGCGTTCAGCCCATGTTCGTAATTGAGGACAGGGGCTGGCTCAAGGGCAGGCTCGGGGCCAAGAGACTGGGGCTGGCCTACAGGTTCCGCTCAATAGTGGCCTCTGGCGCCATAGTTGGGCTCTCAACGGATGCGCCCGTCGAGCCCACAGACCCCTGGCTGACAGTCTATGCTGCCGTCACAAGGGGTCAGGGGGAGGGCTGTGAGCTGGCCAAGGTCACGCCCGAGGAGAGGCTCACAGTCCCCGAGGCGCTGCACCTCTACACTGCGGGCTCCGCGGCGGTGCTGAAGGACCCACTCATAGGGTCGCTGACGCCAGGGCACCTGGCCGACATCGCTGTCTTCTCCCAGGACCCCCTCGAGGTCTCAGAGCCAGCTGACTTAAGGACAATAAGGAACGTCGCGACCTTCGTTGGCGGCGAGAGGGCATCAGGGCCTTGAGGAGAGGATGACCCCGAGGCTGATCACGGCTATGAGGGCTACCTGGGGCAGAGTGAGGCCTTGGCCAAATACTAGGTAGGCCAACACTGAGGCGCCCGCGGGCTCAGCAGCCATCGCGACGGTCGCGGCCAGGACCTTGTTACGGCCGAGCAGGTAGTTCATGGTCGTGTGGCCTCCTATCATTGGTACAATAGCCAGCGCTATCGTGAAGTCCCACGCCGTGAGGCTGGCTGGCATGAGGAGGGCCCTTGTAGTGGTTAGGGCCAGGAGGTTCACGAGGGCCCCTGAGGAGTAAGCGACAGCCGTGTAGGCGCTCGTCGACCACCTGGACCTGATTAACTTGCCCAGCAGCACGTAACCCACCATGGCGGCCATGCCGCCCAGGCTGAGGGCCACGCCCTCCAGGCCTCCTGGCGGGTCAAGCTCCGTTAGCGCGAGGCTGACCACACCGGCTGTCGTCAGGAGGGCCCCAACCACCTCAGCTGCCGTGTACCTTTCGCCGAAGAGCGCAGCCCCCAGGGCCCAGATGAAGGCGGGGTATGAATCAACTATGGCGACGCTTACGCCGACGGGCATCAGGTACAGGCTAGTCATCCAGAGGTCGAAGTGGGCCGCGACCAGCGCCCCGCTAGCTATGGCAAGGCCTAACGTGGCCCTGTCGGACAGGCTCCTGCCCAGCTTTCTGCCATCGCTCAACGCGAAGGCCCACGTTATGGCAGCGCTGAGTAGGAGTCTCCAGGTGGCGGCGGAGGGACCGGGCAGGCCGCTAAGCAGCACAAGTATGGACGCTGACGAGAAGCTCACGGCCATCAGAAGCACAAGTAGGTACGTCTTAGCCCTCTCGGCCGTGGCCGTTCGTGACCAGCGCATTTTTACCTGGAACCTCTTGTTCAGAGGGGGAACATATTTGGCTGAGGTCAGGGTGATAGACGTAAGCCCTTATGACCTGAGGGGCTACATATCTTCGTTCGTCATAATAGATGAGAAGGTCGCCGTGGTGGACCCTGGGCCAGAGAGCTCGTACAGTAAGCTCAAGGAGGGCCTGGAAAGGCTCGGCGTCAGGCCTGACCTGATCTTCGTAACTCACGTGCACCTTGACCACGCCGGCGCCGCGGCCCACCTACTGGCCGACTACAACAGCTCGGTAGTTTACGTTCACCCAAGGGGCGTACCCCACGTAGTTGACCCAAGCAAGCTTTACTCGGCGGCCCTTGAGCTGACGCCGCTCCTCCCCCAGACCTACGGGAGGCCCCTCAACGCTGACCCGAGGAGGGTCATCCAGGCCGAGGACGGGCTGGTCGTGAGCCTTGGCTCATCCTCAATTAGGGTGCTTCACACCCCTGGCCATGCAAGCCATCACATGAGCCTGGTCCTGGAGCCCGAGGGCGTTCTCTTCACGGGGGACTCGGCAGGCGTCATCTTCAACTTCAGGGGGCTTGAGGTGCCTATGCCCACGAGCCCTCCGCCATTCAAGCCGAAGATGTACCTTGAGAGCGTGGCCAAGATGGAGCGGCTGAGCCCCCGCAGGTTCGCACCAACGCACTTCGGGCTCCACGACGATGCTCCCAGATGGCTTAAGCTAGCGAGAGAGCAGGTGGTGAGGTGGCTTGAGGCAATAAGGTCAGCCGGACCCTCAAGCGACATACAGGCGCTCGAAAACGTGATAGGGTCCATAGAGCCATCTGTGGCCCAGTTGCTGAAGGGCAGTGAGGCCTTCGCCGTGAGGGGGTTCCTTGACACTACCATCATGGGCCTCAAGGACGCCCTTGAGAGAGGGGAGTGGCCTTAAGGCGCGGAGGACAACAGGTTAAGCAGTCCCTTCCTCAGGCCCTCAGCAAACTCCTTCTCCTTAACGACGACAGCTATTGCGTCACCTCCATAGGGGACGCCTATTATCACCGTGTCGCAGGCCACCATGAGGTCCAGGAAGGCCGCGTCGGACTCAACTACCCTGAGGCCGTAGCCGCTGAGCTCCTCGGCCTCCTGGCGGTACCTCTCAAGGTACCCCTTTGGGACCGCCACAAGGGTTCCTGGCCCTGAGGACCTTACGAGCTCCTTCAGCGCGGAGAGGAGGACGTTCAGCCTCTCAAAGACCTTGCGGGCGAGGAAGACAGGCCTCTCGTTACAGCTGGAGGCTGTGGCCAGGGCGGCCCCCATTACCGAGTCAAGCCCCCTTACCAGGGTGACCTCAGCTGGCCTGGCCCCAGGGGCGCTGCTGGAGAGATCCTTGGCCAGGGCGTCGATGTCGCTCGCCCTCTCCAGGGCCCTCGCCACCTCCCTCTTGGCCAAAGCCCCGAGGGACTGCAGCGGGTTCACGGCCTCAAAGACCCCCTCCCTCTCAATGACGAGCCCCATCTCCTGTAGCGACCTAAGCGTGTCATAGATCCTCTGCACGGGGACCCCTGCCTGCTTAGCCACCTCCTGCGGCCTCATGGGGCCGGCCTTGAGGAGGACCAGGTAGGCGGAGGCCTGGTACTTGTTAAGGCCAAGTAAGGACCTCAGCCTCTGCTCCAGGTCCGCTGACAAGCCCTTCCTCTTACCTCATAGATCCCTTAACCTTAAAGCGTTACGGCTGCTGGCCACCCTTTGCCGCCTGGCCCTCCCTGACCGCCCTCACGGCCCTCATGACGGCCTTTATGACCTCGCTTCTGGCCGGCTCCTCCTTGATCGTCTTACAGACGGCGTCTACAGCTATCACATAGGTCGTCTGGGAGGTATCAAGGATCTGAACGGAGGGCTCCCTGACAACGAAGTCCAGCTTGGAGACCTCCCCCTTGACCCTCTGTATCACCAGGTCAGGGTCGAGGTCCTTCGGGACCTCGTATTTCGTCCTCACCACCCTGTACTCGGCGTCGGAGTGGACGAAGATCGCCGCCTGGGCCATGATGCTGTTCGGCACCTTCAGCGGGATATTGTCATCAGTTCGTATGACGGTATACATGAGCGTGATCTCCGTCACCACGCCCGTGTAGCCCGGCACCAGGAAGTCCTGGGAGAAGAACTTAGGTGGGTAGGTAGGGGCTAGCAGGCCGTACTGCCACGTCGTGAACGTTATCCTGTCGCCGACCCTGTAGGGCTTCGTGACGATTATTGTGATGCCCCCTACGATGTTTGATAGCACGAACTGCGACGCCAGCCCTAGGACTAGGCCCGTGAAGCCGCCTGCCGCCAAGGCCTCGGCTATGCTCACCCTGATTATGGCGAGGAACCCTATGATTGCAATGACATACCCCACGAGCCTCGCAACAAAGGCGACGGAGGAGGCGTTAGCGGCCCCTATAGTTGGGGCCAGCGACGCCCTGATTCTTGAGCTAACTATGTGCGTGACGAGGACGCTGACGACCAGCCAGACGACGCCGTATAGGTAGTTCTCATAGGTCCCAGGTATCAACTTGTATTTGACCAGGAAGTAGGTGACCAGGACAGCCAGCGCAACAACGATAGCCGATGTTAAGAGCGCCCTGACGTAGGAGGGCCTTCTGTGCCGTAGGCCTTCACCGCTGTGGCGCAAAGGGTTGACGGCTTTATGGGTAACCAAGAGGGTCGGCGTGGCTAGAACAGGAGAGCAGGCGGCGTAGCGTCAGCTAAGCCTTTTACCTTGCGACCCCGTTAAGCACAGGGCCGATGAGGGAAGTAGCCATCGCCTGAGAGGCGTGATGTGCCACGCAGGCCCTGAGGCCAGCTTAGCTTAAAAATGTAATGCTCACCGCCCCAGAGGGGTCGGGCCTTGTCCGCGGGAAGGCCTCTTGTCCTCTACGACGGGCTCATATTTGACGGAACTGGGAGGCAGCCCTTCAGGGGCACGGTTGTGGTCAAGGGGAGCGAGATAAGCGACGTTGGCACAAGGGGCGAGGTCAGCGTCCCAGGGGAGGCCGAGGTCATAGACCTAAGGGGCAAGTTCCTCATGCCTGGCCTCATAGACGCTCACCTTCACCTGACGGGGTCAAGGAGCGGCAGGATAGAGGAGGACCTCTTGACGCCCATAGGGGTGTTCTTCGCCAGGGCCGTCAGGGACCTGGAGGCCCTGGCCAGGAGCGGCTTCACGACGGTTGTCGACGCGGGCAGCATAGTAGGGCTTCACCTGAGGGACGCAGTCAAGGAGGGGACCATAGCCGGTCCGAGGGTTGTGGCAGCAGGCCCTGTCCTCAGCCAGACCTTCGGGCACGGGGACGTCCACTACCTCCCCGTCGAGTGGGTCGACTACAGGACCACGAGAAAGATCACGCCGTTTGCGTCCCTGATATGCGACGGCCCTGACGAGTGCAGGAAGGCCGCCAGGTACGCCATGAGGGAGGGGGCCGACTTCATAAAGGTCATGGCGTCAGGAGGCGTGCTGAGCCAGAGGGACAGGCCGGAGTACAGGCAGTTCACCCTCGAGGAGCTTGGCGCCATAGTTGACGAGGCCAGGGCGGCGGGCAGGTGGGTTCACGCCCACGCTGAGGGCAAGGCGGGCATAATCAACGCGGCCAGGGCCGGGGTTAAGGTCATAGCCCACTGCGACCTGATGGATGAGGAGGCGGCCCAGGAGGTGATCAGGGCAGGCGCCCTCTGCGTCCCCACGTTCGCCATTGACTACAGGCTCCTCCAGGAGGGCCAGAGGCTGGGGGTCCCAGAGTGGGGCATGAGGAAGATAGCTGAGCTGTCGGACATACACCTTGAGAACATCAAGAGGGCCTACAGGATGGGCGTTAAGATGGCCACCGGGACCGACTTCTCGGGCGGCGTCGGCAGGCACGGCGAGAACGCCGAGGAGATAGAGATATTCGTTGAGAAGGTCGGCATGACGTCTGTGGAGGCCCTGATGGCGGCGACCAGGAACGCGGCCACAGCGGCTGGCCTTGAGGGCAGGGCGGGCGTGATAGACAAGGGCTACCTTGCAGACTTAGTAGTGGTTGACGGGAACCCGCTAGATGACGTCAAGGTCCTGAGGGACCAGTCAAAGGTAGTCCTCGTCCTGAGGGACGGCACAGTGCTGAAGGACCTGCTTGGCGTCAAGAGCAGTTAGTAGAGGTCAAGAGACAAAGTTGTTGGGCGCTCGCGGCCTCTATCACACCTGTTTGCAGAGGCCTAGGAACGCCTGGGCGTCGTCCTTCATGTAGACGTTGTTGAACATGACGTAGGTATCACCTCTGGCCGCGGGCTCGCGGGCCTTCTCGCACAGGGCCCTCAGGTCCCCCTCCTTGTACTTGTACCTGTAATTGACCTCCCCCCGCCCAATGCCGTGAAGCCTGAAGTATGTCACAGCGGCCTCCTTGACTGGGCTGGCCCTGAAGGGGTCAACCACGTGGATGACGCCGTCTATGTCCCCTATGACCTTCAGGACCTCCTCGGGCCTCTCCCTCCACGTGCCCCTGGGCTCCCAGCCGATGACGAAGTCCCTTGATACAATAGTCCTGAAGAACTCCCTTGCCTGCCTGGCGTTCTCCTCGCTGAAGCCGAAGCTGGGGGAGGTCTGGATTACCACGACCCTGGTCCCCAGAGCCCTCGCCGCCTTGGCCACCAGGTCCCAGGCCTCGAGGTTCTCCCTTGTGGTCCTCAGGTTGCCGTACCTGTCAGCTAGCTCAGCTGGCGGCCTCCACTTGGACCTCCTCCAGGTGGGCGAGCTGAGCGGGTGAGTTACGGCCTGCCAGGCCTTCATGGTGAAGGCGAAGCCCTCAGGGGCCTCGGACCTAAGTCTTGAGAGCCTCTCAGGGTCAGGCCTGTCATAAAAGGTGTCCTGGAGCTCAACGACGTTGAAGGCCTTGTAGTAGGAGGACCTGCCCATGCACCATCCACAGCAGCCTGCCCTGAGCACGAGGGTCCCAGTGACCGTAGTCAGGGCCGAGCTTATAGTGGGGAGAACGGGTTACCAAGCAAAAGCCGGAAGTAAAGTTCAGGACCGCGAGCCACTAAGGCAAGGAGAGCCTAACAGGCATAGCGAGCCAGGGCGCCAGGAGCCTGAAAGCAGCCACTATGATAACGGCTGTGAGGGGGACCGTCACGTTATCGTCTATCGCCCTGAGCCTCTCCGCGAGCGACGATGCCACAGCTGAGGCCAGCCCTGCGGCCCCAGCCCCCACTAGGCCGAGGGCTGAGCAGATGGCCAGCATGGCAAGGGTTCCATCCCACATCTTCTCCCTCCTCCCGTGGCGTGACCTGACCACGCCGGTAACGCCGTCACCTAGTGACATGTAGAGGGCCGCTATGGACCCCGCTATGAGGTCCCCTATAAGGAGCCACGAGAGCAGCATAGCGACCCCCCACATGGCCGAGAACGTTACCTCATTCCTGTTGCCGGGCTCCTGGAACCACCTCATCGGCCTGAGCCTCCTCCTGAGGGCCACGTAGGCTGTCGCCAGGGCGGCCGTCGAGACCGGGTACACTGGGTTGTTGAAGAGCAGAGGCGTCAGGGCGGCGGGCACACCGCCGGCCAGTATGTGAACGAGCTTCCTCGTGAGGTACCTAGCCATGCCCTCGTTCTTCAAGGCCCTTAACGCAGACTCGTAGTACCGCCTGGATATGCCTGAGGTCACATAGTAGACCCAGAGCGTTAACATCGCGGCAGCGCTTAGCTGAATAGCGAAGTTCAGTTGTGTCAAGCTCTGCGCTGTTTCACCGAAGGATTTTTGGCTTTTTAAAATTATCTCGTGGCCGCCATCAGGAGGCCGGCGGCCGCGGCTGTCGCCGCCAGGGGAAGGCCCCAGAAGGCGTAAGGTCCTGCCAACAGGGCCGGCCCGCCCAGGAAGGAGCCCGTCAGGGAGCCCAACTCCTTGAGGACAGCGTACGTGTGGACGTTGTACCCGAGGCCGTAGCTTAGGAAGAGCTTGTAGAGGGTCAGCTCTATGGACGCGAAGAGCACCAGCGAGACCACCACGTAGAGGGCTAGGTCTACCAGTCCCTTTACAAGCAACAGCGCAAAGGCCATCCACAGCCCCCTCGTGACAATGAGCGTCGCAACTACGGCAGCGCTAGCGCTGTAGGCCTCCACCAAAACCATGAGGGCGGCGGCCACGAGGCCCGCAACGCCAAAGGCCATGGCGTACTGGCCGAAGGTCATGCTCTCCGAGCGAAGGTAAAGGGGGAGCGCTGTCAGGTAGTAGTCGCCCACGAAGGCCGCAAGGGCCGCCGAAGCCGCGATCGTGACGGGCGAGGCCCTGACCTTCCTCGTGGCTGAGGAGGCCTCGTAAATAATGCCGTACCTGCCCCCTATCAGCGCCGCCACAGAGGCGTTGTAGAGGCCCAGGCCTGACAGGCCCGTGAAGACCCTCTGAAGCCTCCTCTCAAGCAACGTCACTGAGGGGGGCAGGCTTGAGATGAACGCTAGTCCCAACGCTGTCGCCGCGGCCAACGTAGCTACGATCGGCCCGTACTCGCCGATGAGCGGCGTCAGGAGCGCTATGATGAGTAGCGAGAGGCCCCTGATGACCTGAAGCCCCACCCTCTGCTCAGCGGACCTAAGGCTCCACGACTGGCCTGGCGTAAGCTCAAGTATACTTGTTGAAAACGCGAGGTTAGCGGATGCTGAAGAGACCGCATGAACGAGGTAGGCGAGCCCTATGATTACAACTGACCCGCGAGAGAGGCTGAAGAGGAGCAGGGCAACGACTATGCTGACGGCCGAGATCATCGCCAGCCCCCTGTGGTCGCCGCGGTCGGCTAACCTGCCCAGCAGCTCGTTGGAGAGTATGAAGACGACGCTCCAGAGGCCGCCTATTGCTGAGAACTCTATATCGCTCACCCTTGGGTTGAAGCCTAAGTAGTTGAACATAGCGAAGTCAGCGAGCGAGATGGCGGCGAGGTAAACCACGCCAACGCTGAACCACAAGGCAGACCCCTAACACAGCTGATGATGGGCAGGGGAAGTTAAGGGAGGAGGCCCTTGGCTGGGTCGCGTTGCCGCTACCTGCCTTGGACGGACCTTCCAGGCCTAGCAGGGTGGCGTTGAACAAGGTTACGGGCTCGCGGCCTTAACGGCTGGCAGCGGCTTCGCCTTGGCGTGACAAATATTAAGAATACTGTTATAAAGGAGACTTATACAGTCCAGCAGGGGAAGCCAGCTTGTCCCAGGTGGTCAGTGAGGTCTACAGGGTCCTGATACCTGAGACCTATGGCAACGCCTACGTCGTTGTGAGGGGAGGGAGGGCCGTAATAGTTGACACCGGGATACCCGGCAAGGCCCAGGCCATCCTTAACGCCCTTCAGAAGGCGGGGCTCTCGCCTTCATCAGTTGACGCCATAGTTCTGACGCACTTCCACTTGGACCACTCGGGGAGCGCCGAGGAGCTGAGGGCCGCCACCGGGGCCAAGGTATACGTTCACGAGGCAGACGCGCCTTACCTCCAGGGCCTTCAGCCCCCGCCCTTCCCGAAGGAGGCGCCGAGGGAGACGTTAGAGGCCTATAGGCTCTTCAAGCCCGTGAGGCCTGACTCCCTCCTGAAGGACGGGGACGAGGTAGCGGGCCTCAGGGTCATCCACATACCGGGCCACACGCCAGGCTCAATAGCCCTCTACGATGGGACCCTGCTCTTCTCGGGCGACACGCTGAACGTCCGCGAGGGGAGGGTTCAGGGCCCGCCGCCCCAGTACACCGCCGATATGGGGCAGGCCATAGCGTCGGTGAGGAAGCTTCTCTCGCTTAAGTTTGACGTCCTTTTGCCAGGCCACGGAGATCCAGTAGTTGGGAGGGCCAGCGAAAAAGCCCTTCAGGATCTGGCCGGTCTGATTAAGGACTAGCGCGGCCGGGCCTCGGCCGTCGCCAGCGAGGCCCCGAACCCGAGGGCCCACGCGAGGTTAGGGTAGACTATGAGCCTCTCCATGCCTCCCCAGCCGAGGCCGGCGTAGTAGCCCATCGCGTAAAGGACTAGGGATATGAGGCCTATGGTCCCGAGGATCCCCCAGAGCGGGCTGCCTCCCCCTCTCCTCACCGAGGCCGGGTAGGACGAGAGCGAGGCGAAGAGGAACGTTATGAGGGAGGATATGGTGTGCAGGTGGTATGGCGAGCCCTCAGGGAAGAGGCCGACGCCAAGGGCGCCGAAGCCCGCTAGGAAGACCAGGGCGCCGAGGACCTTGTCAAGCCTTGGCCTTAGCGTCAGGAAGAGGGCCCCAGCGACCATCAGTAGCACACCAAGGAGGCCGACTGAGCTGTTGAAGATAGCGGCGTGAGGCGTCGTAGGCTCATAGCGAGGGTTGCCCAGATCACTTATGTAGTTATGGGAAACGCTGTAGCCTGGGTATATCGCCTCAGCGACTATAAGCAACAGGAGGAACTGAACCACGCCTATGGTCGTCAGGTAGCCCGCCAGACGCTCCCTATTCACCGTCTTTCCCATAGTGTGTAGGCGTTGGCTTATTTTAAATCTTTATTTAACAAAGCGTTATACAGTGCAATAGAAAGCCAATATTTGTATACCTTTGTTGAGGTAGTGATAAGTCAGCTAAGTTAACTACATAGACCCTTCAAGCCTTTCAACTGACTCTCAGGCCGAAAATGGGCGTGAGCCTGCTTTTATAGTGATGGACCCAGGAAGAGCGCGCCGGCTGGGTGGGCACGATAGCCCCTAGGGTTAGGCTTGTGAGGCTTGGGCCCGTTAGGTCAACGCCAAGGGGTCTGCTAGTGCTTAGAGTAGGAGACCTTGACCCTAGGGGCTTCAGGAGGGGGCTTATGGTCCTCACTGGCGACGGAAGGAGGGTCGGGACGACCTATGACGTGATCGGGGGCGTCAGGTCACCATACGTCGTGGTCAGGCTCGACCCAGGCGTTGAGGTTCGTGAGGGCGAGGAGCTGTACGTGGCCCTTAGGCCCAGCCCGCCCAGCCGAGGTAGACGCAGGAGGTGAGTTCCCTTGACCAGGTGTCCGCGGTGCGGGAGCGAGATGATTGAGGACGATGGCAGGCTGGTCTGTCCCGTCTGCGGTTACGTTATGGAGGACTCGCTAATATCAGACGGCCCTGAGTGGAGGTTCTTCTCAGGAAGTGGCGTGAAGGGGCTTGAGAGGGCAAGCCTGACCAACGACCCCCTAATGCACGACTACGGGGTTGGCGTCCACAGGTTCGTGCCGAACAGGGGCAGGTCTGTGCTCAACAGGATCAGGCCAATTAGGACGAGGTTCTCGGGGCCTCATCCAATAATGAAGGGCGAGAATGCGGCCGTCGAGCTGTTCGTTAAGGCAAACGAGGTCGCCAGCCACTTTGAGCTGCCTCAGAGCGCCCAGAACCTGCTCGGGACAATCCTGCACAGATACGCTGACAAGGTCAAGAGGTTCGGCGGGCGCGAGAAGACCCAGGTTCTGGCGGCGGCTCTGGAGAAGGTCGTGGAGGTCCTGAACCTGGGCATATCTAAGGGCGAGATAAAGGCGTACTTTGAGATCGACGATAATGACCTCTGGGAAGGGATGAGGAAGCTTAACGAGACAGGGGCGCTCGACGTGCTGAAGTACGTTGAGGCCGACAAGTACCGCAACTCCACCGACAGGGTCCTGGAGAGAACATTAACCTACATAGTCAGGATAATCTCGGCCCTGAACCTGCCTCAGAACCTTAGCACGCAGGCCCTTGACTTCGTCAGGAAGTCACTTAGCGTGGCGGGAAAGACACCGTACGGCAAGAAGCCTGAGGCGCTAGCGGCGGCCGCCGTTTACCTCGTGGCGAGGCTCAACGGCTATGAGGTCAGCCAGACCGACGTGGCCAACGTTGTCAACCTGAAGGAGTCAACGGTCAGGAAGCTCTACAGGTTCCTCATGGACGGAATGGTCGTAGTTGTTGACGTTTAGCGGCTGATCCTCCTGCCCTGAAAGGCGAGGATTTTTCTCCTAGGGCCCTTTGTGTAACTTTTGCCCTTCTCCCCCCTTAATAACTGGCCTTTGACATTAAACTGGGGCCCAGGACGGAAGGACGAGAGGTCAGGGGCAAGGTTGGCGAGAGGCTCAGAACGGCAGTGGCCAGGCTCTCGCTAACGCTGATGAAGGGCCTCGGCGTCACTCCTGAGGATCTCCTGCCTTACGCCCTGAGGCAACACGTACGGCCTACCGAAATATCTTCGCTGGTCAGGTCCCTCAGGTCATGCCCCAGGGACTCCATGAGCATATCACAGGAGCTGGCTGGCTTAGGCCTCTACGAGGACGTAATTTACATGGCCCACGTGCTGAGGTGCCCGGTCTCAACGGAGGCAGTAGTCAGGTCAAGGGCTGGCCTCCTGGCCCTGGGCGAGCCGAAGTGGGAGGCCAGGGCGGCGGCGCTGTTGGGCGAGGCGCCCAGGCTGTCAAGGTTATCCCTCGTTATGTCGGCGTTCTGCGCAGGCGACGAGGCAGAGGTTTACGTCGACGGCATTGTAGTCAGGGTGCCTCCTCCCGAGGCCAGGTGGAGGTCGCCCCCCGTACGCGAGCTTCTCGAGAGGATAGCCTCGCTGAGCGGCGCCGAGGTCCTATTGTCGTGGGGCTGCGGCCTAAGGGGGTTCATGGACGTAAAGGCCCTGGCAGAGCTGGCGTTCCCTGACGTAGAGCCGACATTGCCGGCCCTTATGTACGCGCTTGGCGTCAGCCCCTCGGCGAGCCCACCCGAGGCCGTGCTTGCCATAGCTAAGATCGCCGCGGACGTCCTAGCGAGGGCCGGGGTAGAGTGGAGGAGGCTCCCTGAGACCGTCAGGGAGGCGTGGGCCCTGGCCCTCGTACACGAGTTGCCAGGACTGCCTAGCGCACCTAGGGCCATATTGGTCACTGACAGGCCCAGGGCCCTGGCCAGGGTCTGGAGACCCTTCAGGTTAGACCTGGGCAAGGCGCTTGACAGCGCTGCAGACTACGTGACCGTTGCCTCGCTTACGTCGCTGGCCCTCAGAGGGGGAGACCCGCTAAGGGTCCTGAGGCAGGCCTCAAGCTTAGCTCACGGAAGGCAGCTGGAGGCGGCCGTGAGGTCCTCTATTGTGGTTAACCCTGAGCCGCCCTCCTCAGGGGACCAGGTCGAGCCGTGGGACCTAAGGTGTCTCCCAGGGCCTATTGACTTTAATGAAGTCGATGTGGACTGCGTCAGGCCCGTCAAGGAGTGCCTCTCAGCAGGGCCTCCGGCTGACGAAGTCAAGCTGCTCAAGTCCCTTGGCGTCACCTGCGAGGCCTCGCATGATGGGGCTTACGAGGGCCTTGCGTCGAAGGCCGCGGCGCCCAAGGGTAAGGTCAAGACGATACCCCTTGGGGCTGAGGGGGGCCTGGAGGCCCTGAGGTCCATCGCGTGGACCGTCAAAGCGTTGTCACAGGGCAGGAGGCTTCTCGTCATAACCCCCAACAGGCTCTTGGCCAAGGTCCTCTCGAGGGGCGGTGGAAGCCTTAGCGCAGGGCAAGAGCTAGACTCATGGCTGCTCAGGGGAGGCCCCCTGGTCTTAAGCCTTGACGAGGCCTATGAGAGGCCTGGGGTCGTAGCTGCCGCCGAAGCAGTGCTGCTGCTTATGCCCGAGAGGTACAGGTCGTCCTCCCTAGACCCCGACGTAACCCTTGAGGAGCTGAAGTCCATAACTGTTGAGAGGGCCCTGAGGCTTGGCGCCTACGTCCTCACGAGGGCCTGGGACCCCGCAGATGCCGTGGCGGAGCCGTTCCTGGTGCCCTCAGGCCAGTCAGAGGTTCACGTAACGCCTGATGACCTCATGGAGTACGCTGTGGAGCTCTTCAGGTCCTCGTGGGGCGGCTCCAGGCTCAGGCCGTATCAGGAGACCTCCTTGAGGCTCCTCTTCGAGATGGCCGTAAGGGGGCCTCCCTCGGTTGAGTTCGTGATACTGCCCACGGGGGCCGGTAAGAGCGCTATATTCCAGCTCGCCGCGAGGGCGCTCGCCGACGCTGGGCTCGGGTCCTCAGCCCTTGTCGTCAGTCCCCTCAGGGCGCTGATGCATGACCAGGTGAGGGGCGCTAGGGGGAGGGGCTTCCTCACGTCGTTCATCGACTCCACGGTTCCTGAGAAGAGGAGGGAGGAGGACGTAGAGAAGGCCAGGAGGGGCTTCCTGGACCTCATCTACGTGACGCCTGAGGCCGCCAGCTCGGGCGCCGCCAGCCCGCTGCTCGACAACGAGAGGGGGTTAGCCCTGGTGGTCCTCGACGAGGCCCACGCGGTCTCCAGGTGGGGCCTCAGCTTCAGGCCCAGCTACCTGAGGCTCGCTGAGGCCGTCAGGAACTCGAGGGGGAAGGACGGCTGGCCCCCTATCATAGCGCTGACGGCCTCAGCGCCAAAGGACGTCGTGAGTGACGTGTTGAGGGCGCTGGGCTTTGAGGGGTTTGAGGAGGTCAAGGTGGACCTCTCGCACAGGAGGCTTGAGGGCATAAGTTACAGGGGGGTGCCAGTGGTCCTGAGGGCCCCTGCCCTTAGGCCTGAGATAGAGGTTGATATCGTCCCTGCGCCGGCTGGAAGGGAGAGGCTCAGGGCCGTCGAGGACCTCGTTAAGGAGCTGTCGAGCTGGGCCGACAGGGTTGGACGCCCATGGATAGGCATAGTGTTCGTGCCGTTCGTTGAGAGCAGGGAGGCGCCTTGGCTGAACGCCGACTACGTCGCCAGGTACCTCTCATCAAGGCTCGGCGTGAGGGTCGCGAGGTACCACGGGAAGCTAAGCGACAGGGAGAGGAGACTAGTCGAGGAGGCAGTGATAAGGGCCTCAAGGGGCTCCGCCAGCGACCCAAACATAGTGGTCGCCACCAAGGCCTTTGGGATGGGTGTTGACATACCTAACGTGAGGTGGACCCTGCACGTTATGCCCAGCGCGAGCGTTGAGGACCTCTACCAGGAGATAGGCAGGGCGGGCAGGGACGGCAGGCCCTCAAGGGCCGTCGTACTTTACAACCCCTCTGACGTGGACTTCCTGCTGGGGCTCGCCAGGCATAACGTGGTCAGGCCCTCAGAGGTCATGTCCCTGGTGAGGTCGCTCAGGGCCCTGTCAAGGCTCTTCCCAAAGGGGTCCCCCTTGCCCGTGCCGCTGACAAGGAACGGCCCGGGGACTGCTGACATAAGGCACCTTGACGTCCTCAGGGTCTCAGGGCTCCTTGACTATGAGGTGGCTGAGGGCCCTCTGACGTTCATAGACGATAAGGAGGCCTGCAGGGGGAATGGGTGGCATATACCCCTGCGGGGCGGGGGCTGCATGGTAAGGGCTGAGGAGGGGGAGCCAGCGACCGTCTGCATAAGGGAGGACAAGGCCTCTTTAGGCCCTGTCAGCGGCGATCAGTGCGAGGCCCTCTGGGCATACCGGGGTCCTGTGGCCCTGGTCTACCTCGAGGAAGCGCCTGACGACGAAGTCCTGCCGCCTGAGGCCTTCGCGGCCTCACTGTGGCTCTCGAGGCGTGAGGTCAAGAAGGTGACCGAGGTCAAGGGGGTCATAGAGGAGGCCCTGGCGGCCAGGTCAAGGGCTGGACCCTTTGCAGCAAGCGAGGTCATAAAGAGGCTGATGGACTCCAGGCTGGCCCAGAGCTTCGACATGCCCAGGCTGGCCCCAAGGCTTGGCGACGTCAGGACCTGCAGCTCCCTGCAGGAGTGCCTTGACCTAGCAGTTGACGAGGTCCACAGGCTGGCGGAGGCCTTCGGTTACGACTTCGTTACGCTCGCGGCCACGGACTCCCTGGTCAAGGCCTTCGTGGCCAAGTACGTCAGGCTCTACGGCCGCGTGCCGCAGGCCTCCGCCAGGGCCTACTCGAGGTTCCTGAGGTACCTGAGGGAGGGCGACATTGATAGGCTCATGGACATGGGCTACCTTATAGTGCTCGCCAGGAGGAGGGCGGAGCTCGAGAGGCTGCTGAGGAGGCTGAGGGACTACCCATATTATGTCGCATTCCTCTACGAAGGCGGCGGAAAGGCCCGTGAGCGTAAGGGCTCTTAGGTTCCTTGGCATAGCGGCCGCGGTCCTGGCCTGGGCAGTCATAGCCGTGAGCGTTGCTATCAACAGGTGGTTCTCGCCAATGGTGAACCCCTTCAGCGACCTCGGGGGGCCGAGGGCCACTGACCCCTGGGTCTACAACTACGGCATGATATCGGTGGGAGCGTTGATAATTGCCTTCGGCAGCTACGTAATTTACATCACGGAGGAGAAGCTGTTACACGTGGCGGCCTCATTCATGTTCGTGGCGGGCCTGTTCCTGGCCCTCGTAGGGGTCTTCCATGAAGGCACCTACCCTCACGTCTTTGTGTCCCAGTGGTTCTTCGCACAGATGGACATGACGGCCCTCGCCTGGGGGCTTGGCTCTGTCGTGAAGGGCAAGGCTAAAACGGGCCTGGCGGAGCTAGCCATAGGCGTCGTCGGCCCCCTGGGGGGCGTGCTTGTGAGGTGGCCGCCAGGCGCCCTAATAGAGGCCTACGGTATAATCCTCATAGACGCCTTCGTGGCCCTGGCGACGGCAGATATCTCAAGGCATTAGCTCACTCAGTGATGTAACCTGCCGAGGCCAGGTACCTCTCGGTCAGGTCTACGACGTCTCTTGAGGTTATTATGCCCACCAGGCGCCCCTCGCTGTCAACCACTGGGAGGTGCCTTACCTTCTTCTCGGCCATGAGCTCTATGGCCTTTGAGAGGGGCTCCGTTGACTTTATTGTGACGGGGTTCCTCGTCATGACCGACCCAACCTGGGTCTCATGCGGCAGCCCCTCGGCGACGACGCGGGTCAGGTCCCTCTCGGTGAAGATCCCTATCACTGTCCTCTCAGGCATTATCACCACGACGCTGCCCGTGCCCGTCCTATACATGAGGGCGGCCGCCTCCTTCACTGTCTGGTTAGGAAAAACTGTAGCGACGTCCTTCCGGGCCACATCACCTACCCGGGCCGTCCAGGCCGACAAACCTCTCACCGGTAGTTCTAGGGTGGGAGTTTTTAATAAATGTTAGCCTATAGAGCTCGCGCTTCACGCCCTTAAAGGGCCCCGCTTCACCTCTTGCAGACGCGAGCTATCTCGCCCTCGGCCCTCGCGAAAGCCCTGTGGGGCGCCCTCTCGTAGTTCCACTCCCTCTTGGTGTACTTCTCATTATAGAGGACGTTGGCGATCTCCAGCTCCTCAGGGGTCAGGAGGGAGAGCCTGTAGGAGTTGTAGCCCAGGAGCTTAGAGAACGACTCGGCCAGGCGCCCAACGATATCGTCGACTGTGACGCGGCCGAGCTCGGAGAGGTTCGTGACCCTGTACTTAACGCTTGAGACCCCCTTGTCTATAAGCTTCTTGGCTGGCACCTTAAGGACTGACGCTAGCCTAGCGAGGTCTGTCGAGACCAGCATCGCGCCGTGGAAGAAGACGGAGCCCCACGAGATGGTCGCGGCCGTCCCGCTGACCTTACGGCCTGAGACCACTACGTCATTTACGTTCTGCACCTCGGCGCTGAAGCCGAGCGACCTGAGGGCCTCGACGGGCCCCCTCAGTAGCTCGCTGAAGACGTAGTCGAGGCTTGCTGGCCTTCCTGAGGCCGACAGGGAGAGCGCGTAGTTGAGGTTGCCTAGGTCATGGTAGACGGCGCCCCCGCCCGTGAACCTCCTCACTACGGCCGCCCCCATGGCCTCAGCGACGTCAAGGTTCACCTCCTCCTCGGCCCTCTGGAAGTAGCCTATTATCACGGCGTTGGCGTTCCTCCAGAGCCTCAGCGTGTCGCCAACTATGTCGCAGCCCCTGGCCCTCGGTATGGCCTCCTCCACGGCCATGTTGAAGTAGGGGTCCTCGGGCTCCTCGAAGGTCACGACGCGGAGGCTCACATCTCACCACCTCTTATGGCGCACATGACGGCGTCGACGAAGTCGTCAACGGTGACGCCAGTCATGCTGGCCCTCGAGAGCGCCGAGGCGAGGGCGGCCCTGACCTCGCTCTCTGTCGCCCTGACGCCTATGAGCCTTGACTCGGCCTCAAAGACGGAGTCCTCAGGCAGGACCATGAAGTCACCCGTTATTGAGACATCAACTATCCTGCCCTCGTCAATGACTACCTTGACCCTTATGAGGCCCTTCCTGGCCTTCACTTCACAGACAGACAAGGCTAGGCCCTGATAGCCTTAAGGAGCTCCTTTTTAATGTTCATGCGCCTGTGGCCGAATATCCTCTCGTCCATCTGCTCAGGCTCCCTCCTGATTACTGGTCTGAACTCCATCTTGGCCAGGACGTCCTTCTCTAGGTTGACGCCAGGCGCCACCTCCAGGAGCTCAGGGCCCTCGGGCGTTAGCCTGAAGACCGCCCTCTCAGTTATGTAAAGGACCCTCTTGCCCTGCTCGAGCATGACCTTTGAGGAGCAGCCCACCTTGTCGACCTTCTTGACGAACTTTATTATTTCCCCATCGCTGACTATCTTGAGCCTCCCATTCCCTATTTCATACTTTGCGCCCTTCCCTGCCGTGAAGAGGCCCGCATAGTAGATCTCGGGGGCGCCTGAGGCTATGGCTGGGAAGCCTCCAGGCCCTGGCATCCTGTCCTTAGCGTAGAAGGAGTTCACGTTGCCCTGGGCGTCGATCTGCAGGAACCCTAGCGAGGCCGCGTCTATGACGCCTCCCTCGTACATGGTGAACTGGTCAGGGACCGAGATCACTGCGAAGGCGCCGAGCGAGACGCCAAAGTCAGGCCCGTAGAGGGGCCTGCCGCCCCACGTGCCCGACTCGACGGTGATCGTTATGAGATCCTCTACCTCCTCTTCAGCCACCACCTCGCCCACCATGGCGGGTATGCCGACGCCTAGGTTGACCACTATAGGCCTGCCGTACTTAATTACCAGGTTAGCCAGCTCAAGCGTTATCCTCCTGGCCACGACCTTCCTCTCGCTGAGCGGCATCTCTGACGTAGGTCTCTCCATAGGAGGTATGACCCTGCCAGCCACTATCGGGTCGTAGTCGTAGTTGTGTGACTGCCTGTGATACTCGCGAGGCGCTACAATTATGTAATCAACGAGGGGTCCTGGGACCACAACCGACTTGGGGTTCAGGGAGCCGTAGCGGGCAACCCTCAGGACCTGGGCCACAACGGTTCCCTTCTCGGGCATGGCCTTCACGGCCTGGGCGATGTTGAGCACAGTGCCGTAGGCGGCCTCGTCCTCAAGCGACAGGTTCCCTATCTCGTCAGCCGTGCTGCCCCTTATGAGGGCGAACC
>JAPWTO010000022.1:0-14416 GCA_028276005.1 Acidilobus sp.
ACGCCGGCTACAACGGCCCGCCCAACGCCACGGTTGAGGAGGAGGCCGAGAACATATGGCCCATAAACTCGACCATAGCCCAGATGGCCTACGAGCTCTACAAGGAGTGGGACCCGCCCTTCATATCGCCTCACGCAGTGGGGCACAGCAACGAGTGGGTGGTCTGCGGCAACAAGACGGCCACAGGTCGTCCAATACTTGTCGGCGGGCCCGTCCTGGGCTTCAGCCTTCCCTTCATATGGTTTGAGGCCCAGCTCGTGGCGCCGGGCTACGACGTCTTCGGCGTCTTCCTGCCGGGGGATCCCGTGCCCGTGATAGGCTTCAACCAGCACATAGCATGGACCCTGACGGACGTGCAGGCCATATCGTGGGGGACGTACTTCTTCGTGCAGACGGTCAACGGCACGGACTACTACTTCAACGGGTCCTGGCACCCGATAATACACTACTACGTGGACGGCGTTGAGCTCAACTGGACCAACTGGGGCCCGATAATGGTCCAGAACGGGAGCCTGGCCCTGGTAATGTACTGGCTGGGCAACACCTACTCCAACGACTTCGGGGTGCTCTTCTACATATCCAACGCCTCTAACTGGCAGCAGTTCTATGACGCCCTCAGGCACTGGCACGTGCCATACCAGAACTTCGCCTACGCCGACGTCTACGGCAACATAGGGGACGTGTCGGCCGGCATTTACCCCATATTTGCCTCCTCAGGCGGGGGCATACCGTACAGCCCTGACGCCATAATGCCAGGCGACGGGCAGGTCTACGTCAAGGGGTTCATACCATATGAGGACATACCTCACGCCTTCAACCCGCCGAGCTGCTTCATAGTGAGCTCGAACCAGAGGCAGGTTGGCCCCTCATACCCGTACTGGTACGGCGACTCCATGAGCTTCTCGCCGGGGACCAGGGCGTGGGTCGTCTACGACTATCTGCTTTACCACAGCAACATAAGCGTGCAGGACATGATGAGGCTGCAGTGGAACGAGACGGACCTAGCCGCCGCCTGGTCGATGCCGACCATAATTAGGGCCCTCGAGCAGGACTCCTCTAACCCCTACGTGGCCACGGCCCTCAGCTACCTTGAGGGGTGGAACTACACAATGGGCCCCAACTCTAAGGCCGCCACGATATGGTTCTACATATACTCCGAGGTCTACTTCAACGTCATCTATGGCCTCTTCAACAGGACAGGCTTCTGGCCCGAGTTCAGCGACATAAGGCCTGGCCCTGCGGGAGGCTCGTGGCCGGGCACCTTCGGCCTGCCCTCGCTCGACGAGGACGTCATCCACATGCTGATGACAGGCAACGGCACTCCCATATACAACGGGAGCGTCGACCAGCTTATAGTCAACTCAACGATAGAGGCCATGAAGCTCCTCGAGTCCTGGTTCCCCAACGGTAACTACACCTGGGCCAACTTCTACGGCTTCTACTGGCCGAGCCTGACAGGCGCCAAGGCCCTCAGCGTCGGCCCCCTGAGCGGGCCTGGGGGAGATTACTTCACCCTCAACGACCAGAGCGGCGGGGGCGGCGGCCCGCTCCCAACCTCGCCTGGGCCAGGAGGGCAGAGCTGGACATTCATAGCGAACCTGGCTAACCTAAGCGACTCCTACGGCGTCTACCCAGGCGGGCAGAGCGAGAACCCGGCGAGCCCCTACTACGACAACTACATCTTCATATGGGTCAGGGGGCAGTACCTGCCCCTGCTCTTCATAGGCAGCCCTCAGGCCTTCACCTCCTCCGAGGTTACTGTTGAGGTGAGCCTGCTCCCCTCGGGATGAGAGCATGAGGTACTCCGTTAGCCTGGTCCTGGTGTTCGTGGTCACGCTTGCCCTGGCCTTCGCGCTCACGTACACTGGTCTGTGGCCCCTGACAGTGCTGGCTGGCCTCGTGGCCGCCCTGGCCTTCGCGCGGGAGTACGGCTGGTCATCACTGGCCTCCTTCCTCGGGGGCCTGACCTCCTCGGCCCTGTTCATAGAGGCCAACTACGCTGCCTTTGGCGCCCCGGCCCTCAGAGAGGCTTACCTCGCGGCCGCCGTCGCGGGGGTGCCCGGGTTCACCTTCATAGCTGTCACGCTCCTGCTGACTGGCGTCTACTCTGTAATAGGAAACGTGATAGGGGTCTACATCAGGAAGCTGCTCTAGGGCCTTTTCATTAGGGCCATCGGTTTTTCTTAATTGGCAGCGGGAGTTGCGTCGCAGTAGGCAGGACGTGGCCACCTAGTGGACCCATCTACGCGCTGCCTTAGAGTCTCTCGCTAGTCTATCTACAGCTTAGCGTATACCCTTAAATGCTATATTTAGATAAGCGAGTGAAGCGCTTGAGGGTGCTGCTGGCCCTCCCGCCTGACGTGCACAACCTCGAGATCTACAAGGTAACGGGCATGAGGGCCCCTCCCCTCGGCCTGGCCTACATAGGCACAGTCCTTGAGCAGGCCGGGCACAAGGTGAAGATCATAGACAGCCCCACCAGGAGGCTCAGGCTTAACGACTGGCTGGCCGAGGTCAAGTCCTTCTCCCCTGACGTAATAGGGGTCTCAATGATGACCCCCCTTGCGCCCAAGGGCTACCTGGCAGCCAAGACGCTGAGGCAGGAGATGCCCGACGTGCCCCTGGTGGCGGGAGGGACCCACGTCACTTACATGTACGACGAGGCCCTGGACGCCGGCTACGATGTGGTGGTCAGGGGGGAGGGCGAGTACACCATGCTTGAGCTTGTCGACGTCCTTGAGAGGAGGGGCCTCGACAGGGAGGCCCTGAAGTCCGTCAAGGGCCTCGCGTTCAGGGACCAGGGCAAGACCGTGGTGACCCCTGACAGGCCCCTCATAGAGGACCTCGACAGGCTCCCGTGGCCTGACAGGGACCTCCTGGACATGGACAAGTACACGCTGTTCGACAAGCCCATAAGGATAGCCCACGTTATGGCCAGCAGGGGCTGTCCCTACGGCTGCATGTACTGCATAACCAGCTACTACTGGGGCAGGAGGTACAGGTACAGGTCGGCCAAGAACGTGGCTGACGAGATAGAGCACTTAGTCAACAAGTACAAGGTGAAGACCATAGTCTTCACCGACGACGAGTTCACGGCCAACTGGAGGTTCGTGAGGGAGTTCGTCAACGAGATAAGGGCGAGAGGCCTCGACATAACCTTCTCCTGCGGCGCCAGGGTCGACCACGTTAACAGGGACATAATGAAGCTCCTCTACGACAACGGCTGCAACGCCCTCTACTTCGGGGTAGAGTCGGCCAGTCAGGAGACCCTGAACAGGATAGGGAAGAAGATAACGATAGAGCAGGCCAGGAGGGTGTTCCAGTGGAAGAAGGAGCTGGGGGGCTTCGCGACTGGGTCCTTCATCCTCGGCTTCCCGTGGGAGACCGTGCAGGACATGAAGGATACCGTAAAGCTTGCAATTGAGCTCCAGCCTGACTACGCCCAGTTCACCGCCCTGACCCCTTACCCCGGCACCCCGCTCTGGGACTTCGCGACCAAGCACAACCTGATAGTTGACAGGAACTGGGAGCACTACACCACCGTGAGGCCAGTCATGAGGGGCTTCCACTTCACGGCCGAGCAGCTGGGCCACATGCTGATTTACGCATACCGCAGGTTCTACATGAGGTGGGGCTTCATTGTCCAGGAGATAAGGGCGGGCAGGTTCGGCAACCTGGTGGAGGTCATACTCAAGGACTTCACGTCCTTCTTTGGTGACGCCCTCGGGAGGGTGTTCGAGCCCCTGAGGTGGGGAGGAGGTGAGGAGCGATGAGCGAGGGGTTCAGCCCCGTAGTGGAGGACGTAAGCGGGGAGAAGAAGGAGAAGGGCGACATAGGTCACCTGCTCGCGGGGATAAGGTTCATATTCAACAACCCCGTGACGAGGGCCTCCCTGAGGCTGGCCACGAGGACTGTGAGGGTGAGGTACGCTGACGGCACAGAGAAGGAGGCCCCTCTGATATACCACGCGCTGAGCGCCTTCGTGGGCGAGCAGATAGTCCAGTGCCCGCTCTCCGCCAGGTTCCTGATACCGATCATTAACAAGACCATAGAGGTCGGCGTCAAGTTCCTCCACGGTGACACTGACGAGGTGAGGAAGTCCATAGAGGACCCGGCTATAAGGAGGGGCGTAGCGCTCGTCATGAGGGGCCTGGGCCTCTACGGCGTCACTGTGCCCCAGAAGATGCCTGCGCCCTTCCTGATAGTCTGGAACTTCACGAACATGTGCAACCTGAGGTGCATACACTGCTACCAGAGGGCCGGGGCGCCGACGCCTGACGAGCTGACCCTCGAGGAGAAGCTGAGGGTAGTGGACGAGCTGGACAGGGCAGGGGTGGCCTCGATAGCGCTGAGCGGGGGTGAGCCCACAATACACCCTCACTTCCACAGGGTGGTCAGGGAGATAGCGAGCAGGGGCATACACGCTGCCGTCGCGACCAACGGCTGGCTGTTCGCGAACATAAACGAGCTCGCGAAGGCCAAGGAGGAGGGGCTCAAGTACGTCGAGGTCTCAGTTGACAGCGCTGACCCAGACAAGCACGACAAGTTCAGGGGCGTCAAGGGGTCGTGGGAGAGGGCCGTCAAGGCCCTCGAGAACGCAGTCAAGCTGGGCATGGACCACGGCATGGCTGTCACCATAACCAAGGTGAACATAGGCGAGGTCAAGGAGATACTTGACCTGGCTGAGGAGATAGGAGTCAGGAGGGTCATATTCTTCAACTTCGTGCCGACCGGGAGAGGGCTTGAGAACATGTGGCTCGACCTTGACCCAGTTGAGAGGGAGAAGTTCCTGAGGGAGATCTACACCGAGATGAAGAGGAGGCCTGGCCTTCAGATAGTGAGCACAGCCCCTCAGTACGGCAGGGTGGCGCTCCAGGTAAGCGGGGGGCAGGAGGTGGCGCCCACCCACTTCGCCGTCAGCGGCGACCCCATAGTAAAGGCTGTAGCGGAGTTCGTAGGGGGCTGCGGGGCGGGCAGGATATACGCGGCCATAGAGCCCAACGGGGACGTGGTGCCCTGCGTCTTCCTGCCCGTCGTAGTGGGGAACCTGAGGAAGCAGAGCTTCTGGGACATCTGGACTAAGTCGAAGCTCTTCGAGGACCTGAGGGACAGGGACAGGCTCAAGGGGTTCTGCAGGGTCTGCCCGTACCGCAACATATGCGGGGGCTGCAGGGCAAGGGCCTACGGCTACTACGGCGACCCGCTGGCGCCTGACCCGGGCTGCATATACAACCTGAAGGACTGGAGGGAGCTTCAGGCCAAGGCTCCTAGGGCGAGGCTGGCGGAGCAGCCCTCAGGCCAGCAGCCAGCCCCTTAGACTATGGCGACCTCGAGCTCTGTCTGCGTCAGGCCAAGCCCTATCCCGAGGAGCGCAGCCCTCAGGTTGTCAACATCTATCGTGAGCAGCAGGAGCGCCGCAGCTATCAGCGCCGGCGAGTAGGGGTAGCCCTCAAAGGCTGCCATAGCTGACCTCATGGCCGCGACCCCGGCGGACCTCCTGACAGAGCTCATGACGTCCCTGAGCCCCCTGCCCTCCACCTTCACGCGGCTCATCATCTGTGACAGCTCTGTGGCGAGAGAGACCACGTCTACGCTCAGGTTCCTCTCATAGGCTTCCGCCAGCGAGGCCCACCGAACGCCGCAGAGGGGCCTCTGGGGCAGCGCCCTGGCGAAGATCCTCGGGTTGACTCTGAGCGCCCAGGCCTGGAAGGCCGCCAGCGAGGCCCACCCCTCGACCAGGGGGCAGAGGACCTTCTCGGCGTCAGACCTGTCCTGACCGCCTATGGGCTCAAGGGCCCTCTGGATCGCTGCGAGCCTGGCCGAGAGCGAGTACCAGGTGAAGGCCTCGGGGGACTTGATATCAGAGAACGCCTCAAGGGCCCCAGCCATAGTCTTCCTCAGGGGGCCGCTCTTCAGCAGGTCGGGCAGCCTCGTCAATGAGGGTGAGGCCTCCAGCTCGGGCATCACGTCCCTGATTGAGGATCTGCTCCACTCAAGGGAAGGTAGCCAGGCAGGGGGACGCAGGCCCTCTGCGAGGGCTCTGGCCAGCGTCATGAGGTCCTCTGCCTCCTTCATCTCAGCAAAGACCCTCACGAGCCCCTTGGCCTCGTCGGGCGCAAGGTCCTCGAGCTCATCTATTACGCTGAAGTACTGCTGGGCCAGCCTTCTCTCGACGAGCCTCAGCTCCTTAGCCTCGGCGACCCCCGAGTACATGGTGTCCCTGAGCGAGGCCAGGGCCTCGGCCAGGGGAGGGGAGAGGTCCTTGACCCTTGGGCCCAGGAGGCCAGCCTTCAGGAGCCTGAGCCTTGGGACGACCTGAGCGTAGGCAGAGGGGGACCCCAAGGCCTCAGCCACCCGACGCTATCCTCTTCACGGCCTCAATGACCGCCTGCACGGCCCTCTCGAAGTTCTTGTCGGCTCTCTTCCTCAGGTCCCTCTCGACATCCTCAAGCCTCCTGGCCAGGTCCGCCTCTATCTTTGAAGCCTCAGCCTTGTAGAGCTCCTCGAGCTGCCTTGAGGCCTCCGAGGCTATCACGTCGGCCTCCTGGGAGAGCTGGGCCGCAATTGAGTCAGCCCTCTTAACCAGCTCAGCCTGGACTGACTTCACGTAGGACTCGGCCTCCCTTATCGACCTCTCAAGCTCTACGACGGCCTCTAGGAGCTTATTAACGGCCTCCTTTGACATGTCTCTCCTCCGGCCTTTGACCAGGGCCCCCTTAAATCCCTTTCAAGAGGCGTCGCAAGTACCCTCGGATACTTCTAAAATCCTCGCCAGGCACTGCTCTAGGGCGTCTGGTAGTGGAGCGAGTGCGGGTCATAGGGGACGAGGTGCCCTACGCCAGGTGGCTCCTGGCAAGGCTCCGCGACAGGTCAACGTCATCTGAGGAGTTCAGGAGGTACATGAGGGAGGCCGGCAGGCTGCTGGCCATCTACTCCTCCCGCGAGCTCGAGTGGGTAAAGGTTTCAGTCACCACCCCGCTCGGGGCCCAGGCCGAGGAGCTCGAGCTCGCCTCGCCTCCCCTCGTTGTAGGCGTCCTCGGGGCGGCCCTCCCGCTTGTTGAGGGCTACGCCGAGGTCTTCCCGTCCTCCAGGATAGGCCTCGTGGCGGCCAGGCGGCTGGAGAGCGAGGGAGGGGTCAGGGTGGAGCTCTACTACAGGAGGCTGCCGAGGGTCCACACGGGCTCAGCTGTAGTCCTAGACCCTATGCTCGCCACGGGCAAGACAATCGACAGGGTCATCGAGGAGGTCAAGTCCATAGGGGCCGGGAAGGTGATAGTCGGCTCAGTGATAGCCTCAAGGCCGGGCCTGAGCTACATAGGCAGGAGGCACCCGGACGTCATGATTTACTCGCTCGCGGTTGACCCTGACCTGGACAGCCGCTTCTTCATAGTCCCAGGCCTTGGGGACGCGGGCGACAGGTCGCTGGGCGTCAGCCCCGACTAGCCCTCCTGCTGTTCAGGAACTCCTCTATCCTCCTGCTCACTATAGGCCTCGCCGTGAACGCGGCTAGCGTCCTGAGGCCCTCGTCGCCCAGGAGCCTCAGCTTGGACTCGGCCATCAGCGCCCTTATGGCTCTGACGGCCTCGGGCTCGTTAGAGGCTATCTTAGCTGAGACCTCCTCAACCTTCTTCCTCAGCTCTTCAGCGTTTTCAACCACGTCATTTATCAGGCCGTACCTCAGGGCCTCCTCAGCCGTTATCATCTCGCCCGTCAGCGCGAGGTAGGCCACAAGCTTCGGGTTGGCCAGGAAGACGCCAAGGGTCGGCGAGGCGGGCGGCACCATGCCGTACCTGACGGGGGGCAGGCCGAACCTAGCCCACTTGGTCGCGTAGGCCAAGTCGACGGCGTACAGCACCTCGAAGCCGGCCCCCAGGGCGTAGCCGTTGACGGCAGCTATGACGGGCTTCCTGCAGGCGTAGACGGCCCTGCAGAAGCCCCCGAGGCCCTCGTACATGAGCCTCCATGCCTCGTCGACGGTCGTGGCCTTGGCGGTCTCCCTGAGGTCAACTCCCCCTATGAAGTACTTCTCGCCGGCCCCCGTTATCGCCACCACGGCCGTGCGGTCGCTTGAGCACTCCTCGGTCAGGACCTTAATGAGCTCAAGGAAGTCGCTGTAGCCGAGGGCGTTGGCCGCCTCCTGCCTGTCAACAATGACCCAGGAAGTGTGCTCAGTCCTCTCGACCCTTATGGCCAAGTCAGTCACCTCCGTCAGGCTTCTTGAGGGGATATTAAAGCAAGCTAGATATGACCCCTTAGTTCTGTCCTTTACTGCTCCACGCTGTACATTACTAGGCAAGTTCCTCTAGAGCGGCTGTATCACAGTCGGCGTTTTACCGTAACTATGGCGTGCAACGCCTTGGGGGTCACGCTGAAGGCCCTCGCATCTCTGCAAGCGGCGAGAGGCTTTCAGCCCCTGTTTCCCTGAGAAGCCGCTATCCATATATGATGGGTAGATGACGCATGGGCTAAACGGCTTACCTGCTATTGTCGTCCTTGCTCACATGCGCAAAGGCTCACCTGTAACATGGGCCCATGGGCGCCCTTTCGACTAGCGTATCCTTATCTCAATTATCAAGATCTTGTAAAAGGCTTTTATATTATAGTGCGAAAGGCTCAAAAGCTTCTACTGCCATTTCGTAGTGGTGAAAAATTGAGGGCCCTTTCAGCTGAGGTGACGGCAGTCATAGTAGTAGTTATCGTTGTTATCGCGGTGGCCGGCGCGGTCGCCTATTATATGATCAGTAAGAGGCCTACCACAACAACTTCGACGCCGATGATCACTACAACCACGTCGACTCAGGTCAGCACGCCAACAGGCGCCGTGACCCTGGTCGTGGCGACCTACTCAGGGGCGCCGGCAGAGCCTATACTTAGGCTGGCCGCGTCTATCTTCGAGCAGGAGCACCCAGGCGTCACCGTTGACGTGGTCACGTTCCCCTACAGCCAGTACATAAGCAACGAGCTGACAGCGCTCAGGGCAGCCGCGGCAGGGGGAAGCAACCAGTACGACGTAGTGACCTACACGACTACAACCGTTGGTCAGCTAGCCCCCTACCTGCTGCCCCTGAACTCCTCGGTCATAAACGAGACGGACATACTGCCGCCCGACCTCAAGGCCGCTGGGCTCTACCGTGACCCGCTCACGGGCAGCGTTACCTGGGTCGGAGTGCCTATACAGACAGATGGCATCGTTATACTCTACAACAAGAACCTGTTCAACAACATCACCCTTCAGCAGGAGTTCTACAGCGAGTACCACGTGCAGCTGAGCCCTGAGACCTGGGGCAACTGGACCACGGTGCTCGACGTCGACCAGTTCTTCACATCGCACAACATAACGAAGTACGGGGTGCTCCTGCAGACCGTCCCAGGCAGCCTGCCGGAGAACTCCTTCATGTTGGTCTTTGGCTACTACTACGTGCACAACTCAACCCTGAACTGCGGCAACCCCTTCGGCGTCACTGGCTTCGGCACGCTCTACATGGGCTGTATACCGAGCGGCTGGACGTTCCCTCCGCCCTCCTTCAACAACAGCGTGGGCGTTCAGGCCCTTGAGGCACTTAAGGAGCTGGTCAGCTATGAGCCTAACCCAACTCAGCTCCAGGTGTCATTCGACAACTCGCTTCAGTTCCTCCTCACAGGCCAGGCCGTAGCCATAGCGGGCTACCTGGGCCAGCTGCCCAAGGTAGCTGGCACGCCTAACGCCAGCATAGTAGGGGTTGCCCCGCTGCCTGGGAACACCATAAGGATAGGGCTAACCTACATAGGGGTCAGCAAGTACTCAGCCAACAAGAAGCTCGCCCTTGAGTTCCTCCAGCTGGTCGAGTCGCCTCAGTTCCAGGAGATGGCCTTCGTGCAGACCTACGTGTTCCCGTCCTCCAGGCAGGCCTACAAGCTGATACTGTCGAACAGCTCAATACCGCTCTACCTGAGGCAGTGGGCCCAGGCCGCCTTAGCTGCCGCCAACTCAACTGCTTACATGCCTCACTACTTCCCTGGGCTAACGGGGTCCGTCTATAACCAGGCCGGGAACTACCTGTACGAGTACATAACGGGGAGCATATCAGACCCCATGCAGGCCCTCCAGGAGGCCGCCGCCACCCTGGCTAGGGCTGTGGAAACGTATTACAGCAGCTACAGCACAACCACGAGTACCAGCTAGTCCTAGACGCTACCTATTTGGGATGTCTTTTTCCTCTTCTACTTTATTTGTCACTATGAATGCCCTTCTGTAGCCTGGCCCCTCAACTATCACAGCCCTCCTGGGCCTGGCCGCGTCAGCTGATAGGTAGGCAGCGAAGGCAAGGGCCAGGAGGATGCCGTAGTAGGCTATGGTGATGGCGAAACCGGCCCTCAGCGACCAAGGCGGGTAAGCAGTGAGGAGCAGCGCCATTATGAGGAGGGAGGCCGCCAGGGCCGCGATAGCCCTGCCGCCCCCGATGCTTGCCCTGCCAGGCCTTGCTCTCCCCCTCATTACGACTTCCCCTGAGGGGGTCCTGATGACTACCTCCTCCCCCCTCACCTCATACGAGAGGGCGAAGCCCTCGGCCCTCACGGCGCCCCTCGCGTCCTGGGGTCCACTTTTTTAAAGTCCTTAGCCCGCTCACGGCCCTGGGAGAGGCTTGTCCACGGAGGCCATAGTTAGGGCGGTGCTTAGCACCGTCAGCGACCACAGGGCCATGAGGGTCCTGGCCTCGCTGACCTCATACAACAGGGTCCAGGGGACCATAGGGCTCGTCGACGCGGCCAAGCACGTCCAGGAGGTGCTGCTTCAGGAGGCCGGCGACTCGCTTGAGGTGGAGCTGATAAAGTTCGGGGGGACCAACGTGCCCGACTGGATGTCGGCGCCAACGGGCTGGGCCATACACGAGGCCTCGGTGAAGGTCGAGGGGGGAACCGAGCTCACCCTTGAGGCCCACCCGACCCTCGCGGCTGCCCACACGCCGCCGAGCGGGGGAGAGGTGAGCGGGGAGCCCCTGATAGTTGACAGGGAGTGGTGGAGGCCTGAGTCGTACGCCAACGCCAAGGGCAAGGTAGTGGTGAGCCCTGGCAACCCGTACATAGTATACAGGCTGGCCTCTGAGGCCGGGGCAGCCGCGGTGGCGCTCTATGGCGAGTCCGCGCCCCCTGACGCTGTGCCCTACAAGGGTCTCTTCCTGAGCAGGAACGAGGCAGCCAACAGCACCGTCCCGGCCGTCTCAATACCCAGGTCGCTCCTGGGCCCGCTTAGGGAGGGCAGGAGGCTCACGGTAAGGGTGGACAGCGACGTCAGGAGGGACCCAGGGTTCCCGATAGTTGTGGCCTGGATAGGGGACAGGGACGGAAAGGGGCCCGCGGCCGTGGCCCACATATGCCACCCGACGCCTGGGGCCAACGACAACGGCAGCGGCTCAGCGGCCATCGCCGAGGCGGCCATAGCCCTCTCTAAGCTCATAGACAGGGGCGCCCTCGCCCAGCCGAGCTCGACCATAAGGTTCATATGGATACCCGAGTACACAGGGAGCTCAGTTGCCTTCACTAAGACCTTCAAGGGCCTCATAACCCAGGTCCTGAACTTCGACATGGTTGGCGTCGAGCCGGGGAACGGCAACGGGCCCCTGAGGGTCGTAGCGAGCAGCCTCTCAGCCATGGGGGAGGCGGACGCAGCCCTTGCGGAGGCCACGGACCTCGTCTCTGAGGCCCTGGGCTTCGAGGGCCACAGGCTGGTAGCTTATGACGGGGGCAGCGACCACGACGTTGCCACGGCGCTCGGCATGCCGTCAGCCATGCTCAACGGCTGGCCCGACGTGAACTACCACACGGACCTCGACGACCTCGACAGGGTCTCAAGGAGGATGTTGAGGCTCTCGGCCTCCGCTGCGGCCGCATCTGTCTATGCCCTGGCCTCCTCCCCACCTGACCCAAGGGCCTTCAGGTCCCAGCTCCTCAACACAATAGTATCGAGGCACCTGCTCTCCGGCGACGAGGTGGCAGCCAGGCTAGCGAGGAGCCTTATGGCCAGGGCCATGGGCCTACAGGAGTCCTCAGGGGCCCCCGAGGGCTGGCCGCCCAAGGTTGACGTTACCGTTAAGTCGAGGCCGCCTATGATAGAGAGCCTGAGGTCCATAGCCAGGAGGTCCCTTGACGCAGCCCTGAGGGTCGCCGGCATGATGGCAGCGGCGGGCCAGCAGGCCTACACTGTCTACCTGCTGGAGGGGGTGTTCCTGGCCACGCCCGACAGGACGCTCGGGGAGGTGGCGTCACTCCTCGCGGCTGAGTACGGGACCGCCGCGGTCTCGGTTGAGAGGCTGACGGAGCTCTTCAACCTGCTGGCAGACATAAAGATGGTCGAGCTGGGCTGAGCGCTGAGGCCAGCGCTGTAGCTCTGCCGTGTGAAGGCCTATCTCGAAACGGAGGTTGGCTTTTCTCTCGCAAGGTCAAGGATAATTGATGAGTGGGCGTCAACTATCGACCGCTTCTGAACTTGCCCAGAGCTGGTAGTCAAGGGGGCCTTATAGAGTACTACAGCCAATTACGGGGGGCCGGGGCAATGATGTATTGCGTGGCAGCTGATCATGATGAACCCAGTCCAGGCTGAGCCCCAGCCCTCTGTTTGAATTGCAGCCAGGACTCAAAAGCTTACTGCTAAGGACTCATTCATCGAGGTCCGAATGAGGCCTTCTAGGCGTTTAGATGCGTCCCTGGGGCCTCGCGTCTACGTTAATGATCGCAGGCCAGCATTTGGGCCGAGACGTTCAGCAAAGGGCTTTTTATCACGGTCAAGAGTTACGTGATAACCTTGAGCTTCCTTAACGGGCTAATAATGATCCCTGGGCCCACAGCTTCACGCTCTCCAGCTGCCTCCTGCTTGTCAACGAGGTCTTCGGCGAGACGACGTGGGGGCAGTGGCGTCGATAGCCTGGTATCTCAAGGAAGTTGAGGTAGAGGTCAGCTGAGGCTTATTAAGCTGCTGAAAAGGTCTAACCCTGCGATGAAGAGGATGCACCTCTGGTGAGCGCGGGGCCGCGATGACCGGAGCACGAGCTGCCTGAGCTCAAGCGTCCTCGCGCAGGGCCTGCCATAGTCGATCACCCAGGGCGCGGCCTCAGGGTCACTTGGCCGGGGAGGACTAGGGCGCCATCGCATCAGGACGACTCCCCTATGTCCCTATAACGCTGGCACTGCCACGCTAAGGGACTTTATGCTGGCCGCGTCCCAGATACCCAAGGCGCTCAAGGCGTGCCAGCCAGGAAGGTCGTAGCGCTCTTCAGGCCAAACTGGCTCGTCAAAGGGCCTTTTGAACTGCCATAATCTCTTCCAGGTCACAGGCAGGCCCTTCAAAGGCTGTCGGCAAAGAACGCTTCAGTGCAGCGTTAGGGCCGTGAGCAGGCCTATTAGGATCACCACAACGGTCCCGGCTATCGCAAAGTCCCTGGGTTCGTAGCCGCCCGCCGAGTAGGCTATCAGGTTGGCCGGGTGGGAGAAGGGCGTGAGGAATGTTGAGGAGGCCCCCATGGCCACAGCGAGGACTGATGTAATCGGGTGAGGGGAGCTTACGGCCAGCGGGCCTAGGAGGGCGGCCGAGGCCACGTTGCCCGCTAGGTTAGCCAGTACGAGGGAGGTCAGGAAGAGCAGGAAGGGACTTGAGGACAGGGGGGTCAGGTAGGAGGAGAGGCCTGAGAGGACGAGGGCCTGCCCGACGGCCACGTAAGTGCCCACGAAGACTATCATCGGCCACTCTATGTAAGTGTAGGCCCTCCTGAGGGCCGCCGGCGCCAAGGCGACAGCCACAGCGGCGCCGGCGAGGAAGCTGAGGGCCATGTTGAGGCCAGCCAGCGAGGCCCCCACGGCCAGGCCCAGGCCGCTGACAGCGGCCACAGCGAGCCTCGGGTTGAGGCCCTTAATGGGCCTGCCCCTGACAGGCATCAGGCCGTAGGCCGAGGCTACCCTGGCCACCTTCTCCTCTTCCCCCTCTACGAGGAGCGCGTCGCCTGGGGCCAGCGAGTACGAGCTGAGTTTCACCACGCTCCTAGTAGTTGAGACCCCTACGACCCTGACCTCGCCTAGCTTCATGTTGACCTCATATACTGTGTTGTTAACTAGTGGGGAACCCGAGGGGACCAGCAGCTCGTAGAGCGGCTTGCCGGTCAGTGAGGTCCTGAGGCCCTTCTCGCTGAGTAGCATAGGCACCTTGTCCTTAGGGACCTGAAGGAGCAACGTCATCCCTTCTCCGAGGACGCTTGACCCTCCCCTCAAGATTATGGCGCGGCCCGTCCTCCTGACCCTCCTCACCCTCACGCCGAGCTTTTTCCTCAGCTCCTTGACGGTCATGCCCACGAGGGGGCTCCCGCTCGGGACCTCGGCCTCAATCAGGTAGGAGCGAGGCCCCAGCTCCTCAAGCTTTGGCTGGGCCCCCCTACTTGACTTCACAAGCAGG
>JAPWTO010000023.1:0-13882 GCA_028276005.1 Acidilobus sp.
CTACGCGGCCTTTGTTCTTAAGGACCTTGTCCCTCGAGAGGTCTACCAGGTACTTTGTAAGGGCCTTGGTGCCGCTCAGGCCCCCATAGCCGGCGTAGACCTTGTTAAGCTCTGCCTCGCTAATAGTACTAAGGTTAACTGACGTAGAGCCGTCCTGGGAGCCAAAGAGCTCAATTACGAGGGGCTCGGGGCTCTTCCCAGTTATGACGAGGGCGTCAAGGCCAGTCCTGTAGAAGGAGTACGCGGCCCCTCCCATTTCACTTACGTGCAGCCCCATGCTGACAGGGCTCCTGAAGACCGCGACTATCCTGTGGCTTCCCACTACTGCACCTCCCGCCAAGGGGCCTATGCCTAGGACGAGGGGGTTCCCAGGCTCCAGCGGGTCATGCTCGTAAGACTTGAGGTCGATATGAACTTTTAGCCCAAGGTCTATGATACCATATATGTTGGGGTCGCTTATCTTTTCAAACCTGAAAGAACGCGTAGAAGCATCAATGTAAAGTACTTTGAACTCCACTTTTTGGTACGCCTCCGGTCAAATACCCAAATAAAGTGAGCTAACCAGGAATTAAAAATATAAGCCTCTACCTTTCAGAACCTGAAAGGAGGACCATGAAGGCTTCCCAGCTCCTGGAGTACTCAGAGCCCATTTACGTACATCCCTCTACGACGATAGCTGACGTAGCAAGGCTCATGTTAGACATGAAGGCTGACGTAGTATTAGTGAAGTCCGGCTCTAAGGTGCTCGGCATAGTGACAGAACATGATATCGTGAGGGCGCTAGCGACGGGGCTTTCGCCAGAGTCAGAGGTGTCAAGGATAATGTCAACGAACCTCATAGTTGCCAAAAAGGACGAACCGCTAACCTCGGTAGTCAACAAGATGCTAGAGAGCAATATCAGGCACATACCAATAGTAACGGACAAGGGCGACATCATTGGTGTGCTAAATATAAAGGACGTGGTAAGGGCCTTCGCCGCCTTCTCAGCATGGCCTTAAGGGATACCCCAACTTTTTTAACTCAGTCCCTTTTCCTGCCTGTGGATAGCAATGCCTCAGGAGAAGGTGATATCGCTTCAAATCGAGGGAGGGGAGGCTAAGCCGGGTCCGCCTCTAGGGCCCACCTTGTCGTCACTTGGCCTGAACGTTAAGGAGGTTGTTGACGAAATAAATGAGAGGACTAAGGACTTCAAAGGCATGACAATACCTGTGAAGATCATAGTTGACATGACTACGAAGGAGTACAGGATTGAGGTCGGCATACCCACCGTGACGGCCCTGTTGCTCAGGGAGGCTGGGGCCTCTGAGCCCAGCGGCGACCCTCAGCACAAGAAGGTAGGCGATATAAGTCTTGAAAGCGTAGTTAAGGTCACCCTGATGGTCAAGCCGAAGTTAACTGCTAAGACTCTGAAATCAGCCATCAAGACGACGCTTGGCACCGCGAGGAGCATAGGGCTCACGGTCAATGGGAAGGACCCCAAGGACGTTATAAAGGAGGTGGACTCAGGCCAACACGATGACCTCATAGCCAAGTACGAGGCCGAATGGCAGAGATCTTGAAATGGTCTCCGACCTTTCTTAAGGCCTTCTTAGCGCCTGTAATCATAGACGTAATCGTGGCCTTGACGTCTGTATGGCTTGTACTGACTTACGTAAGCTACCGTGAGGCGTCCCTGCTGGCGGCCCTGGCCATAGCGTCTGCTATGATCGCCTTCACAGCGCTGTCGTTTCGTAGGGTAAGGCGTCTCCTCAGAATTGAGAAGGTGTTGGCGTCGAGCTGTGGGAGCAGGCCAAGCTACTCCTTCCTTAGGGACGTAATAACTTGCTTTGAGGTGGAGAAGGGGCATTTCAGGGGGCTCTGCTACTCAGGACAGGAGTCAAGGCTATACTGCGTCAGCGCTAAGCTTCTTGGGGAGTCAAAGGACCCTGGCGACTTCTACTGCGTCAGGTTTGAGGAGGGCGCCTTCGACCCTAGGAACGAGGTCCTCTTCAGGGGTCGCTTAATGTTCTTAGCGGGCCAACAGGTCTTGGTAGGGGAGGGCGCGGTCGCCGTCCTAAAGGTCGCTAAGGACAGGTGCAAAGAAGGTCTTGAGGACTGCATATCGCTGCTTAAGAGCGCTTGAGCAGGGCCTCAGTAGGAGTAAAATAACGTTGCCCCACCTTAACGTGGGGGAGAGCGCTTGCAGATAACGGTCACAAACACCCTTGGGCGGAGGAAGGAGGTCTTCAGGCCATGGTCTCCGCCCACCGTCGGCATGTACGTCTGTGGCCCCACAGTATATGACTATGTTCACATAGGCCACGCCAGGACCTTTGTGGCCTTTGACGGCATTAAGAGGTACCTGTGGCTCAGGGGCTTCTCTGTCACGCACGTCCAGAACATCACCGACATAGACGATAAGATAATCAAAAGGGCCTCCGAGCTGGGCGTTGACTGGAAGCAGGTCTCCGAGACCTATTCACGGGACTACCTTGAACTCCTGGAGAGGCTAAGGGTCAGGGTTGATGTGCACCCGAGGGTCACAGACCACATAGGGGACATCATAAAGTTCGTGCAGGGCCTCATAGACAAGGGCTACGCCTACGTGGCCCCTAGCGGCAGCGTCTACTTTGACGTTGACAGGTACCCCGACTACGGTCACCTCAGCGGCAACGCTTCCAAGTCGATGTGGGACCAGGGGGAGGAGATAACCTCTGAGAAGAGGCATCCCTACGACTTTGCGCTGTGGAAGGCCGCAAAGCCTGGGGAGCCCTGGTGGGAGAGCCCCTGGGGCAGGGGCAGGCCAGGCTGGCACATAGAGTGCAGCGTGATGAGCACGAGGTACCTGGGGCCTAAGATAGACATCCATGGCGGAGGGTCAGACCTGATATTCCCTCATCACGAGAACGAGAGGGCCCAGAGCGAGGGCCTACTTAGCGACAAGTGGGTCAAGTACTGGCTGCACACGGGCATGTTAACGATAAGGGGCGAGAAGATGAGCAAGAGCCTCGGCAATATCATCAGTCTAAGGGACGCCCTGAAGGAGTGGGGTCCCGAGGCCATAAGGATGTGGGTCCTCTCAGCCCACTACAGGTCCGTCCTAGAGTACTCAGAGCAGAGCCTCTCCCAGGCCAGGAGGCTTGTTGAGAGGCTGCGCGACATAGCGGCTGACCTGGCAAGGAGGCTCTCAAAGGAGACCTACTCCCACTATGTAAAGGAGAGTGAGCTGGCGACGTTGTTCAAGGTCCGCGAGCTCTCGAGGAAGTGGCATGAGGCCATGTCTGACGACTTTAACATGGGCCAGGCGGTGAGCTACGTCTGGGAGTTCACGAACACCTATTATAAGGAGGTTGCATCAAGCGAGTCAGCCGCTGTGCTGGCTCTTTCTCAGAGGGTTCTGACGGAGTTCAACAGAGTTTACGCCATAGCTGATGACCTGCTTGAGGCGTTGCCTGTCGCGACTGAGACCGGCGTTGAGGACTCCTTGGTGGACCTGCTGGTTGAGGTTAGGTCTCAGCTGAGGAAGTCAAAGATGTATGACTTAGCTGACTACATAAGGCTCAGGCTGTCGTCCCTGGGCTTCCTGCTCATGGATAAGGGAGATAAAACGGAGTGGAAAAAGGTGACGAGACAAGGCTCAGGAAACGCCTAGCCTCCTCTTATAGTCTGAGTAAAGGCCTTCAACAAGCCTTACCCAATCAGCGAGCCCTGAAGGGGAGTCAGGGTAAGCGTCGTAGAGCTCCGCTACCCTCTTCATGTACTGGGCTACGAGGGCCAGCTTGGGCAGAAGGGACGGCCTGCCCAGCATTCTTAAAGCCAAGGAGACCTTGTCAAGCAGGGAGAGGTCGGCCTTCAGCTCACCTGAGACGCTAGTCTCATAGACCTGCTCCGAGTTCATTATCCCGTGCTTGAGGCCGTACTCTATATCGTCATTAGAGAGCCTCTGAAGGAATATCCTGAATATGTCAAGGGACGCCTGCCTACGCCCTATGGACGTTATGTAGTCTAGGTTCAGCCGCCACAGGGACTTAGCGCTGAAGTCGTTCCTAGTGTAGGCGTCGACTATCACCTTGGACGCGAAGTAGGCCGCCACCATGGCGTAGCCCATGCCGCCTCCGTGTACAGGGTTGACCGTGTAGCCATTGTCACCTATGCCTATGAAGTTGTCCCACACGAGCGTGTTGGCAGGCCTTCTCGTCGGGACCCTTGAGCCCGAGGCATTTATTACATATCTGTAGTTGTGTACCGCCTCGAGGCGTTCAAGCCTTTCCTTGAATATCACGTTAGGGGCCGGGTGTCCCATGCCGTCCTGAACTCCAAGCCCTATATTGGCGGCGTCCTTGCCTTCGGGGAAGAACCACCAGTACCCTCCAGGGGCCACCTCCTGGTTTACGTATATCTTGAGGTAGGAGGGCTCCTCTATCTCATAGTTCAGGGCCCTTATCTCCCTGTAGGCCACGTTGGAGTCCTGCGGCTCCAGGGGCTCATTGACGGGCCACTCCTTAGGCAACATCTTCCTCAGCAGGCCGCTGTTCCCCGTGGCGTCAACTATCACCTTCCCCTTGAACACTATTTGCTCCCCCTTCTCGTCAATGGCCTTGACGCCCGTCAGCCTGCCCGACTCGAGCAGCGGGGCCGTGACCCTTGTCCTGAGGTACACATCAACACCTGACCTCCTGGCCTCATCTATCAGCTCAAGGCCGTACTTGTTACGGTCTATTATGAAGCCCTCTCCCTTGACCCTTAGGGTGACGCCGCCGTAGGGGCTTATGATATCTATGCCGTCAACTACCTGCTTCAGCGCAGGACCGCTCGGAAGGGGAAGGCCCGTGAACTCAAAGTGGTGCTTACCTATGGCGTCACCGCACGGCTTTCCCCAGACCTTCTCAGGCCCCACCAAGTCAACTCCTGCGACCCTAAGCCCGGAGCCCCTGAGGAAGTAGGCCAGCGAAGAGCCGGCGGGGCCTAGGCCTACTATGACAACATCATAGTCAGCTGTTCGCGTCAAGCTGCATCGGGCATCAGCACGCTTTCGGGGCATTTTAAGGTTTCTTTATAAACTTAGAGGTTTCGAGGAATGGTTCAGCTATTATTTAAATATATAAATAATTTTATAATAGCTGGCCGAAAAACGCTACAGGCTAGTGCTGCTAAGATTACTCTACCTTAACTTCAACTCCCTGGGGCCGCTGGCCTTCCTTTTTCTTAATCCTTACCTCGAGTACGCCGTTACGGTAAGAGGCCTTAGCGGTCGAGGGATCCACCTCAACAGGTAGGTCGATCTCTTTATAGTACTTCCTCTTATCGCCCTCTGCCCTTATGTAAAGCTTCTTCTCAGTAGCGTTGAGCTTTATCTTGTCCTTATCAACGCCCGGCAGGTCGGCCACGACCCAGACCTCGTCGCCATGGGTCATAACGTCAACTATGGGCTCTGCCTCCTCGCTAAGTATGACCTTCCCTCTCTCTGTCTTCTTTATGTTGCCGAACTGCTCAATGCGAGGGACGCCGTCAGGGCCCACGTATATCCTTATCCCGTAGTAGTAGGGCTTCTCTGGGGTCTTGCCCTCGCTCCTGATCAGTTCCTCGAACTCCTCCTCCATCTCCTCGAACTCGCTCTCGAACCTCCTCACGAGCTCGTCGAACTCTTCGAATATGTCGTCAAATACGCCCCTTCTCTTCTTCCTCCTTTCCTCTTCCGGCAACCGTACCACCGTGCTTGGGGGTTCCAGTGGCCCTATTTTGCTTATTTACACTGGAACTCTCGTCCTTTAGGGCGGGGAGGAGGTCAGGGGGCTGAGCAGGTGCCATTTGAGGGCTGGCTCCTAAGGGACGCCGTCAGCGGCTCGTACTGGGTCGTCAAGGGCTATGAGCACCCCTCCGACAGGCTAATCGTAGTCCCCTACAGGGCCTCAGCAGGGGGTCCAGCGGTCCCAGAGTACTTGCCCTGCATAGGCAGGACAGCGCTCACCGTCAGGCGTGACCTGGTTGAGGCAATAGACCCCGTCAGGGCGCTGCGGTCTGCCAGCCTGCCAGGCGAAGTTCATGAGCTCCTGGACAGGCTTGGGTCCCAGTGGGCTGGCCTCACGGGCAGCTACGCCATAAATGCGCAGGGGCCTACAAGTGACGTGGACCTCCTCGTCTACTCCGATAGGGCTTCAGACCTCTACGGCGCGCTGAGGGACCTCAGGGCTGACGGCCTGATAGGTGAATGTAATCAGGAGATAAGGTACCTTAAGGAGAAGGACTCCTTCGCTCGTTCAGAGTTCCTGCTTCTTCACCCCCTGAAGCTGCTGGACTCCTGTTACAAAGGGGTCCCATACACGCTGAGGATCCTGAGGGCTGCTGAGGAGAGGCCCTGTAGTTCGAGGTTTACGTCGCTGGGCTTCGTCACCTTGAGGGGCTCCCTCAAGGGCCTGGAGCCTTACATGACCCCCGCTAGGTACGTCCTCTCGTCCTCAGGCGTAGGGGAGGTGTACCTAGTGAGCTGGAGGACGAGGTACCAGGAGCTGCCTGACGGCGTCTACTTAGTCAGGGGCCTCCTGCAGCGCGACGAAAATATGGGCTCACTTTACCTAGTGCCTGACCTGGGAGGGTATGTCAGGCCTGTCACGGTACGGTCACGGTAGCGTGGTTGCGCTCAGAGGCGGCCTGCTCGGGGTCGAGATAGGTCTCCCGGCCCCCGCTGGGCTCATCCCGCTGATGCCCAAGTACGTCATGTGCGAGCGCGGCCTATGGCTAAGGGGAATTATAGGCTTCTGTCGGGTCATCAGCCACTACGGCCCGGGAGGCCTTGAAGAGGCGCTGAACAGGGCTGGCCTAAGCCTGGCCTATGACGGGGCCTACGGGGCCTCCATGCCTTATGCGAGGGGCTTTGATGTAATTGAGTACGTGTCCCCACGGATGGCGTTGGAGATGAGGGTTCTCTCAGGAAGGGGCGAGCTTCAGCACGTCCTTATGAGGGCAGTTGCTGCGCTGGCGGACAAGGTGGGTTTGTTAAGCCTTGGCCTCACGGGCAGCTACGCAATGGGGATAGAGAGGGAGTTCTCGGACGTAGACCTGGTGGTCTATGGCGGGGACGCGGCTCAGGTCGCTTATGACCTGTTCACCTCGGCGGCTGTCCCTGTGAGCTGCGAGACAGAGTTCGGAGGGTTCAAGCTCGAGGGGTGGCCTTGTGTTCCGTGGAGGCGCGGCCTGCTTAGCGATGTTCCAACCCCGGTCAGCTGGGTCGGGGTGCCCCCTTCGCTAGCCTCCCACTGCAAGGCCTTCACTGAGAGGGGCCCCAGCCCATCTAGGCTAGCCCCATTTAGGGGGGTCCTCACGGTGCCTGGCGGCCAGCCAGAGGGCCTTCTCTACCCTCCCTGCGTGAGGTCTGAGGAGGGCTATGTTATAGTCTCCTACGAATATAACGCAGGGGGACCACTCTATCAGGGAGGGGTCCTCGAGGTCACCGGCCTCCTGGCTGCTACAGAGGACGTAATATTTTTGGGCTCAAGGGAGTTGCCGGGGTCCCTCAGGCTTCTGAAGCCTTATCGTTCTTAATAAAACTAGATAAGCCTGAGCCCCTTCAGAGCCCCAGAGCACAGCGGGGTTAACCCATGGCAAGGTACATAGTAACTGCCGCATGGCCCTACTCTAACTTCATACCTCACCTGGGGACGGTGCTGCACCTCTTAAGCGCTGACGTTTACGCCAGGTTCCTCAGGCTGATGGGCAATGACGTGATCTACGTGACTGGAAGCGACGAGCACGGGACGCCAATAGAGCTTGAGGCGAGGCTCCGCGGAGTGAGGCCTAAGGAGCTCACCGACCAGGTGCACAGTTACGACGTGGAGCTGTTCTCCCAGTTTCGGTTCTCCTTCAGCCTCTACTCCAGGACGGAGAGCGAGGTCCACAAGGAGTTCGTCAAGGACTTCTTCAGGAGGCTTAAGGACAGGGGCCTCATATATCCGGCGGAGGAGGAGATGCCGTTCTGCCCAAATGATAAGATATTCCTGCCGGACAGGTACGTAATAGGCACGTGTCCTTACTGTGGCTATGACCAGGCGCGCGGCGACCAGTGCGACAACTGCGGCCACCTCCTAACGCCAAAGGAGCTCATAAATCCCAGGTGCGTCCTCTGCGGGGCTACCCCGATATGGGTCAAGACGACCAACTACTTCATAGACCTGGGCAAGGTCCAGGAGCCCCTGAGGAAATGGCTCGAGGGCAGCGAGCTTGACGAGAGGGTGAAGAACTACAGCCTGGACTGGGTGAAGCAGGGCCTGAGGCCCAGGGCCCTGACCAGGGACATAGCCTGGGGCGTCGAGGCTCCCTTCGAGGACGCCAAGGGCAAGACGATATACGTGTGGTTTGACGCCCTCCTGGGCTACCTCAGCGCTACCAAGGAGTACCTCATGAGGAAGGGCCTCGGGCCTGACGCGTGGAAGGAGTGGTGGCAGGACAAGGACGTCAGGACGACCTACTTCATAGGAAAGGACAACATACCTTTCCACGCGATAATCCTGCCGGCCCTCCTCCTGGCCACGGGCGAGCCCTACGCGCTTCCGTGGAGGATCAGCACCACTGATTACCTGCTCTACGAGGGCAGGCACTTCAGCAAGAGCAGGAAGGTGGGCATATGGATAGACGAAGCCCTTGAGATAGCGCCTGCCGACTATTGGCGCTGGGTCCTGATAAGGCTGAGGCCCGAGAACGGCGACGTTAGCTTCCAGTGGAGCGAGTTCTACAGGATAGTCAATAGCGAGCTAAATGATGACATAGGGAACCTGGCCTACAGGGTGCTGTCGTTCATATCGAGCAGGTTCTCCGGCGTTGTGCCAGGGCCTCACAGGCTTATGGCACAGGACGAGGAGGTGCTGAAGTCTATAGATTCCCTAACCGATGACTACGTAAGGCTCATGGAGTCCATAGAGCTCAAGAAGGCCACCGAGAAGGTCCTTGAGGTTGCCAGGCTCGGCAATAAGTACCTCAATGATAGGGCCCCGTGGGACCTAGTTAAGAGGGGCGCGGCGGAGGAAGCGGAGACGGTCATCTACGTGGCCGCCTCCGCAGTAAAGCGCCTGGCCCACCTAATGGCGCCTTTCATGCCGGGGGTTGCCGATGACCTATGGGGTCAGCTCGGCATGGAGGGTAGGGTCAGCGAGACTCCGTGGGGCGACGAGCTAAGGAAAGGCCCTAGGCCCGGCCAGCGCCTTGGCGAGGTTCACCCGTTGTTCAAGAAGCTGCCAAGGGACTTCCTGGACAAGATCGATGAAGTTATAAAGGAAGCCAGGGCCCGCGCAAATGACAAGAGGCCCCCCCTTCTCAGGGAGCACGCTATAGCTTAGGGTACCGCTATGCGCTTATTTCCCTTAACCGGCTATAACACATGGCCACGGGATGAAGACGTGGGCAGCCAACGAGCTCAATCGATGAGAGACCTAGACTCACCCGGACCGTGGCCTGAAGAAATATCAAGCCAGAGCTTGTGATTGAACACAGAAATTTTTAATACTCTGAACTAAGGGTTATTATGCGGTGACTTAAAAGAGGGGGTGTTCACTCAAGTGTCGACCAGGCTCACAGGGCTTGTCAAGGTGGACTCGAAGGGGAGAATTACGATACCTCAGACTATTAGGGAGTCGCTAGGCATAGAGGCTGGGATGCTTGTGGCCATGCTGGCTGACACTGAGAAGAAGGAGATTATAGTCAGCCCTATCATGGCAGAGAACGCCAAGGTCGTCCAGATCGAGGTCACTATGCAGGACAGACCGGGCGCCCTCGCTAAGGTCACTTCGAAGCTTAGCGACCTAAAGGTGGATATCATAGCTAACAGGTGCACGTCAATAACCAGGAGAGAGGAGGGCGAGTGCACGTTCATAGTTGACATGAGTCAGTCGTCGACCGACGTGGAGGGCGTCCGTAAGGCCCTAGAGAGCCTTGATGTAGTGACTCAGGTTATGATAAGGCAGTTCGAGCCTCCGGTCTTCTGAAGCTGATGGTCTCACAACACTTAAAAAGGCATCCAAGGACCTTTTGTCGGTGGCTGAGGGTCCGTTAGATGTCGACAATAGAGCTGAGGCCTGAGTGGAAGCGATTCAGGTACAGAGGGAAGAGCTTAGAGGAGCTGCTATCTATGTCCCTTGACGAGTTTGTCCAGCTGCTTCCGGCCAGGCAGAGGAGGTCATTAATGAGGGGTCTTACGCCTGCGCAGAGGAAGCTCCTCAACAAGATAAGGGCCCTGAGGAAGGCCGGCAAGAGCGACGTCATGATAAAGACCCACGTCAGGGATATGATAATCCTTCCCGAGATGGTGGGCCTGACCATTGCTGTCTACAACGGCAAGGAGTACGTGCCCGTCAGGGTAACGCCTGAGATGATAGGTCATAGGCTTGGTGAGTTCAGCCACACAACCAAGCTAGTTCATCACGGTGAGCCAGGGCTCAAGGCCTCTAAGAGCAGCCTCCACATAGCCGCTAAAGGGTGATCAAGATGCCGAACTGGGCGTACTCTTACAGGCCCGCTGATGAGGCTCGGGCCGCTAAGGCTATGGCGTGGGACATCCCCGTTCACCCTAAGGTGATGACGGAGGTGGCGAGGGCCATAAAGGGCATGAGACTGCTTGACGCTGAGAAGTACCTAAGGACCGTCATAGAGCTGAAGGAGCCGGTCCCGTTCAGGAGCGCCAGCAAGAAGGTGCCCCACAGGAGGGGACTCGCGGACAGGTGGGGGTGGCCTATCGGCAAGTACCCAGTCAAGGCCGCCAGTTACATGTTAAAGCTGCTCGAGAACGCCGCCAACAACGCTGAGACCAAGAACCTAGACGTTGAGAAGCTTTACATAGTCCATGTGGGGGTTCACAAGGGCTTGACCCTTAAGAGGCTCTACCCAAGGGCCTTTGGAAGGGCTGACATAATTAGGAAGACCAGGTCGCACGTGGAGGTCGTGGTGGAGGAGAGGGGTTAGCCTTGTCGAGGATAAAGAATTACTTCCTCAGGCAGGGGCTCGTCAGGGTCAAGCTTGACGAGTATCTAGCGCAGAACTTCTACACAGCTGGCTACGCGGGCCTCCAGATAGTCCAGAGCGGCCTAGGCACAAGGGTTCACATATTTGCTGAGAGGCCTGCCCTCATCATAGGCAGAAGGGGCGCCACGATAAGGAAGTTGCAGGTGGTGTTCCAGAAGGTCTTCGGGCTTGAGAACGTTCAGATAAGCGTCAGCCAGCCTGACAACATGGAGCTGAATGCGAGGGTCCAGGCCTTCAGGATAGCGAGAGCGCTGGAGATGGGCTACCATTTCAGGAGGGTCGCCATGGCTACTATGAGGAGGATTATGGAGGCGGGGGCCGCAGGGGTAGAGGTGGTTATAAGCGGTAAGCTGACGAGGGAGAGGGCCAGGTTTGAGAAGTATCACATGGGTAAGGTCATAAAGACCGGTCACACTGTTGACCTTTACACGGATAGAGCTATAGCCCATGCCAGGCTGCCTCTCGGAATAATAGGTGTTGAGGTACTCATAGTAGAGCCCGAGGCCGCAGAGCCTCACATTAAGGTAAAGCCCAAGGAGGAGGCCGAAGCCGCTGTAAAGGAGCTCGAGGAGATCACCTCCAGCGCCCAGGTAGCGGGTGCCGTGGAGGAGCCAGTAGGAGGTGAGGCTAAGGGTGCCTAAGCATAAGCTGCGCGCTGACGAGCTCAGGGGTAAGGAAGTAGCTGAGCTCAGGAAGTTATTAGAGGATCAGAGGGCGGAGCTGGTGACGCTGAGACAGAAGGCAGCGGCAGGAGCTCTTGAGTCGCCCGCGAGGGTAAGGGAGGTTAGAAAGAACATAGCGAGGATATTGACAATAATGCGTGAGAAGACAGCTTCTTCTCAGCAGGCCGCTAAGAGTGAAGCCAGTTGAAGATAGATGAAAGAAATATTGACAGAAGGGTTCTCATAGGGCTTAGGGCTAGAGTTGTAAGGCACCCTGACCCAACGGTAGAAGGCCTAGAAGGCGTAATCACCTGGGAGACCTCCCGCACAATAACGCTGAGAACGGTTAAGAACGGAAGACCAAGGGAGGTCAAGGTCCTCAAGGAGGGCGCACTACTAGCCCTAGAGCTTGATAACGGAAGGAGAGTCCTGCTAGAGGGCTTCAGGGTAATCAATAGGCCTGAGAGCAGGGCCAGGCGCTCTTGAACCCTGTTCCGACAGCCTTATAACTCCTTTGGCTAACGAGGGCTGAGGACGCGAGGGGCACTAAATGCCAGCGCCTAGTAAGGTTAAGGCGCTTCAGATACCTGGCGTGAAGCTGCCTACGACTACTTGTGATGATCCTAACTGTCCTTGGCACGGGAGCCTCAGGGTCAGGGGGGTTCTGCTGGAGGGAGTGGTTGAGAAGCTGAAGGCGAACAAGACCGCTGTTGTGAGGCATGACTACCTTCACTACGACAGTAAGTACAAGAGGTATGAGTGGAGGAGGACGCGTAAGCACGTTCACGTCCCGCCTTGCATAAGCGTAAAGGTAGGAGATAAGGTCGTAATCGGCGAGACCAGGCCGCTGTCAAAGACCGTGAAGTTTGTCCTGCTTGGCAAGGTGGAGGTGTGAAGGAATGGTCAAGAGGCAGAAGTTCTCCGCAGTGTTGTCTCGCTTCGGGGTCAGCACAGGCGTTCAGGTAGGCAGCTATGTGGACGTTGCGGACAACAGTGGGGCTAAGGAGGCCATGATCGTTGACGTACCTGGTGTCAAGACCAGGGTGAGAAGGCTTGCCGCAGCGGGCCCAGGGGACCTCGTGATAGTTACCGTCAAGAAGGGCACGCCGCAGATAAGGAAGCAGATAAGCTATGCCGTTGTTATAAGGCAGAAGAGACCTTACCGCAGGCCTGACGGCAGCTGGGTCTCGTTTGATGACAACGCTGTGGTCCTCATAAACCAGGACGGCACGCCTAAGGGAACTGAAGTAAGGGGACCCGTGGCAAGGGAGGCTGCCGAGAGGTGGCCGTCTATAGCGAAGTTAGCGACCATAATAATATGAGGTGAAGGCCTTGGCGAGCCCTAAGCCTAAGGTCCAGCGGAAGGCCTTTTACAACGCGCCCCTGCACCTAAGACATAAGCTGGCCTCAGCGCACTTGAGCAGGGAGCTCAGGGACAAGCTAGGAATTAGGTCGCTGCCGGTCGTGGTCGGGGACAGAGTCATGATAATGAAGGGGGACCATAAGGGTAAGACCGGCAAGGTGGCAGAGGTTGATCTAAAGGGGCTCTGGGTTAAGGTCGAAGGCATAACTAGGAAGAAGGCCGATGGCACCGAGGTCCTTGTGAAGTTCAGGCCCTGGAATCTCCTAATTCTCGACCTTAACCTGAAGGACAAGTGGCGGAGAAGAATAATAGAGCGCCGTGGGGGTAGGGTAGAGGCCCTACAGACCCAGCAACAGGGCGCTCAGCAGGAGGGTGGTAAGTAATGGCTAGGATGGGCGGCTCGAGGCATATGAAGGCCCTTGCAGCGCCTCCAGTTCAGAGGATCCCGAGGAAGGAGAGGCCATGGACGGTCAAACCAAGTCCAGGCCCGCACCCGTCAGATCGCAGCCTTCCGCTCCTGCTAGTTGTTAGGGACCTCCTAAAGCTCGCTGAGAGCAACAGGGAGGCCAGGAAGATCATAGCACAGGGTGAGGTGAAGGTTGACGGTAAGTATGTCAGGAATTATAAGTGGCCCGTTGGAATAATGGACGTTGTTGAGGTACCGAAGATAGGGACCTACTACAGGGTTCTCCCAGATCCCAGAGGGACCCTACGCCTAGTAGAGATACCTAAGGAGGAGGCTAGCTTGAAGTTGGTGAGGGTAGAGGGGGTCACAACGGTCAAGGGCGGTCACTTCGAGCTTCACCTCAGCGACGGCAGAAACGTCCTGATAAGGGTCGAGGATCCTAAGAAGGGCGGTCAGTTGCCTTACAG
>JAPWTO010000024.1:0-13797 GCA_028276005.1 Acidilobus sp.
ACCCGGCGGCCCTCATAACGTTCATCATAGTGGCGGTGCTGATCTACGCTCCCCTGCCCTACCACTGGGCCCTCTTCGACGGCTCCTGGCTGCTCTCGTTCACTGTCTCAGGCCTCATATACCTGCCCCTCATGAAGTACTGGGTCGTACCTAGGTACCAGCCTCAGCTCACGGGAGGCCTCCTGAGGGGCTACGTCAGCGCCTACACGAGGACAGTCTTCGGCATGGCCTGAGCCTAGAACCTACCTCCTCTTTTTCTCCTTTACCTCCTTAGCTTAAGCACTGGGAGGCCCTTTGGCCAGCCTGAAGCCGACCTTCATAACTCAGGTCGCTGAGGCGCTGCTCTTGACCTCAGGCTGCCCGAGCGTTAGGTCAGTTGCCGAGACCCTGGGGCTCAGCGAGGTCCAGGCCAGAGCTAGCCTGGAGGCCCTGGCCTCAGCTAACGCCATCGAGCTGAAGGACGACATAGTCTGCGTCAGGTCAAGGGCCGAGCTGGCGGCTGCTGCCATAAGGCTCGGGGGCGACCCGGAGAGGGTCTCGAGGAGGCTGGACTGGAGGGACTTCGAGGCGCTGGTGGCGTCAGCCCTTCAGGAGGCCGGCTTCTCGGTGAGCAGGAGCGTCAGGTTGCCCGGGAGGGGAGGCCTTGAGGTTGACGTAGTTGGGGCCTTGGGCAGGGTTGCGGTGGCCGTCGACTGCAAGAGGTGGTCCTACAGGTCGAGCTCCCCCTCGAGGGTAGGCGAGGCCGCCAGGAGGCACAGGCTTAGGTCACAGAGGCTCGCCTCGATCTGGGGCTCCCTGGGCCTACCTAGGGCCAGCGTCCTGGTCCCGGCCCTGGTGGTGCTCAGGGAGGACCTGCCCAGGTTCGTGGAGGGGGTGGCAGTGGTTCCCGTCCTGGCGCTCAGGGGCTTCATAGAGGACCTTGAGGCGGTAGCTGATGAGGTGGGGATAAGGGTGGCCTAGAGCTCCTTGACCATGAGGAGCCCGTCCTCGTCCCCGTAGTACTTGGGCAGCCTGGCCACAACCCTGTAGCCCAGGCCCTCGTAGAGCCTCCTGGCGACCATGTTGGACTCCCTTACCTCAAGCCTCAGCTTCCTTGCCCCCTTTGCCATCAGCTCGGCCTCAAGTGCCTTCATGAGCCCCTTCCCTACGCCCCTCCCCCTGAAGGCTGGCCTGACGGCCAGGGAGGCCACGTGGCCTACCCCCCTGCCCTCCATGTAGCCGGCCACGTAGCCTATCACCTCCCCTCCCTCCTCGGCCAGCAGAATAACGGAGTCCGGGAGGGAGAGGAGGTACTCGAAGACCAGCTCGCTGTACCTCTGCCCAGGAGGGAAGCTCTCCTCCTCAACCCTTAGCAGGGCCTCCAGGTCGCCTGGCCTGTAGCGCCTCAGCGGTACCACGAGCTCCCGCGCAGAGGCCTAAAACCAAAAAAGGAATTTATTGGGTATCTCAGGCCTTTCCCAGGATCTGGTCTACGGCCTTCGTCCTGAAGGCGCTGAAGACTGCCCAGTAGTGGAAGGCCAGGGTCACGACTATGGCTATCACCGTGTCCCACGGGAACGCTATGAGCTTGCGCGGCCCAAACACCCCGTAGTAGGAGAGTACGGTCATGACGAACATGTAGGTCGGCAGCCACAGGCCAGCCCTCAGCTCCGTCCTCATGTACTCAGTGCCCAGCCTGTAAAGGAGGGCGACGCTGGCGTAGGTCACAACGGCCACCACCAGCACGTAGACCCAGAGCGCCAGGTCAGCGGGCTCGTGAAGGCCCTTGGTGGAGGTGTAAAGGTATGTGAACGCCAGGACAACGGCGACAGCGTCCACTAGGCCGACCGTCAGCGAGGGCCCTAGGCTGACCTTCAGCCTCTTGTAGGCATAGTAACCAAAGTATATCGGCAGCCCTATGAAGGCCACGAGGAACAGCTTGGAGATAGTGCCGAAGCCGGCCCAGTAAATCACCAGCGAGGCGGCCACCGACGCAAGCGGAGCCAGTACCGCTGCGGCGCTTAGCCTGAAGGACCTGTTGAGGTCAGGGGCCGTCATCCTGAGCGCCTGAACCGCTATGCCCCCTACGACCAGGTAGGTGAGCACCCTTCCGGCCGTCGTGAAGGAGACTATCGACTGCCACGTCGGGAATGGCAGTAGGTAGAGCGCGCCGAGTATGAAAATGGTCAGCAGCGCCCACTTCGGTATCCTTGTCCTGCTCAGGCTCAGGAACCAGCCGGGCAGGTACCCATCGGCTGCTATCCCGTACAGCGCCCTGGTGGCGCCGCCCGTTGAGACGAAGCCCGTGCCGGCCGGCGATACTACGGCGTCTGTCAGGAACACTATAAGCCACGCCACTATGAAGGCCGCCATGCCTGGGACTACGTACTTAAGGGACTCGAAGAGCTGGGCTATGGGTGCCTTTGATATTGATGACTTCCTCAGGGCGGACCAGGCGCCCTCGTTAACCCCTATGACGTTCCAGTGTATGGCCCCTATGAAGGCGACCTCCAACAGTATGTATATTGACATGGCTATCAGTATGGCCGTGATAACGGCGAAGGGGATGTCCCTGCTCGGGTCCTTGCCCTCCCCCCCGTACTCTATGGCCTGCCTGAAGCCCAGGTAGGCGAACATGACGCCCGCTGAGGGTATCGCGTAGAAGACGGCAGCCCAGCCCGTGTAGGGGGCAGTGCCGCTCGTGGGCACGAAGCCCCCTCCAGCCGTGAAGTTGGAGGGGACGAAGGCGAGGGCTATCATAATTATGGCCGTAAGCGAAGGTATGATCAGCTTCCACCAGCCCAACCCGTAGACGGTCTCGCCGACCGCCCTGACCCCCACGTAGTTGACGTAGGCGAAGAGCGCCAGGAACAGGTAGGCCACAAGGTAGCCAAGGGGCGTGAGCTTGCCGGTAGTAGCGTTGTAAAGCTGCGGGAAGAAGAAGGAGAGGTACCGCGTGGCTGTCAGGGCCTCAGTAGGGGGCACGGCCGTTATAGCGAGGAAGTAGACCCAGCCCGTCAGGAAGCCCGCGAACCCGCCGAAGGCGTAGTGGGGGTACCTCACCAGGCCCCCTGACTTCGGTATGGCTGAGGCTATCTCGGCGTTGGCGAAGGCTATGAGCAGGACGAAGGCGCCCGCTATGACCCAGGCCAGCAGGGCAGCGCCGCCGGCGTACGAGGCTGCGTAGAGGGGGGCGAAGAGCCAGCCTGCCCCGATTATCTCGCCAATGGAGAGGAAGAGGAGGCGCCTTCTGTCAAGGGCCCTCCTCAGCTCCCTGTCAGTCCTGATGCCCAGGTCCTCGGCCATAGGTGGGCCCTTTAAGGGAACTAACTAGAGAAATAAATACTTTATACTTTTAGGTATGCAAGAGGGCACATGGGCGCGCTTTACATATTGCCACCTCCTTTTGAGTCCTTTCCTTGACTCAAGGAGCAGTCCCTGATGTCTGCACATCGTTGATGCGGTTTCCTCTTTGAAGGCAGCGCTGCCCTAAGACGAGGGCCTTCATAGCGAAGAGGTCCTTCACGCTTAGTGAGGCCTAGCCCTGACTACGTCCTCGTTTCTTTCCCTCCTCGTTGGGCTATGAGGCGCTCCATCTCGTTGGCGTCCAGGTACGCCAGGTACTTACGCCACAGGTGATCAAGGGCCTCATCGCCACCTAGTAAGACCCTGCCCTCGTCAATCACTGTCTTTACTATGGCCAGCGGTGCAGCGTCGAGGTCCACCAGGTCTATTAGGTCCTCGTGAACGCCAAGCGCCTCGGCCAGGTCGACGATCAGCAGGCCTAGCTCAAGGGCGTTACTGGGCCTCCTCTCAAAGACGACGGCTATGTCGTAATCTCTGCCAGCGCCAGCCCTGGCCCTTGAGCCAAAGAGGAACGCGTACTTGACGCCGTGCTTAACGAAGACTTTGCCTAGGGCGTCAGTGACTAGGCCAGGACCTGGGTCATTACCAGCCGCGTCCCTCAACCTATTGAGTACGGCAGGTAACTTATTGACAATTTCCCTAAACGTCTCCATCTCCATTGAGACATCTATTTCCGCATAGCCGTGAACCAGTATGTTTCTAAGGCCTGCTAAACCCATAAGAAACCTGCTAAGCTCCTCGCTTAGGCTAAGCTTCCTAGAGAGCCAAAGGGCCAGTTCACGGTAGGTCTCGGGCTTCCTACCGGCCTCGCTGACGGCAAGCATCGCCGCTAAGTCCAGCAACGACTGAATGACCAGTTGTCCTAACCTCTCAAGCGAAAACCTGTCGCCACCGCTCAGGACCCTGTTTTGAAATTCCCTAAAGTAGTGCTCAACAAGCTCGTATTGTCTCCTCAACCTCACAATCAAACGCCTATTGATCAAAAATAACAAGCGGTACTAAATAATTTCACCGACGCCCCTGGCACGATCCTCGTAAAGCACGCTGTAATAAGCGTCCAGCGCCAACATATCCATAGGATAAAGCTCTGCCCTGCACACAAAATGGGAAGACTGGATGTGGTGGGCCCGGAGGGACTTGAACCCCCGACCTACGGGTCTGGAGCCCGCCGCTCTACCTGGCTGAGCTACGGGCCCACCGCGAATTGTGAACGCCTTCCAGACTTTTAAATGTTTGAGGCTTCCAACAGCGTTATAGGCCTCCTGGGGACCATATGCGCAGGCCGATGAGGAGACAACGTTCCCGCTGCGAGCCCGACCTCTGAGCTGTGAAGAGGCTTCACGGCCTGAGGCCTCAGGAAAGGGCTTTGGCGCAGAGGCCGCAGCCAGTTAGCATAAGCCGAGGGCTACAGTACGCTGTGGCCTTCCCTCAAGGTCATGGTTGAGGGCGCAGGCCATGACATCGAAGGCTTTCATGTTCAACATTGCGTTTAGGGCAGCGCTGCGGGGCGATGGGCGACGTCCTCTATAGTCATGCCTGCTTGTGCTGTGTTAGAGAGCTGGCCATATTCTTAGCGTTTTCTCAGATAATAGCTAATGTTTGTAGAGGATCGAGGGGACCCGTTGGGCAAGATCTCGGACTGAGGTTCAGACCTATAGTTAACGGCAAGTAGATGGTATAGATACTGCCTAAACAGATTATGTTAGCGCGAGGGCGAGGTGTTTGTATAGGTACGTCTTTGGCCCCGTCAGGTCCAGGAGGCTTGGCCTAAGCCTTGGAGTGAACAACGTCCCCTACAAGACCTGCAGCTACAGCTGCATATATTGTCAGCTTGGGAGGACAACCAACCTGAGCGTTGAGAGGAGGTGCTTCTTTGACTGGAGGGAGATAGTTAATGACGTTAAGAAGTTCGTTCAGGAGCAGAGGCCCGCCCTTGACTACGTAACTTTCGTCCCTGACGGCGAGCCCACGTTAGACGCGTGCATAGGCAAGGAGATAGAGGCCCTGAAGGGGGAGCTGGGCGCGGGGGTGGCAGTGTTGACCAACGCCTCCCTCCTCTGGGCGCCTGAGGTAGCTGAAGACCTCATGGACGCTGACCTCGTGTCGCTTAAGGTCGACGCCGTCACCGAGAGGCTGTGGAGGTTGGTCAACAGGCCCCACCCGAGCTTAGTGCTTGAGAGGGTCCTTGACGGTATGGTTGACTTCTCCAGGAGCTTCAGGGGGACCATAATCACGGAGACCATGCTGGTCAGGGGCCTGAACACCTCGCGCGAGGAGCTGGAGGCCGTGGCGAGGTTCATAGGGCAGCTGAGCCCCGCTAAGGCCTACATAGCTGTGCCCGTCAGGCCCCCTGCAGAGCCCTTCGCCGAGCCCGCCACGGAGGAGGAGGTGGTCAGGGCGTACGTAACGTTCTCGCAGGTTCTGGGAAGCGGGAGGACAGAGATGATAACGTCTCAGGAGCCGCCGCCGGAGAGGGCATACGGTGACCCAGGGACGTGGCTGCTGAACACCGTATCTGTGCACCCGCTGAGGTACGACTACGCCTTAAAGGTGCTGGGGAGCGCCGTTAAGGAGCCTGAGAGGATCATTGAGGGCCTAGTTGAGGCGGGGCTGATCGCGAAGGTGGATTTCCAGGGGCATACGTACCTGGTGAGGAGGTTCGCAAAGATGTAGGCGAGCCATCGCTAAGTCGTTCTGGCAGTTCATGGCCTTGAGTTAAAAACGCCCCTCCTTTATGTTGAGCAATAACCTTAGCTTTTTAAAAGACGTCCTGCCCTCAGCCCAGGGCGTTAGCGTGAGGGAGAGCGAGTTCAGGGACTTCGAGCTCAGGCTCAGGCTCAACTCGGACTCCGCGGGCATAAGCAGGATAGACTTCGAGGACGGGCTCGTCATATACGCCGCCCTCTTCACCTTCGCGCACGGGAGGAGCGGGCTCAAGGTCTACGACCTGGGCTCAGCCATGGGGTACTCAACGCTGTGGCTCGCGAAGGCCCTTGAGGACGCCTGCTCGGGGCCCTGCGAGCTGACGGCCGTTGAGGTAAGGCCCGAGAGGGTTGAGGCCGCCAGGGCCGCCTACAGGGACGTGGCCTTCGAGAGGGTATCAGTCAACTTCGTCCAGGGCGACGCCCTGAAGGTCCTCGAGGACTCCGAGGACGACAGGGTGGACGTGGCCTTCGTAGACGTCCAGGTGTCGCTCTACCCCAGGGTCGTCGAGCTGCTGACGAGGAAGCTATCGCCTGGAGGGCTCGCAATGTTCCACAACGCCATAAGGCCCCCTCCCCCTGCGGAGACCTTCCAGCTCCTCGTCAAGGCAGGCTGGAGGTACACCATAGTCCCGACCCTAGAGGGGGTCCTCATAACGAGGAGGCCGCCCAGCTAGGCCAGGCCCGTGAGGGCGTAAGCCCCCACCCCAGCCATGAGGGCTGCCAGGGCTATCAGGAGGGCCCCGTAGCCCCTGCTCCTGAGCATCCTCCTGCCCCCCTCGCCGAGGAAGGCCATAAGCGTCAGCCAGGCGTAGTCCATCCACACGTGGCTCGGGTACATTATGGAGTAGCCCGCCAGGAGCCCGAGCCCCGAGGCCGCCTCAACCAGCACAAGGCCGACCGTCAGCCACCACAGCAGGAAGAACGGGTTGAAGGCGGTGAACGCAAGGCCGGCGGTGAAGGGCCCCCTGAGGGCCCTCGTGAACCCCTTCACGTCTGAGGCCCTGCCCCTTACCAGCCTGAGTCCGTCGAGGGCCGTCACTGCTGAGAAGTAGGCCAGGAAGGCCCCCATGAGGCCTGCCAGGGCGTACTTGACCACGGGGTCATCGAGGGCGTACCTGAGCTCGTAGGCGGCCAGCCCTATGGCCACAACGTAAGGGAGCTCAAAGGTCATGTGGCCGGTCGCCGCCTTGAGGCCGGCCCTCCAGGAGCCCCTCGCGCCCTCAACGACGGCGGCCATGGTCAGGGGGCCGGGCGATAGGGCCCCGCTTGAGCTCAGGGCCACGGTCAACATTATGAGGTTCAGGGGGTCCACTGTGATTCGGAGGGCTTACGCGGACACAGGGTAATAAAAGTTGGTTTAGGCCTCTATGGCGCTGACCTCTTATAAGCAGTTACAAGCCCTTAACCTGTAAGGGCTGAACAGCTCCATTTCAGGTATATGCTTGGGAACACTAAAATTCCTGCGGTCCTCCTGCTGAGCGGGTCCCAGTTTGAATAGGGCCTCAATCTCAACAGCGGCCCTGGCAGCTGTCGTCATCGTTATAGTGGTCGTGGCCGTCGCCGGCGGCCTAGCCTATTACTATATCTCAATGCGTCACGTAACCACGACATCGCCTACCATGACGACAACTATGACCACCACCAGCACGATGACGACAACTATGACCACCACCACGACGCCGCCTCCGACCAACACCTCGGTCATAACGCTAACAGTGGTGACATATGCGGGCTCTCCCGCGAAGCTCCTGAACTCTATAGTGGTCCCGCTCTTCCAGCAGGAGCACCCGGGCGTGAAGGTGCAGGTCCTTAGCTACCCGTTCACGAGCTACCTCGAGAAAGAGATGACGGTCCTTGAGGCCGGGAGCTCCCAGTATGACATAGTTACCTACACCCAGGGCCCAGGCCCCAACATACTCCCGTACCTCTCGCCCCTCAACGAGTCGGCCTTCAACCTCAGCAACCTGGTGATGACTGTCATGAACTTCGGCGGCGTCTACTACAACCCGCAGACGGGCCAGACGACGCTTTACGGCATAGCGCCTTGGGCCAGCGTGCTGGTCATGTGGTACAACATCAATTACTTCGACAACGCGACGCTTCAGCAGGAGTTCTACAACGAATATCACTTCAGCCTCAACCCATGGACCTGGCAGAACTGGACCCAGGTCCTCGACGTTGACCAGTTCTTCACCTCGCACAACATAACCAAGTACGGCGTCCTGATATATGACGACCCTGCCTACGACCTGAACGAGGCGTTCCCGCTGGTCTTCGAGTGGTACTACATGCACAACTCCACCCTCAACTGCGGCAACCCTGCTGGGCTGCCAGGCTACATGACGCTGTTCATGGGCTGCTACCCGAAGGGCTGGCCTTACTCGTTCCCCCCACCCTCCTTCAACAACAGCGTTGGAGTGCAGGCCCTTGAGATGTACAAGTCCCTAGTCAGCTATGAGCCAAACCCGAGCGTCCTGACGGTCTCATTTGACAACACGCCGAGCCTGCTGGCCAGCGAGCAGGCGCCAGCCGGCTTCACCTACATGTCACAGATGGCGTGGCTCACGCCCCAGAACAGGACCATGTTCAGGTTCGCGCCTGCCCCAGGAGGGTACGCTGGGGCTGGCGCCACGTACTTCGCCATAAGCAAGTACTCACAGCACAAGGACCTGGCCATGCAGCTCCTAGAGCTCATAGTGTCGACCCAGGTGCAGGTACAGTCGTTCTACACCTTCGGCCTCTTCCCGATAAACAGGCAGGCCTACTCTATCCTCCTGGCCAACACGTCCATGCCGAGCTACATGCTGCAGCTGCTGAACGAGTCCTACTACCTAGTTCAGCACGCCTTCGCTGGGAACCCGACGATATTCACCTCCCTGGCGGGCACGTGGACCAGCGAGTTTGACAGCTACATATTTGACTACCTGACAGGGCAGATATCGAACCCGATGCAGGCCCTCCAGGAGGCGGCCCAGGCCACCGTGAGCCTGCTGGCGGCCTCCACTACCAGCTCCTCTACGACCGCCTCGTCGGCCCCCGCCTGGCCTCAGCAGGCCCTGCCTGAGGCCCTCCAGCTCCTCGAGATGGCCCCCCTGACCTTCAGGACGTTCCCATGAACTTGACCCCTTTTCTTTTTTATTTCCCTCTTCTTGGCCTTGCTTAGAACAGCTTACCGGGGTTCAGGAGCCCCTTGGGGTCGAAGACGGCCTTTATCGCCCTCATTACCTCTACCTGCCTCTCCCCTAAGGCCTTGGCCAGGGCCTCCCTCTTGAGCAACCCTATGCCGTGCTCCGCGCTCACCGCTCCCCCAAGCAAGAGGGCCACCTGAACCACGTCGTTGAACCACGCGGCCGCGACCCTTGTAGACTCGGGGTCTGTGGGGTCGAAGCCTATGGCGGGGTGCACGTTGCCGTCCCCTATGTGGCCCCCAAGCGATGAAGTAATTCCGTACTTGCTGTCTAGCGCCCTCAGCGCCCTCACGGCCTCGGGCACCCTAGAGGGCGGCACCACTATGTCCTCTATGAGGAGCAGCAGGGGCCTGCCGGGCCTCCTGAACATGGATATCTGAGCGGGGAAGAGGTTCCTCCTGAGCCTGAAGAGCTCCTCCGCCTCCGAGGGCTCAGCTGTGACCCTCACCTCCCTCGCCCCGTGAGACCTCATAAGCTCCTCGAGGAACTTGGCGTGTCTCTCCGCGCTCTCCGGCGTGCTCTCAAGGCTTACCAGGAACATGTCGCCCCTGGCCTCGAAGGGCAGGTCAAGGCCCTCTGAGGCAAGCCTCACGGTCGGGGCGTCCATGAACTCAGCTATGTAGGGCTGGACCCTCCTCGACTTGAGGTCCACGTAGGCCGAGGCGAGCCCCTCGAGGCCCTCAAAGAAGGCCAGGGCCGTGACCACCGTCTCGGGGAGGGGCGTTATCCTTAGGGTAGCCTCGGTGACCAGGGCGAGGGTGCCCTCGCTGCCCACCACGAGCCTCACTAGGTCGTAGCCCTGCCTGCACTTAACTGTCCTGCAGCCAAGCCTCAGCCTGGTCCCCTGGTCGTCAACTAGGACGACCTCAAGCCCGTTCACCCAGTCCCTCATGGTGCCGTACTTGGCCCCCCTCATACCCCCAGCCCCGTTGGCTATGGCGCCCCCTACGGTGGCCACCGACTGGCTCGCCGGGTCGACGGGGAACATGTAGCCGGCCTCGGCCAGCTGCACGTTCAGCTCCTCTATCCTCACCCCTGGCTCAACAACTGCCACGCTGTCAACGAGGCTGACCTCCTTGACCCTGTTCATCCGCTCAAAGCTGATGACCACGCCCTTCCTGGTAGGAACGGCGTTGCCGCTCAGGCTGCTCGCTGAGCCCTGGGGGTAGATAGGGAACTCTAGCCTGTAGGCAAGCGACGCCAGGGAGGAGACGTCCTCAGGCTTCTCAGGGAAGACCACGGCCTCTACTGGCCCTGAGAGGCCCTCGGGCTCGGCTGAGTAGAGCCTTAGTACATTCGGGTCAGCTGAGACCTTGTCCCTGCCCAGGGCCCCTATCAGCTCGCTTACTATGTCAGCCAAAATATCCCCCTTTGTACCTGCTGAGCGGGGGAGAAATTTTGGCGTATGGGCTTCGCGGCTACGCGCCCTCCCAGGTCATGGGGGTCATAGACTCGACCCTCCTCAGGCCCTACTCGACGCTAGCCGAGGTCCGCTCCCTCGTCGAGGAGGCGGCCGCCATGGGCTGCTACTCTGTCTGCGTCAACATGGCCCACGCAGCTTATGCGAGGCACCTGATAGACGAGGGCGGCCACAGGCTGAGGCTCTGCACGGTCATAGACTTCCCCTTCGGGGCGTCCACGACCGACGTCAGGGCCGAGGCGATAAGGAGGGCTGTTGACAAGGGGGTAGAGGAGGTCGACGTGGTTGCCCCCATAACTTACGTCAAGTCGGGCAGGCTTGAGGCCGTCGAGAGGGACCTCAGGAGGCTGGCCTCCGTCGCCCACGCCGAGGGGGCCGTGATAAAGGTGATAGTTGAGGACGCCTACACCACGAGGGCTGAGAAGGAGGCCCTCTACAGGGTCGTCATGTTGTCGGGGGCCGACTTCATAAAGACGAGCACGGGCTTTGAGGAGCCTTCTTACGCCTCCTCGCTGGGCAACCAGGTAGGCGCCAGGGTCGAGAACGTGAGGCTCATGGCTGAGCTCTCCAAGGCCTACAACCCCAACATAGGCATAAAGCCGGCGGGTGGTATAAGGTCGATGTCCCAGGTCATGGAGCTCCTAGAGGCCTCCGGGAGGCCCCTTGACCCGAGGCTCTTCAGGGTAGGCACTAGCTCTGCCAGGAGGATCTGGGAGGAGCTCCAGAGGACCTCTCAGAGTATATAGGCCTCCTCAGCTAGGACGGGCAGCCTGGCCTTGGGCCCCCTAATGAGGCCGGACGAGGCCAGCCTTGAAGCGATCGAGGCCAGCCTTTCCCTCTCGCGGCCAGAGGACCTCCTCACTACGTCCCAGAGCAGGCCGCTGAGCGGCCTGAGGTCCTTGGCGCTCAGCAGGCCAGCTGCGGCCAGGGCCTCCGCGACCTCCCAGGCGTCAGCGTAGATGCCAGGGGTTGGCCCGCGGGACCTCAGGAGCTCCAGGAGGCCCTCCTTTCGCTCAGCGAGCTCCTTCGGCTCAACTACGGCGGCCCTGAGGAGCAGTGCAGCGGCCCTCCACGCCATTACCCTGGCGGGCGCAACCGATGACATAAGGAGGGAGAGGAGCCTCCCCAGCTTCTGCTTAAGCAAGTCAGCTGGGGCCTTCCCCTCTGTGGCCAGCTCAGCCGCCTCCAGCCAGGCCCTTGGAGCCAGCCCCTCGTCCTCTACGTCCAGCAGCTCCAGGTACATGCCTCATCATTAAGTATAATTAAGAGGCAGGCTTATAGGTATTAACTCGCATAATTAGGAAAATTAAAGTAATTATGAATAAAAGCCCTTAAGGCTCAAGCTTAAAACTCCTCGTCATCATTGGCCCATAGGTGACTTAGACGCTCGAGATAGCCATAGGCGGATCGAGGTTCTTCGTCTGCGAGGCCTGCGGAATGGTTTACGCGTCGCGGGAGCTGGCGGAGGCCTGCGAGGAGTGGTGCACGTCACACGGCTCCTGCAACCTTGAGATAACCAGGCACGCGGTAGGCAGGGTCAGGAGGCCAGGCCTCAGGATGAGGTCCTCCAAGCGGGCCTAGGCATTTAGCCCTGAGGCCCTCGGCCACGCGGGGGCGGCCAGGGTGCCTGACAGGTACGTTGATGTTAAGGGCACGAGGGTCCACTACGTGGAGGAGGGCTCTGGCCTACCCGTCGTGATGATGCCGGGGGCCTCCTTTAACACAAGGACGTGGGTTGAGGTGGGCCTCGTCAAGGCTGTCGCAGAGGCTGGCTTCAGGGCCATATCAGTTGACCCGCCGGGCCAGGGGGAGACGCCGCAGGGCAGGTACCAGTTCGGCGGCAGGAGGGAGTTCCTCGAGGACTTCCTCCCCCTGGTAGGCTTCGAGAGGGGGGTCCTCCTGGGGGCCAGCCTTGGGGGCTACTCAGTGGCCACCTATGCCCTGGCCCACCCTGACAGGGTCCTAGGCCTCGTCCTGATAGGCGCTGTGGGCCTTGAGAGACACGCGCCCCAGTTCAAGGCCCTCTCGGGCAAGCCAGTCCTTCTGGTCTGGGGCTCAGAGGACGACGTATCCCCCATATCGAACGCGGAGGCCGTGCTCAGCAGGGTCGGCACGGCGGAGCTTGTCAGGTTCGGCAGGAGGCACGCCTGCTACCTAGACGACCCGAGGGGCTTCACGGAGCTTGTCGTGGGCTTCCTAAGGGACAGGGTCAGGCCTGCTGCAGGCCCATGAGCCTTGAGGCCTCTGAGGCGAGCCTGTGGGCCACCCTTATGGGCTCAGGGACCTTGGTGAAGTACTGGTAGGCCTCAACGATCTTAACCGCCTCGCTGAGCTCAATGCCCCAGGTAACGAGGTAGAGCTCCCCCCTCCTCGTCATGACCCTCCTGGCGTCCCTTATGGGCGCGAGGGCCCTGAGCCTGAGCTCGGCGTCGGCGAAGTGCTGCCTCAGGGGGGCCTCAAGCCTCTCGACGCTTGGCTCATAAGAGTAGACAACTATGGCTGACATGCCGGTGAGCCTGCTGAGGCCTGGGAGGGAGACTACGTTGAAGCCCCCTATTGTTATGGAGTCGAGGAGGACGGCGCCGGGAGGCCTCGCCATAAGTGATATCATGCCGGAGAGCACGGAGGTCGCGTCAAGGCCGTCGACTCTTATGAGGCTCAGCGAGGCGTCAAAGGGCCAGAGCTCCCTGTAGGCGATGCAGGCCACCGTGGTGAGCCCTCCCCCCAGCTTCCTGACCTCGCCGTCATCGCAGGCCACTACTGTGAAGGCCACGGGTCATTCACCTTAGTACTGCCTTCCGGCTTTCCAGGAGAGGTCCAGGCCTTGCAAAAACTTAGACCCAATTTAAAATTAAAAAAGATTAAAATAAAAGTTTGGTTTATGTCACCTCCTCATGGCCCGTGGACCAGGGAGGCGGGCACTGTGACTGAGGTCACGGTGAGGTTCTCCCCCAGGGCAGGGTAAAGGTCGCCGGTGACGGGTGAGAAGAGGAACAGGGGCAGGTAGACCATGCTCTGCAGGTAGTCGCCGAGCTGGCTGTTGGAAGGTGAGAACGGGTTAAGCGATGTTATGGGGCTCCAGATGGCTCCTCCCATGTAGACGGTCTCGCTCTTGGGCAGCACTATAAGCGATGACGTC
>JAPWTO010000025.1:0-13510 GCA_028276005.1 Acidilobus sp.
CCCCGGAGAGCGGCGTCCTGAGCCCCAGGAGGCTGGCAAAGCTCTACACCACGCTCACGGGGATCCAGGTGAGCCCCCAGGAGATACTGGAGGCCGGCGAGAGGACGTGGCAGCTGAAGAAGGCATTCAACATTAGGGAAGGGCTTACCAGGGAGCACGACAGGCTCCCGAAGCGCATGGTGACGCCCATACTCTCAGGGCCGGCCAAGGGCCTGAAGGTCGAGAACCCTGAGGGGCTGATCGACGAGGCATATGACGCCTTTGGGTGGGACAAGAGAACGGGCTACATAAGAAGGTCGACGCTCCTCAGGCTCAAGCTCGACGACGTTGCTAAGCAGCTAGAGTCCATGGGCAGGATAGCCGAGTGAAAGGCCTTTGGGCTCGCAGATGAAGTGCGACCCCTTCGTCAGGGAGCACGTTGTTGAGGTCTGCAGGGACTCCTGCGCCGAGAAGTCCGTGGGACCTGAGGACTTCAGGGCCTGCGTCGAGGCATGCGTCGAGGAGCTCAGGAGGAGGTGCGTTACAGCCTAGAGACAAGGTCGTAAAGCTTCAGGCCGTTGCCTGTCAACATCAGCACAGTCCTCTCGACGTCAACTCCTGCTTCCCTGAGCAGCCTTGCCGCAGCGTAGGCTGTCGCCGAGGTGGGCTCTGCCATGAAGCCCATCCTCCAGAGCTCCTTTGTAGCCTCAGCTATCTCAGGGTCGGAGACAACGACGAGGCCGCCCCCGCTCTCGCCTACAGCCTTAGCGGCCTCGGGGGCCCTGGGGGCATCCCTAAGGACGAGGCCGTCAGCTAGCCTTGACTCTAAGGACCTGCCTACGGCTAACGGCTTCAGGTACTTGGCTAGGGAGGGATTAGAGGAGCCCTGAACAGCGTAAAGCCTCACCCTGCCCCTCGCGCCTCTCCATATTCCAAGCAGCAGGGAGAAGCTGGCCGAGGGCACTATAACTGACCTCACGTCCTCAGGCAGCTCCTGACCGGCGGACTTCATGCCTTCAAGGAAGACGGCGCTTCTTGAGTGAGACACATAGAAGCACCTTGATGAGAGGCCCTCGGCGAACCTGGCGGCCTCCTCCCTTGTGGGCAGCTCAATAACGTTAGCCCCAAGCGACCTCAGGACTTCCTTTTTGCCCTGGGGAGCTGAGGCGGGCACCGCTATAGTGGCCTCAAGGCCTAGGTAGGCTGCGTATGTGGCAGTCGAGATGCCTGAGTTGCCGCTCGAGTCCTCAACAGTGCACCTGTACCCTAGGTCCCTTGCCAGCTGGAGGCTGACCGAGGTCCCCCTGTCCTTAAAGCTCCCCGAGGGGTTCAGGTACTCGAGCTTGAAGCCGAGGACGCCGAGCCTGGTCCTCCTGTAGACGAGAGGGGTGTTCCCCTCGCCCAGCAGCCTCCCATACTTAGGCAGCTCACCCTCCAGCTCCAGGGCCCCCCCGCACCTAGGGCAGAAGGGGTAATACCTGCCCTCCTCCCCCTTAAACCCACACCTCGGGCACGTAAGCCTCCACATGGGCCTTCACATGCTGGACAGGCCTACCGCCCTCATAAGCTTGTTGTAGACCTGTGCAGCGGCCGTCTCGTCCTTAGCGTTCTCTATAATGACCAGCCTGCCTACTATGGTCACGGAGGCCCCCTCCTTGGTCAGAACCCTCGCCCAGCCAGACCTTGCCATAACCAGCTCATTAGCCCTCTCAAGCGCCCTCACGGCCTCCTCTAGGTTGATCGACCTGTCAAGCCTTACCTTGAACGCATTGGAGCCACAAAGCCTGACAACACCGTAGGAGGGCCTCCTTGAGAGCATCTCGAACCTGCCGAGCCCGCAGACAGGGCAGTGGGGGTCTCTCTTAACGGATATCTTCTCTATGTTCATGAGCCGCCCGTCTATCAGTATCAGCTCCCCTGGCTCCGGCTCGTCGCCGGCCAGGTACCTGAGCGCGAGCCCTGCGGCCACGGAACCGGTAATGGTAGTCACGGTCCCGATGGTTGGAATTATGTCACAGGAAGTGTTCTGGGCCATCTCTGGGCTCATGAAGCACCTAAGGCATGGACCTTTCCTTGGGCTTATGAACATGACAGTGCCGTACCACCCGTTGACCCCTGCGTAGACCCAGGGCTTTCCTATCTTCACGGCGGCCTCGTTTACGAGGAACCTGGTCTCAAGGTTATCGGTGCCGTCAAGCACTATGTCGACGTCCCTTACGAGGTCCTCCACGTTATCGCTGTCTACGTCATCTATTACGGCCTCCACCCTTATGGAGCCATCTATGTCCTTCACGCCCTCCTGACAGGCCAGGGCCTTGGGCTTCCCCTCCTCGGCCTCCCTCTCGCCAACCATGTGGGTCCTGTGGATGTTCGTGTAGTCGACCACGTCCCTGTCAACAACCCTCAGGAAGCCAACGCCGGCCCTAGCGAGCAGCTCGGCCTCGGCTGAGCCGAGGGCTCCGCAGCCTATGACAGCGACCCTTGAGTCCCTGATCCTCTTCATGCCCTCCTGTCCGATCCCCTTAAGGAGGACCTGCCTTGAGAACCTCTCGAAGAGCTCTGCCTCCACCCTCTGGCCCTTCAGAGCGAGGAAGGGCTTCCCATTTAATTATTAAGTGGCGTCAGCCCTTCGGCACGAACCTGAGGTCAAGGCCCTCGTCCTGGGCCAGCTTCTTCAGCGCCTTGACCTTGCGTGAGGTCAGGTTGGCCTTCCTTGGGAGCCTGACCACTAGGGCCCCCTCCTTGATCTCAGCCTCTGCGCCTGGGATTATCTTGGCTACCTTACTAGCTAAATCAGCCCGACCTTCCCTGGCGCTAACGGGCACGACCATTACCTGCTCTCCAAAGGTGTACAGCTCGTACTCAAGGTCCCCAGTTATGAAGTCCTTCACCTCAACAACAGGCCTCGCGAGCTCCTCCTCCCTGAGGCCTGTGGGCAGCTTAACCGTTATGCTCAGCTCGTAGACCTTGCTGACCTGACCTGCCTCTATGAATATGGTCGTATCAACTATGCTTGGTATCATGCCGAGCTCGACCCTTGTCGCAAGCCTCTGAATAGCGTCTATAGGGCTTGTGGCATGGACGACGCCTATCATGCCGATGCCTGCGAGCCTCAGGTCCACGTAAAGCTTGAAGTCGTCATCGTCCCTCATCTCGTCGAAGACCGTGTAGTCAGGCCTTGACAGGAGAAGGATGTCATGAAGTTCCCTCAGGTCGGCGTAGCTCTTGGAGTACTGGGTAATGGAGGGCGGCAGCCTCATGTCTCTGGGCGACTCTATGGTCTTGACGACCTTCCCCTTCGACGCGTAGAACTCCGCCAGGGCCTGGGCGAACGTAGTCTTGCCCGCTCCAGGGGCCCCGCTTATCAATATGCCCTCGGCCCTGGAGAGAAGCCTTTCCATCAGCTTGGGGTGAAGGTTGTAGTCCTCAAGCCTGAGCTTCGCTATGGGTCTCGTCGCTGTTATCTCCCAGCCGTCGCTCAGAGGGGGCCTGGTTATGATTATCCTGTAGTCGCGCAGCTGAACTATGGTCGACCCGGCTCGGTCTATCTCTATGAAGCCCTCGCCCGTTGTGAGGGCCCTCTCCATGATCTCTCTTGCCATCTCCATGATCTCGGCCCTCGTAAGGGCGGCTTCGGAGAGCTTCACGAAGATCCAGCTCCCAGGCCTGCCCACCTTGGCGAGAGGGACGGCGTTCTCCTTGAGGTGTACGCTCATAGTCTTCTCGTTGAAGTAGTCCTCTATCTTCAGTCTCCCCTCCCTAGGGGTCCCAGTGTACATGACTTCAACGCCTATTGACTTGGCCGCCATGGCCTGAATAGGGTCACTTGTAATTAGGACGGCCCCTATCCTTCGGGCCCTGTCCCTGACGGCCTCCTTGAGGCTCTCGTAACTGCTCAGCGTAATGGACTCGTCAAGCTCTACCTGGCCTCCAGGGGCCCCAAAGACCTTTGAGGCCTCGTCAAGGCCTGTGAAGCCTATGCTCCTTCCGGCCCTGGCCTCTGAGTAGAGGTAGCTTATCAGGCCCTTCGGCACGAGCACCTTTCCCATGAGCTTACCCGACTCAAGCAGCTTCCTCAGCGTGCCGTCTATGACAGCATCGGGGTCAGCCACGTAGACCCTGTTCGGTTCACCGCTCACCTAGGGTTGCCCTGCCATCATTGGTTGCCCTGTGTACTTCTCATTTTCGCAGAAATTTCATTATTTTTTATTAGCTTTTAGTAAAAGGTTAAGGACAGGCCTTGAAGTATCTTTGTCATTATAAGCGGGGCTCCTGCCGAAAGGGTGTTAAAAAGCCCTGTAGCAGAGAGAAGCCTGGGCTAAGTCTTGACCCTCTCAGTGCTGATAAACGCTTCGGCCGTGTACACGGGAAAGGAGCTCATAAGGGATGCCTACGTCTACATAGAGGACGGTGTTATAAGGGAGGTGGGCCCCCAGCCGGCGTCTGAGGAGATACAGGGAGCCACGCTGATACTTGGCGGCGAGGGCAGGGTCGTGGTCCCAGGCCTAACGGCCGTGGCCGACGTGGCGGCCTACCCCATAAGGTTCAGCAGGCCTAACATACAGAGAAGGATGAGCTTCTACAGCAGCCTCAGCGACAGGGACCTCTTCACGGCGTCGCTTCCCGGCGTCTACGAGCTTCACCTCTCGGGGGTCACGACGGTGTTCGTTGAGAGTCTCTCCCCGACGCTCCCGCTGGAGCTCGCGAGGAGGATAGGGGGCTTCTATGGCGCTGCCAGGCCCTCATGCGGCGAGCCCTACTCTGTTCAGCCCATACTGAGGGGCCTGGTAACGATAGGGGGCGAGGGCTGCCCCAGCGGAGACGTTATCGATGGCGACGAGAGGGCGCTGGTGCTAACGGGCAAGGGCGGTTACACGCTCGAAAGCCTCGGTGACGTCCTTGAGAAGAGCAGGAGGCTTAGGAGCCTGGCAGGCCTCCCTGAGGCCCGGATAGAGCCTAAGCAGGTGGCCGAGATAGTCGTTTACGACACCTCGAGGCCACCGGCGATGATGTTATACATGGGGGGAGAGGACGAGATCAGGAGAATATATCAGTCTCACGCGGTTGTGGAGTCCGTCATAGCGGGTCTGGAGATACTTGTTGAGATGGGTGAGCACATGAGGATCGGCAGGAAACACCTGACGGAGGCTGCCCAGCTCTACAGGAGGCTGAAGATTAGCAACGCTAAATATTGAAGAAAGATATATAACTTCCTAAAAGAAGGACCCCCTGGTGGCAGCTGTTGAGCGAGGTCTCAATAGACGTCAGGGGCTTAACGAAGAGGTACGGGAGCCTGCTGGCAGTCGATCACGTGAGTTTCAAGGTCTACAGGGGCGAGATCTACTCACTGCTGGGCCCTAACGGGGCGGGCAAGACCACCACTATATCGATGCTGGCAACCCTCAGGATGCCAACCGAGGGAGACGCGTTCGTGGAGGGCTACAGCGTAGTGAGGGAGAGGACTAAGGTGAGGAAGGTCATAGGGGTCGTGCCACAGGACCTCACAGCGGATGACGAGCTCACGGGCTTTGACAACGTCTTCCTGATGGCTAGGCTTCACGGGTACAGGGGCAAGGAGGCAGAGGAGAGGGCCTGGGACGCTATAAAGTTCATGGAGCTTGAGGACGCCGCCAAGAGAAGGGTGATGTACTACAGCGGCGGCATGAGGAGGAGGCTTGAGATAGCAATGAGCATAGTACACGACCCAAAGGTCCTCTTCCTGGACGAGCCCACGGTAGGGCTTGACGTACAGGGCAGGAGACACATATGGGACCTGGTGAGGGCGCTGAAGAAGGAGGGAGTCACGATAATACTGACCACCCACTACATGGAGGAGGCCGAGGAGCTTTCCAACAGGGTGGCTATAATAGATCATGGCCATATAGTGGCCGAAGGGACGCCAGAGGACCTGGAGGCCAAGGTTAAGGGGGACAGGGTCTACGTTAAGCTCAAGAACGACGCTGAGGTCGCGAAGGCCCTTGAGGTCCTCTCAAGGGAGTTCAACGAAGTGAAGGAGATGGACGGGTATGTTGTCATAAAGGTGGAGTCCTCAGCTGAGGCCATGCCACAGATCATAAAGCTGCTCTCGAACTTCGACGTTGCTGAGCTGAGGGTGGTGAGGCCGAACCTGGAGGAGGTGTTCCTGGAGCTGACGGGCCACGGGCTCAGGGAGGAGGAGTCCTTTGACGCCTTTAAGTTCAGGAGGCTGATGAGGGCGGTGAGATCATGATAAGGGAGACTGCAGTGCTCGTGGAGAGGGAGCTCAAGAAGTGGGTGGGCAGGAGGGGGTCATTTTTCATATCCCTAGTAACCCCCGTGGCCTGGCTTGCCTTGTTCGGCAAGAGCCTGAACTTCGTCAACATGTTCTCAGCCGCAGGCGTACAGGCCATCAACCCTGCCATAGTCAAGCAGTACGTCGACCAGACGCTGCTCAGGCTGTTTGGGACCACTGACTACTTCTCCTACCTCACCACTGGCATGCTTGTTGTCTTCGCCTTCTTCCAGGCAGTCTTCGGGGGCGTCAACATAGTGTTTGAGAAGAGGCTGGGCAGCATGAACAGGCTCAGGATGACGCCGGCCCCTAGGTCAAGCATATTCTTTGCCAAGATGGTGGCCACACTGATAAGGACGTTCTTCTACGAGGCCGTTCTCCTGGTGATAGCTATAGCTCTGGGATTTAGCCTCCACTTCAACGCCCTGAACTTCGTCGAGGCAGGGGTCGCCATAGCCCTGCTGAGCATCTCTTTCATAAGCATGTTCGAGGCCATAGGGTTCTCCGTTGACAACCAGGAGATAATGTTCTCTATAGTTAACCTGGTAAACCTGCCCCTGATGTTCGCCTCGCCGGCCCTCTTCCCGCTGAGTCAGATGCCCTCGTGGCTACAGGACATAGCCAAGTTCAACCCAATAACCTACACTGTTGACATAGTTAGGTATAACTTGCTTGGCCTACACAGCTTTAACATAGTTGAGAACTGGGCTATACTGCTCGGCGTAGCAGTGGTCTTCGTCACTATAGGGATGGCCGTTAGCCTGAGGGTGCTAGAGAACTATTAAAAATAAAATAATTTATTAAAAATTACTTCCTCTGGTCCATAGGAACGTACTTGAGGCCTGTGGGCCCCACGTACTTCTCGTCAGGCCTTATGATCCTATTGTTGAGGAACTGCTCTATGTAGTGGGCCGTCCAGCCAACTATCCTGCCCATGGCGAATATGGGCGTGTACATCGGGACCGGGATGTTGAGCTGATAGTACAGCACTCCCGTGTAGAGGTCTATGTTGGCCGGCAGCTTCCTCTCCCTCCACATCACTTCCTCAGCCTTAGCGAGCACCTTGACCCACATCTCGCCGTCCTTGAACTGCAGTATGAACTTCTTAGCGACGTCGGTTCTCGGGTCATGTATCTTGTAAATCCTGTGCCCGAAGCCCATGATCAGCTCCTTCTTGGCAAGCTTGTCAAGGATGTACTGCTCAACGTACTGGTCGAAGGGCACGCCCTTGCTCTCTGCCTGCGCCTTGGCCTCAAGCAGCCACTTTATGGCCTGCTCGTTGGCGCCTCCGTGGAGCGGCCCCTTCAGGGAGGCCACGCCAGCGGCGGCAGCGCTGTAGATGTCAGTCAGCGTGCTGGCCGCGACCCTGACGGTGAAGGCGCTTGCGTTGAAGCCGTGGTCCATGTAAAGCACGAGGGTCGCCTCGAAGGCCCTGGCCTCCGTGTCTGTTGGCATGCGGCCTAGGATCATCCTGAGCGCGTCCTTAGCGTGAGGCAGGCTGGGGTCAGGCCTCAGCAGGACGCCGTCCCTTGGGAGGTGCCAGGCGGCGGCGAATATGAAGGGCGTGAGGGCTATCAGCCTCATGGCGTGCTCCTCGAGGAACTCGGGGGATGCCTTCTGGGGCCACTCGGGGGCGAAGAACTGGCCCATAAGGTTGTAGGCGAACTGGGCGTAGTACATTGGGTGGGTGGCCGGGACCAGCTTGAGGGCGTCTATGAGCTTCTCAGGTATCTGGGACCTGTAGGAGTCGAGCCTGTTCTTGAACTCCTTGTACTCGCTCTCGTTAGGCAGATGGCCATAGTGTAAAAGGAAGGCGGCCTCGTAGAAGTCGGCGTGCTCACCTATGTCGTCAATGGTGTAGCCGCGGTATATTGTGGCCTTCCCGGTGGGGTCGACGCCGCTTATGTTAGTTACGTCAACTATGACGTTATCAAGGCCCTTAGGAACTACGATCCTCCTGCCCAGAGGCCCTTCCTCATACTGACACTCTACCTGCTTGGACAACAGGCTCTCCCTCTCACGAATTAAGGGGCCTCAGCTGTTGTTAAGTATTAGGCCGGGAACGTATTTAACAAGCTATGACTTAACGGCTCCGTCCTGCATGTAATCAGAGAGGTCCTTGTGTCTCCTCAGGATGAGCTCCAGGAAGTCCCTGAGCCTCAGGCCCTTAAGGGGGTCTTCGACCTTGAACGAGGAGCCCGTCGGCTGAAGCCCCTCAACCGGGTGAAACCTCCACTCGCCCCCCTTGGCCCTGTAGGCTATGAAGGCCCTCCCGCCGGCCCTCCTGGCGAACTCGGCCAGGCCAAGGACCTGCTCAGCCTCTATGTAGATGGGGCCCTCGTCAGACCTGGCCTTGACCTCGATCGCTACGACAGCCCCTTCCCTTACGGCGACCAGGTCGGGCTGGAACCTCTTCTTCGAGCCCCCTCCGCTCGAGGGCCCCCTGACCACGGCGAACCCCTCCTCCCACAGGATGTTCGCCAGCTCGTTCTCGGCCCTCGCCCCCTTAGCCTTAGGGTTCCTCAAGGTCCGTTAAGGCTGGGCCCTGTGAGGCTAAAACCCTGAAGGTAAACTAGGCTGGCCTCCTCCCCGCCCTGAAGGGCGAGACTTGTCATCATTTTGTCAGGCCGGCAGGACCTCCCGAAAGACCCTGTAGGCGTTGTGCCACAGGACCAGGTCTGCGTGTGACCCAAGGAGGTTCGCGAGCGCCTGTATATGAGACAGGTCAGAGAAGCCCTCCGGGTACCTCTCAAGGCCAAGGAAGTCCGTGCCCAGGGCCACGTGCTCCCATCCGAACCTTTCACCTATGTAGTGGGCCACCCTGGCGATCCCATTGACGTCATTTGATGGAAGGGTGTCAGGTATCGACGTGATACCAATAACGCCGCCCCTGTCGGCTATGGCCTTTATCACTTCGTCGTCGAGGTTACGTGCGTGTTCCTTCAGGCCCTTGGCGTTGCTGTGAGAGGCTATAACGGGCCTCCTGCTGAGGGTCGCAGCCTCCAGGGCGGCCCTCTGAGAGGCGTGGGAGACGTCTATTATAACTCCAAGGTCATTGGCCAGCTTCACTAGCTCCTCGCCCAGGTCGGTGAGCCCGTAGTCGTTCTTTGACATACAGGACGCCGCAAACCTGGTGCTGTAGTTCCACGTGAGCCCAACGACCCTGACCCCGGCGTTGAACAGCCACAGCAGGTCGTTAGGCTCGGTCAGGGCGTCAGTGCCCTCAACGCCAATCAGGACCTTGACCCCCTTCACGGACAGGTCATCCTTGGTCCTCACTATCTTGACTTTACCCTCCCTCTCAAGCCTAAGGAAGTACTTGAGCTCTGAGAGCAGCGTGCTGAGTGTAAGGTCATACCTGAGCCTGCCGGTAGCGGGGAATATCACACCAACGACTATCACGTCGTCCAAGGCCCTCAGCTTCTCAAGGGTTGAGGGCGCGCTCCCTGACTCGAAGTCAAGCCCTCTGGCGTACCAGTACCCTATGTCCTCATGAAAGTCCACAAGCCTCAAGTCAGGGCCCCCTTCGTGGTATCATCGGTTTTTTGTGCTCCTTTTTATACCTGTAAGGTGGACTGCTGAGAGGCGTAAGGGGAAATGGCGGTCTCAGAGCACCTTAAGAGAAGGGAGCTGGCTGAGTACTTCAGGCAGGAGGCCAAGAGGGAGCTTGAGTACGCCCAGCTCCTTAACAACACCGCCAGCCGCTCGATGAACCCCGTCGTGAGGTTAATAATAGATGCCGTGTCCCAGGACTCAGTCAAGCACTCTAAGATCTACGAGACCATGGCGGCCCTCCTGCTCAACCCAAACCTCATAGATGAGGCTGAGTCAGCCTCCGTGCTGAAGGACATAGAGAAGCACATAAGCATGGAGTCTGAGAGCATAGAGGAGCTCAATAGGCTCAAGTCGGATGACCTAATAAAGAACGACCCAGCCCTCTCCTTCCTCGTTGACATGCTCCTAAGGGATGAAAGCTTCCACCATGCAGTCCTCAGGCAGGTTTACACGGCGCTGATCAAGAACATAACCCTGAGCGAGCAGGAGATATGGGACGCCGTGTGGAGGGACGCCGTGTATCACGGGACCCCTGGAGGCTGAGCTCACCTATCTATGAGGCGTGAGAACAGGATAACCCTGGCCGCGTCAGCTAGGGCCTCAGCGGCGTCCAGGGCCTCATAAACGTCGCGGGCGGAGTAGGTCACGACGCCGTGCTTTCTTAGGACGGCGGCCCTGCAGCCGCTAGCCTTAAGCGCCTCTGCAGTGGCAGAAGCCAGCTCCTCTGAGCCTGGGGTCAGGGAAGGCACGTCGGTCACGCAGCCGACCCTTATAGACGCCTCAGTCATTACGTCAGTCGATAGCCTGAGGCCCGCCTCGTAGAGGGCTATTACGTCAGCTGGGTGGGCGTGGACCACCGCGATGGCCTCATCAATGGACCTGTAGATGGACAGGTGGAGCCTGTACTCGCTGCTAGGGGTGCCTACCAGGACCGTGCCGTCAATCTTCATGATAGCTATATCGTCTTCCCTGATCGTGTGCCTCGGGACACCGGTCGGCGTTATGTACAGGAGCCCCTCGGACCTGTCGTAAAGGCTGACGTTGCCCCCCTTGACCTGAACGAGGCCCCTCGCGTAGAGGAGCCTTGCGACGTCAGCCACCTTCCTGACCATGTCCTCATTTATACGAACCACGTTGTAACCCTAGGACGGCAGGCCTTGCTCCTTTATAACGTTAGGGCTTGACCGTCGATATCCTGAGGGCGGTCTCAGCCTGGGGCTCGTAGGGCTTGAGCCGCCTGGAAGCCAGCTCTCTCAATGCCTCCCTGTACCTCTCAGCAAGCATGTTGGCGAGCCTCTCGCCCAGCCAGTTGACTACGACCTTATAGAACGGGTTCTCCATCTTATCCACGACCAGGTCCATATCCCTGGCGGCCTCGCTGAAGGCCTTCTCCAGGGCCCTCGCTATGAACTCACCCCTCACTGGGTCCAGCATCATCCTGTCAAGCAGGGTGAAGTAAGTTCTCCTGAGCGCGCCCATGGGTATGAAGGGCAGCGGGAACGTTATGACCCTGAGGCGCTTTATCCTGTCCAGGAGCTCGAGGTCCTTGATCACGTCGTCCTCGGTCTCACCTGGCAGGTTAACTATCATAGTCCCGACCACGACCCACCTGTTGTCGTTAAGTATACCTATGCCCTCCTCAACTATCTCGGGGTACTGCTCTGGCTTGAAGGGCAGGGGCTTGCCCGGCATGAGCCTCCTTATCAGCCTAGGTGAGCCCGTCTCTATGCCCATCTCTATGAACGTCCACCTTCTCCCCTCATTTATGTACTGGGCCACCTCCTCAACCATCTTGGGCTTGTAGACTACGACCGCTGCGGTAGTGAAGTCCGTTGATATAGTGTAGTCATCACCATAGGACTTGACCAGCCTGTAGGCCTTCCTGGTCAGCTCCACCACCTTGTCAGGGTCTGGCTCTATTCCCTTAGCCCCGTACCTGAAGAACTCGTCGCTGTGCAAGTTTATGTCCTTCATCTTGCCGACCTCTATGTTGAGCCTCATCTCCTTCTCTATGTGGCCCTCGAAGGGGAACGACTTTATGGCGCCGCTTAAGTTAGGCGTGCAGAACGTGCAGCCCCTGCCACAGCCCCTCGTGACCTCTACTATTCCCCCATTTGAGGGAGTCAGTATGGTTGGCACGTCCTCAATTTTGGCCGGCGGAGCCGATATCACGGGGGGCAGGCTTTCACCGGCCAGGAGCCTCCTGAAGACTGAAGGGCCAAGGCTCTCGAACTCGCCCTCGTAGACCAAGTCTATGCCGAGCTTCCTGTGGTAACCCGTATCAGTAAGCTGCCACGTGGCCGGCCCCCCGACAACTACCTTGAGGTGGCCCCTGTGGGCCTTCACGGCCGGGTGCGTTATCACGTCAAGGAACGACCTCGCTATGAACGGAATGCCCCTGTAGGGGAGGCCTGCGAGCCTGAGTATCCAGTATGTTATGCCGCTCCCAAAGCTGAGGCCGAGGGGGTCCATGACGTAAATTCCCAGGACCTTCGTCTCAGATCCTATGGCCTTCTCAAGCTCGTAGGGGCTGGCTATAACTACGTCGTCCCTGCTGACGACGCCGCTCTGCACTAGCGAGGCCTCCACCTTGGCGAGGCCGTAGGGGGCCCTCAGGGCCCTGCCGTCCTTGGAGAGGACCCGGAAGTAGAGCTTCCTTATGACGGGCTTTATGTAGGCGTCGGGCAGGGCGCTTATGAAGCCAGCGACGCTCGCCCCCAGCGTGTCGCTTGCGGTGGCGCCTTCAGCCGTTAGGACTACCTTATAGCCCCGCAAGCCTGACACCACCTATGCCTTTTCTGCTGATATATCGCTTTACGGTGCCTTAAAAGGATTTGTATAATTATTTATTCGATACGGTTAAAGACTGCCCCTCAAGGCAGTTATGTGCCGAGCCCGAGGTTCACAGGGCCTTTCATCCGTTTGTACTGGACACGTGCTTTTAAACTTTAACTGCGTTAAAGACGTGGGCCTTAGAGATGCCATTGAGCGTCAACGATCTTCACGTAGAGGTTGAGGGCAAGGAGGTGCTGAGGGGAGTAACCCTGAGGGTTGAGAGGGGCGAGGCCGCAGTCTTAATGGGCCCCAACGGCAGTGGCAAGACCACGCTGGCCTACGCAGTTATGGGTCACCCCAGGTACAAGGTCACAAAGGGCTCAATAGAGCTCGATGGGATTGACCTGACCGGGCTGCCAGCCTATGAAAGGGCCCTCAAGGGGCTCGCCCTCGCCTTCCAGTCGCCTGTTGAGGTGCCTGGCGTGAGGCTCAGCTACCTCCTGAACGTGATAAACGCCATAAGGGTCAAGGGCTTTGACCTGAGCTACGTTGACCCCAGGTTCCTCTCATGGGCCAAGGCCAAGGCCAGGCAGCTGGGGCTAAATGACGAGATGTTCGAGAGGGAGGTGAACGTAAGCTTCAGCGGGGGAGAGCGGAAGAGGTCCGAGGTCCTGCAGGTCCTAGCCATGAGCCCAAGGTACGCCATCTTCGACGAGCCGGACAGCGGCCTGGACATTGACGGCATAAAGGTCATAGGTGAGGCCATAGCCGAGATGAAGAGGTCAGGGGTGGGCGTCCTCGTAATAACTCACCAGGCCAGCATAGCGGACTTCGTGAGGCCTGACAGAGCGTATGTCCTTAACAGGGGCCGCATAGTGGCCGAGGGGGACTACGAGCTCGTCAGGAGGGTCCTCAAGGAGGGCTACGAGT
>JAPWTO010000026.1:0-13230 GCA_028276005.1 Acidilobus sp.
GCTATCAGGTTCTTCCCGTAGTTAGGATGATATCGCACTATCCTGGCCCCTAGCACCGCAAACCTGTCAACCTTAGTGTAGTCCTCCCTCACCCTCCTTGGGTCAGCCCTCTCCTCGCCCTCAAGGACCAGCTCATAGACGTACTCCTCTGGGTCGCCGGTGACTAGTACGTCAAAGCCCCTCCCCTTGAAGAACGACGGAGGGAAGCCGCTCGTGCCGCCAAGGAGACCCATGCCCCACCTGGCAGCTGGGCCCACCAACACCTTGAGGGGGCCCTCTATAGCTGAGGCCCACCGGGCCAGTTCGGGGGCCTCTGCCGGCCTGCCCCCTATGTACTTGCCTGGAACGACGACGCCTGCTATGAAGACCATGACGTCATAGGTCGTGCTCCTCATTAGCCACAGCGGACTTGATCTGTACTCGTCGACCGCGACGTAATGAACAGTGACGTCCTTTCTCGCGGCCCAGGCGGCCCCAGCTATGTAGCGCGGATATACGTCAATGTAGGGAGGGACTCCAAGGCCCCCGGGCTCGTCATTATAGCCGTCAACTATCAGTATCCTTGCGGGCTTCAACCCGCGACCTTACTCAGGAGGAAGGCTATAGCCCTAAAGGAGGGCTCGGAAACCCTGTCCCCTCAGCACCAAGGCTAAGACGGGTAAGTTTTCCTCATCGCCCTGCTTTTATTCTCTGCCAGGGTAAAAACCTTGACCCGACTTGATAGCCCTGTCAGACGGAAACCTTGTCGTTGAGGTGCATGAAGCGGGCGCTTACGTTGCTGTAGTCTATGACATCACGGGCGTTGAATGGATAACCAAAGGGGACCCTTCAAGGCCAACGAAGGCAGGGATGGCATTCCTGGCGCCCTACGCCAACAGGGTCAGGGGAGCGTCCTACGAGTTCGAGGACGTCAGGTATGAGCTACCAAGGAACAGCGAGGGACACGCCATTCATGGGCTCCTCCTAACGGAGCCCTTTGAGGCCGAGGACATGGACGAGAGACACGTAGTCCTCAGGGCCACGTTAAGGCACGCGGGGTACCCCACTGAGCTCCTGGTCAAGGTCAAGTATGAGGTCATGGGCTCACTTAGGGCTACGGCCACTTTCACAAACGTTGGCAAGAGAAACGCGCCCCTCGTCGTGGGCTGGCACCCATACTTCGCGGTAGCTGGACAATGGATGCTTACCCCTGAGGGGGCAGCCCTTCGCTGCGAGAGTGAGAACAAAATACCGACAGGCAGGCTCGCGTCCTACTCCTTCGGCAAGGACGGCGAATACGATGACTGCTTCCTTATACAGAGCGGCCGCGTTGAGCTCAAGAGCGAGCTTGGGATCACATCAATCAAGAGCGACAACATGAAGTTCTTCCAGGTCTACACTGGGGTCAAGGGAGCCGTCGCAGTAGAGCCCATGAGCGGAGCACCTGATGCCTTCCATAACGGCCTAGGCCTTGTAATAATTAGGCCAGGCGAGACCAGGGAGTTCTCCTTCGAAGCCACTTTTACGCCTAGCCGTAGCCCTCCTCGTACCTGAGCCCCTCGGGGTCCGCCTGCTCTATCACCCTGAGCTCCTCATCAGACAAGGGGGTTATGGTGTCTACGCGGCCTGGCACGAGAATTCTCATTGATGAGCCCTGTAAAACGTCGTCGATTGTGAAGCCCGATAGAACGGCCCTGAGGACTGGCCCTTCCCTGGTGAACTCTATGAGCGCCCTGTTAGTGCATAGGTAGTGCTTAAGCCCCCTCTCTATTCTCGCCCTGCCGCTGCCCGTGACGAAGTCGACCCTTGGCACTAGGACCCTCCTCTCGTGCCTCGCCCACACGACTATTTTCCTCACCAGCGGGAACAGGTAGGCCGTCGCGGCGCCGCCTGGAAGCTTTACCTTAGGCCTCTCGTAGCTGCCTATAGCAGTTAGGTTTATGTTGCCCTCCTCGTCAACCTGGGCGGCCCCAAAGAACATGAGGTCCATACGGCCCTTTGCCGCTACGTCAAAGGCGTCTATGGTCGTCAGGAAGCCAAGGGGCTCAGGCTCTAGGGAGGTGTCGCCTGTTGATGGCCTGAGGACGACCCTTGACGGGTCAGGCATGAAGGGCTCAGCGACGCTATGCCAGGTGAAGTCCCTCCTCAGGTACCTTGCTGCATAGACCATGGCCAACACGGGGAGGGCGCTATCAAGGCCGTGATAGGCGTAGTCACCGTCTTCAACGAATGACGCCATACACTTTATCATCAGGTCAGTGGGCCTTGATGATGTCATAGAGACCACCTCGTCAGGAGCCTTGAGGCTATCCACTCGTAGGCCCTTCCTGCCTTAGCCATTTCATAGTACTCCTTTACGGCTGCATAGTCAGGCTCGTAAAGCCCATAGACACCCGTTGGCCAGGCGCCCCCAGGAGCCTTAACGACGGCCGTCACGTGAACAGAGGACGCCGATAAGGCCGCGCCCTCGTTCTTCGCTACTTCCCTCATAACATCGCTGGGGACTACCTTCTCTGCGGTGATTACGACCCTTTTGGAGGCCCTTATCTTAAGCTCGTCCTCATACCTTGGCCCCCTTATCAGCGCGTTGCCGTACTCGTCGCTGACCTGGACATGTATGACTGCGACGTCAGGCTCTATGGCCTTAACGACGACTATATCCTCGCCGTTGAATGGGTCCTTTATTACCTTCCAGCTGCCCCGCTTCTCATGAAGCGGCAGCAGGTCAGACCCTATGATCCCCCTCACGGGCATGAAGGGGACCCCCTGTGCCCCAGCCCTCAGGCCAGCTATGACGGCCCCACAGGTGTCCTCTATGTACTCCACCTCGCCCTTCTCGGCAGCCCTTCTGACGCTCGGCGAGAGACCGTAGTGCTCAAACGTAGCCATGGCTGCCCTGACCCTTGAGAGGACGCCTCCTGCCACCAAGACGTCAAGCCCAAAGCCAGGCTCCCTGTCAACAAAGGAAAGCCCCTTGCGGCCTCCCTTCAGGAGCGCCGCTATAAACATCATAGGGTTCCTAAAGAACGTCATGCCGCTTATGGTCAGCTCGTCACCGTCCTTAACTAGCTCAACTGCCTCGGATGCCTTCATGAGCTTGGAGGAAGGCATTACCAGCCCCCTTACCTTTTCATTATGTCCTGCTATAAAAATCCTACACTCAACCTAGTGTTTACCCGTGGCGTAACTTCCCCTTACTTCTAACTCCGCCACGGACACCCCTCTTAAGGGGTCATACACAGTCACCCTTAACTCATTGGGGCTGGTCGAGGGGAACACCACTGCCCTCCCATCCGCTTTTATCGCTCCCACCCTCGTGAGCAGCGCCCGTCATCAGGTAGGGGGTCGCCAATGAAAACCGCTTCGGTAATACTACATAAAAGCAACCCGTGTCAAAACGGTATTTAGAGGTGATTAAAAACGACTAGTAGTTACGTAAGAGCGCTACAGTCTATAAGGGGCCCAGCGTTTTAAAGCCCCGTTCCCAGCAGAGCTAGGGGCCTCCATTGCTTAAGGACAGGTTCATAGCCGACATCTATAGTGAAGCCGGTAAGCTCGTTGGCAGTCAGGTCAGGGTGTGCGGCTGGGTTGACAACATAAGGGACCTCGGAGGCGTGAGGTTCATCCTGGTGAGGGACAGGACAGGCGTCATGCAGGTAGTTGTGAAGAAGGGGCTTACGCCCCAGGACTCCATAGAAGCCTCGTACCAGCTGGTAAAGGAGAGCGTGGCCTGCTTTGAGGGCACCCTGTCAGAGGGGCCTAGCAAGCTCAAGTACGAACTTCACGCCACTAGGGTCCAGCCCTTATCTAAGCCTGTTGAACCGTTACCACTCGAGCCCGCTACAAGCCTGGAAGCACAGCTAAGCGTAAGGCTTGACTACAGATGGCTTGACGTAAGGAACAGGAAGGTCTCGGCGATCTTCGTCTTTGAGTCATGGGTAGCCCACATGTTCAGAGAGCACTTCAGGGGGAGGGGCTTTGTCGAGGTGTTCACGCCCAAAATAGTCGCAGCGGGCACCGAGGGAGGGGCTGAGGTCTTCCCAGTCATATACTTTGGAAAGGAGGCGTACCTGGCCCAGAGCCCTCAGTTCTATAAGCAGATGGCCGTGATAGCAGGCCTTGAGAGGGTCTTTGAGGTAGGCCCCGTTTTCAGGGCCGAGTCGCACCACACAGTGAAGCACCTCACCGAGTTCCACGGCCTTGACGTAGAGATGGGCTTCATAGAGGGCCCCGAGGACGTCATGAGCGAGCTTGAGGGGTTCTTCAGGAGGCTCGCCTCTGAGGCCCAGACGGCTGAGGAGCTGAGGGGCGTTAGGGAGTTCTTCGACCTCTCAGTCAGGGTACCCAGTAGGGTCCCAAGGATCACCATGAGGCAGGCCTATGAGATCCTCCGCGAGAGGTACAAGAAGGAGCTCCCGCCTGGCGAGGACCTGGACCCTCAGGCAGAGAGGCTCCTAGGCGACTATGCACGCGAGGAGTACGACAGCGACTTCGTCTTTGTTACCGAGTACCCCTGGAAGATCAGGCCGTTCTACACTATGAGGAAGGAGGGAGATGAGGACTGGACCCATGGCTTTGACCTGCTGTTCAGAGGGCTCGAGATAGCCACTGGGAGCCAGAGGGAGCACAGGTACGACCACCTTCTGAAGAACCTGAGGGACAAGGGACTAGACCCCGGCAAGTTCCAGTTCTACCTTAACTTCTTCAAGCACGGCGCTCCACCTCACGGAGGGGCCGGCCTGGGCCTGGAGAGGATAGTGAAGCAGTTCCTGGGGCTGGAGAACGTTAGGGAGGCCAGGCTGCTGCCGAGGGACCCCGAGAGGCTGGTGCCTTGAGCGGGCCCTACGGGGGCCTTGACCTCACCGCGAGCCCCAACAGGGCCAGCGCAGTAGCGGTCATAGCTTCAGGCTTCGTCACGACAGGCCTTTACAGGACTGATGAAGAGATCGTCAGTGCGCTAAAGAACGCCTCAATAGTGGCCATAGACTCGCCCCTCAGCCAGCCTAGACGTGGATGGCACAGGGACGTTGACAGGGCCCTCCTTAGGATAGGGTATAAGGTGCTCCCGGCCGCCTGGCCTTCAATGAAGGCCCTCTACAGGAGGGCCCTCGTTATCTCCTCCAGGCTCTCAGAGGCCGGCACCAAGGTCATCGAGACGCACCCGCTGTCGGCCCTGAAGTCAAGCCGCTGCAGCGGCTACGCTGACCTGGCTGAAGCCGTCGGCCTCACTATACGTGATAAGCCTAGGGTAAAGGACGAGGTGGACTCCCTTATAGCAGCTGTTGTTGCCATGGCATATGACGAAGGGCTTGCCATGAGCGTCAGGGCCAGCGACGGGGAGGTTTACCTGCTCAAGCCCATCTGTAACAAAGGTCGTTGACATATGTTAATAAAAAACTATTAAGTGGCGTAGACTATGATAAAGAAGGAGCCTAAGGACCCCATGCAGCAAGGCAGCGCAACAAAGGTACTGATAATAGGTGACTGGGACGCGGACGGCGTCGTCGCGTCTGCCGAGATAGTTTACGCCCAGGAGGTACTGGGCGTCTTCCCCGTGAAGGGCAAGGCTAAAGTAGAGCTCAGGCCTGCGGGGCCCAGGACTTTCAGCTCGGTAGTTTCAAACGGCTGCTGGGACTATGTCATAATCCTTGACATACCCTTCACCCAGGACGTTGAGATAGGCCTTGAAGCGTTACTTAAAGGCTCTTGCAAGCCTAAGGTCTACTACTTTGATCACCATAAGTCAACGCTTGACAAAGTCTCGTACCTGGAGGAGAGGTTTAACGTTGAGACGTTCGTTGGGTTGTCCCCTACGTCGTCCCTTGTCAAGGCTTTCCTGGAGAGCATTGGAGTTAGGCTCACGCCAAGGCTGAAGGAGCTGGTGGCAAGCGTCGCCGTCCTTGAGGGCGGCAGCGGCTGGCTCGCCAGGAGGGACAGAAGCCCCTCCGAGGGCATGATAAAGGTCGCCGCATCGATATCTAAAAACATCAATCAGAACAAGGACCCAGACCTGTGGAGAAGGTACGTCAGGTGGGCCTCTAGCATCCTCCCCTTTGATCAATCCCCTATAGGTCAAGGCGAGGACATTGTGACCCACGGCCTCCAGGTGTCCAGGGAGAGCGATGCCGAGATAAAGGATGTGGCGAGGGAGTTGGCCATGGAAGCAAGGACCGTGGGCTTTGTCAAGTTCGTTGACGCAAGGGGTAAGTGGAATAAGAGCGGCGCCTCGGCCCTGGCCTCCTCAATTTACAAGATCACCAAGATGACTACAGCCCTTCTCGTCACAAAGGAGGACGGGTCCTCGATACTCATAGTTAGGGGGTCACAGGGTAATGCCATAAAGTTGGTGGAGAGGCTTTACACGATGGGGGTGGTAGAGGACGTTGGAGGGCATGAGAATATAGCCTCGGGTAGGCTCAAGGCGGGCGTCAGCATTAAGGAGCTTGAGGACGCCCTGAGGAGGGCCTCCCTTGAGCTGAAGTGATCTCCCTATACGTTAAGAAGGTATTTAACCTGTGACAAAAACCATATGGAAGCTAAAGGTGTAGGGGGCTTGGCCCAGGGGCCAAAGTTCTGCCCGAGGTGCGGGACGCTGATGAGACCAAGGGTCATAAATGGCAAGGCGTACCTCGAATGCCCCAAGTGCGGGTACAGGGAGGAGCTACAGCCCCAGTCCAGGAACGGGCTGAGCCATACCCACAGGGTCCTCCACACGCCCAAGGAGAAGATAGTGGTTGTGGACGCCATGGCCCCACCGCCTACCGCCCAGGTGCTGAAGGGGAGCGTCAGATGTCCGAGGTGCGGCAACGACGAGGTCCTTGTCTGGATGATGCAGACGAGGGCAGCCGATGAGCCCCCAACAAGGTTCTACAGGTGCACAAAGTGTGGGTACACGTGGAGGGAGTACGCCTAAGAGGACATGATGACCAACGTTCTACCTCTTTAAGTAACCTAAGGCCTTTCAGCTTATTATAGTGCTAACGCTAGCTAACTAGGGAGCTACTTGGGCGAGGTTCCGTTACAGCTGACGGGCCTTCAAGAGACCCTGGCTCTTCCGCACAGCGGATACACAGAGGCCGCTGCCGTAACTGACTGGACTATCCTAAGCATTTATCTGTTCGTTTTAGTCGTCGCCATTGCCGCATATAACACCAAGAGGTCCCCGAGAAAGGCCTCTAACGTAGTCCTTGTGATACCCTCCGTGGCCAACGAGAAAGTCAGAGAGTCGTTGTTCTCGGCCCTTCACCACAACAGGTTCCTGGGGGTGCCCATCTACTTAGTAGTTGATGAAGGGGCGCCACTTCAGCGGGAGCTCGAGAAACTGAGCTGGGTGAGACTTGTAGTTGTTCCCAGGAAATACCGCCCTGACCTTTTTGGTAAGGGAAGGGCCCTGAGGTACTTTGTTGAAAACTATGTCGCCAAAAGGCCTGACGCATGGTACGTCTTCCTTGATGATGATAACCTGGTCCTTGATGATCATTTCCTCTATGAAATACCTTTTTATGAGCAAAAGGGTTACGTGGCCTTTAACCCGGTCCTGGTGCCAAGGAGAGGCCGTTCACACCTAGCCTACATAATTGACCTCGCTAGGCTCGTTGACGACCTGTCGTTCTTCAGGTTCTTCACGGGGCTCCTTAAGAGGCCGCTTGTCGGCATGCACGGCGAGCTCCTTGGAGTCAGAGGGGACTTCCTCCTGAAGATAGGCGCCTTCAATGAGCCAAGCAAGGTCGAGGATTACGTCCTGGCTTCAAAGATTGTCAGGGCAGGAGGGAGGACCTGGCAGAGCAGGACAAGGGTCAGCGTGCTAAGTCCTAACTCCCTAAGGGACCTCGTTAAGCAGAGAGGGAGGTGGCACTCAGGCATACTGGAGAGCCTGCCAAAGGTCCCGGCTAGTATGAGGGTTGCGACGTTAGTTAAGTCCTTCATGAGGACCTTGGGCCTGATAGCTCTATGGGCCCTCCTGCCCTTGACGAACTCCGCTCTGATACTCATAGTTGGCCTGGTGACAGGCATTGTATACTGGGGAGTTTACGCCTATGGGGCCCTCAAGTCTAAGAAACTAATTTACATATTTACAATACCGGCGTTCTGGCTGATAGAGGGTCTTGGGTTCTTCTACGGCATAATGAAGATCAGGAGCAGGGAGTTCACGGTGATAGACAAGAGACTGTGAAGAGTCCTTGAGTCAGCTTGCAGATAATATTGAGAGGGCTTCCCTTAGGGCCTTGACCTTCTCCTCCTCGCTGGAGGCCCCGCAGGCCTCAACTACCTTGGCTAGGACTTTGTAGAGCCTCACTATCTCATCGGAGTGGACCTTGACCGTGGACTCTAATGACTTGTAGTTAGCGTTAAGGGAGTCCACAAGCAGCTCGAGGACGGAGACCACGTCCTCTATCTCCTCATGGACGTGTTCATGAACGTGCTCGTGCTCATGATAGTGCTCGTGCTCCCTCTCCTCTACTTCCTCAACTATCTTCTCCAGGTCCTCCTTCTTCTTCGGCAGCTCCATACGTCTCCTTCCGCTTTGCTGCTCGCTCATTGATCGCTCTAGGACCCGTATCCCTTGAGAATTTATCTGTCTTACTACTACCTTGAACTGATTGCATTAGGGCCCCCCGAGGAGGGCACTACTAAATTTAGGCCGCGAAGACAGTCTCAAAGGGTAGGAGAGAGCCAAGATGACGAGTAGAGGTCCCCCGAGGAGGGAGCCAATAGACGTCACTGCTGTCGAGAGAAGGGCCATAGTACTTGACTACATAGAGGGGGGCTACTACCTAGACCCCCATAGATGGCACAGAAGCAGGACTGTTGCCCAGGCGATAGGCCTTAACAGGTTCACCCTGCTTGACGGCATCCCTCTTCAGAGGGTGGAGCCCCTTGAGGAGGTAACGGTGGTTAAGGAGTCCCTGATGCCAATAGAGGAGCCGCTTGACCCGACTGGTAGGAGGACCAGGAAGCTGGAGGTCTCCCTCGTATGCCTTGAGGAGACCGGCAAGAAGGCCTGCACGCCCCTTCAGCACGTTGAGCAGAGGGTCCTTGACCTGCTTAGGATAGCCTTGGGTGATGAGGTGGAGCTGCTCGGCTCCTCAGCCGAGCTCAGCAAGGTGGCGGAGTCAAAGGGCCTGCCCCCTAAGCTGCTGGCGGCGCCTAAGAGCCCCCTGAGGTTCTCTGACCTGACAGAGCTCGCTAAGAGGAACCTTAAGGACGCCGTCAAGGTCATAATAAGGTCGCGGGAGAAGGAGTTCGTTGATTTCTTCAATAAGGCAGCCCCCATCAACATCAGGCTCCACGCAATCGAGCTCCTGAGGGGGGTCGGCAAGAAGACCCTTAAGGCGATCCTTGACACGAGGGAGAGGAAGCCGTTCCAGAGCTTTGACGAGATAAAGAAGCTCCTCAAGGACGACCCAGTTGACGTGCTCGCCGACAAGGTCGTGGAGGAGCTCAGCGGCCAGTCAACATATAACCTCTTCATTGAGCCAGAGAGCCCTTCAGTCCCCTTCCTTGATTACCTGTCGGTGCTGAGGCCTGCAGGGCGTCAGAGGTGAGCAGGCGAAGGAGGCTGGGCCAGCACTTCCTCGTTGACGAAGGAGGAGTGGAGCTATTCTTAGGGGTTCTAGAGAGGTTCAAGGGCCTCGACTTCCTCGAGGTCGGCCCAGGGCTAGGGGCGCTTACGCTAAGGGCCTCAGTGCTGGCAGGGAGGCTTGTGGCCGTTGAAGTTGATGAGTCGTTGGCCAAGAGGCTCAGCCTCAGGCTCCCCCTGAACTCCTCCGTGGTGATAGGTGACGGGGCCCTCTTCGTGGCCTCAGCGAGGACCCCTGTAGTGTTCTCAAATGCCCCGTTTTACCTGGTAGGAAGAATGATAGCGGCGGCCGCCAGGAACAACAACGTAAGGTGGCTAGTCCTGGGGTGTCAGAAGGAGGTCGCCAAGAGGATAGTCGCGAGGCCCGGAAGCGAGGAGTACGGCAGGCTGAGCGTGATATCGCAGGCCTACTTCTCGGCAACAATTAAGGGCTACATGCCCGCTGAGTGGTTCAGGCCCAGGCCGAAGGTCAACGCTGCCCTGGTGCTCATGGAGAGGAGGAGGAAGTGGGGACCTGAAGGAGAAGCCCTTGAGGACCTGACCAGGTGCCTCTTCTCCCAGAAGAACAGGCTGTTAGCTAAGGTAGCTAAGAGGTGCATCGGCGACGAGGGGCCGGCCCTGCTGGCGGCCAACAATAATAGAAGGGTCAGGGACCTGACGCCTGACGAGCTGGTGGAAGCGTCAAAATGGCTTGCTGCGAGAGCTGGCGCGAGGCCCTGACCTCTAGGGGCCTAGTTAGGTTCGCCTGGGACCCCTGCGTATACGAGCCCTCTGACGACACCTGGATCGCCGTGGAGGCGCTCGAGAGGCTTGGGGCCCTCGGCTACAGGTTCGAGAGCGTGTTGGACCTGGGCTCAGGGACAGGCGTCCTGGCGGCCGTCGCAAGGACCCTCTTCAACCCCTCTCTAGTGGCTGCCGTTGACCTCTCGCCCTACGCAGCCAAGGCTACAAGGCTAACGCTGGGGCCTGACTCGCTGGTGATTCAGTGCAACGGGGGGAGGTGCCTAAGAGGTCGCTGGGACCTGGTGATCCTAAACCCGCCTTACCTTCCTGCGGAGGCTAACGAGGTTAAGGCCTGCGAGGGACTCCTAGACCTAGCGTGGTCTGAGGAGGCAGGCCACGAGGTCCTGTGTCGGTCAGCCGGAGACCTCGGCAACTGGGTAGTAATAGTCAGGTCCTCCCTCTCAACGCTCGACGTGGACAGCTGTCTAAGTTCGATGGGCTTCTCAAAGGTAGCAACGCTTTCTAACAGGGCCTTCACGCTTGAAAGGATCTGGGCAGAGCTGTGGCGCAGAGCGGCCTAAGGTTGGAGATATAAGGTCTTAGGCCTCGCATACGACTGTTTAGGTTTATTTAACCCCATATGTCAAAGCGCAGTGGGTCTTCACAGTGCTCGAAAACGAGGAGACCAACAACGCTATCAACGAGCTGATGACAATAGACCTCAAGGGCTCCAAGATAATAACCATAAGCGCCAAGATATCTCCGCCGGAGTTCCTTGTCCTGGACAGACTTTCGTCGCTGTGCCGTCTGTCTAAGAGCTCCATAATAAGGGAGGCGCTGAGAGGCTATCTGTTGAGCGTTATTGCCAAGGACCCTTCCATAGCTAACCTCCTAGGAAGTGAGCTCCTGATCGACCTGCAGAGGACCAATGGCGCTCCGAGCGTCCTGGCCAAGTGCCTAGAGTCCTTAGCTGGCTCCACTAACGGACGACCTTATTGACCGCGCAGCCTCGCACAGGCTCCTGCTGACCTCATTAATTACCTCAGGGAGCAGCTCCGTTACGCACTTCCTAGCGCACAGCTTCCTCTCATAGGAGTTCTGCGCCGTTGAACACCTCTCATACATGCACCTCCTCTCGAGGGCTCCCCTGTCCAGGTAAACCACTACATAGGGGCCTAGGTCCTTGACCAACAGGAGCCCCCTGACCCCTGACGCGTTAAGGATCCTCGTCAGGGCGTCATAGCTGTCCTCCCTCTTGTCGAGGACGAAGGCCTCAAGCCCCGACTTAATACCCCTTATCAGCCTTGAGGCCAGGACGACCTCGGGGGGACCTCCTGAAGCGTCATCGCACCGAAGGGCCTCAGTGGGGGACAAGTCTCCTCACCCCTCAGTGGTAATACCAGTCATCACTGGCCCTCGCCGCCCTGGACGATAAGGGAGCTCCATTGGCGAATATATAGGTTAAGCACGGCCGCCTGCCTCCTCGCATCCTCGTCACTCATGCAGCCGGTCCTAAGGGTTCGACCGCCCTTCGACCTGGCCTCTATGTACTTGTACCCCTTGGGCTTCTTGCAGTCCTTCAGCTCAAAGGACTCCAGCAGCCCGTTCATGGCGAGGCCCTCGATCTCTATAAGCCCACGGGGCGGCTCTGGGTGCTCGTTGCCCTTCACTCTCGCGCCCTCCAACCTGCTCTGGGCAACCCTCCTTTTATGTGCCCCGCCTTACCGTTTGTCCTTCATCTTCATCCCCCTCAGGGGTCTCGGACAACGTGAGACTGGCGGGGCCTTAATTATAGTTCTGGGCGAGGGGAAAATCTTTTCCATCATGAGGACGGATAAGCTTTAAGTTTCGGGTCCCAAAGGTCAGTATAGGAGCTCTAGTTGGAGGCCGAGCATCCTGCCCTCAGGGCCATGAGGGAGATAGCGGAGTTCGCCGCCAAGGCCTCAGAGCTCATCAACGCGGGCCAGGTCGATCGTATGACCGAGGTCCTCGTTGACCTATATCACAGGAAGGGGAAGGTCCTCGTCATGGGCGCAGGGAGGAGCGGCCTCGTCGGCAAGGCTTTCGCCATGCGGCTCCTGCACCTTGGCTTCAACTCATATGTGCTCGGCGAGACCATAGTCCCCAGCATATCAAGGGGCGACGTGGCAGTCGCGATATCCGGCTCGGGCAGGACGGGCCTCATAGTCGAGGCCGCTGACGCAGCCAAGAAGGTGGGAGCCTACGTCATAGCCATAACAACCTACCCCGAGAGCCCTCTTGGGCAGCTCGCAGACCTTGTCGTGATGGTCCCGGGCAGGTCCAAGGTCAGCAAGATGGACGACTACTTCGCCAGGCAGATACTTGGCCTTCACGAGCCCCTCGCCCCCCTGGGAACGCTGTTCGAAGACACTGCCATGCTGCTCCTGGACGGCGTGATCTACTACCTGATGATGAGGCTTAACGTGACGGAGGACGAGATGAGGAACAGGCACGCCAACATAGAGCTTTAGGGAGAGGCTGATGTGGCTGAGGCTCATCATGGTGGGCCCCGAGGGGCCAGTAAACCTGGGCTACGTGGCGAGGCTGGCGGAGAACTTCGAGGTTGACGAGCTGGCCCTGGCCTCCCCGCAGGCCAGCATAGCCGAGTCCCTTCGGTGGGCGGCGAGGGGCTCCTCAAGGCTCCTCGAGGTGGCCGTGTACCCCTCCCTCTCCGAGGCGCTTAAGGACGTGGACCTCTCCATATGCACCTCCGACGAGAGCTCGGCGAGGAACGTACTCAGGACGGCCGTGACGCCCGAGGAGGCAGCCGCGGAGGCCGCCAGGAGGGGAAGGGTCGCGCTGGTTCTCGGGAGGGAGAGCGTCGGCCTGACCAGGGAGGAGCTGTCCCTCTGCGACCTCCTCTGCACAATACCTGCGTCGCCCAGGTACACGGCCCTTAACGTGAGCAACGCCGCCGCTATAGTGCT